>CACYXI010000018.1 GCA_902778265.1 uncultured Bacteroidales bacterium | reverse complement strand
TCTGAAGCCAGCTCGTGAGAACATGAAGAAGATGTACATCCACAAGATTGTAAACGTACTCGGCTCTGACGGCAAGCTCGCTAAGTAAGACAGAGTATTTCTTAGATACACACAAAACAATTTAGGAGATAAACGAAAGTTTATCTCCTATTTATTTATGGCCACGGGGGAGGGGCTGTGGTGTTTTCCCTTACTTCCCTATCTCCTGCACATTCAGGTGCATAGTCGTACCTGTTGCTTGGTTAAGCTGAAATGAGGTAGAGACCTTCTTGTTGAACAGACTGGCAGAGAGAGCTTCAACCCTACCGAACTGAGGGTAGAACACATCCATTTCCTTGACGGTCTTGTTAGCATTAAAGAGCACGACGTGAGCCTTGCCTGGAACGTTTATGAAAAGTCCAGGATCGTCTTTCTGGATGATTTTCTCCTTCTCCGTGCGAGTGTCTTCTGGAGTCTGACGGAGGTCAGTCACGCTAATATAATATGGAGAGCCAGAGAAATCGTCAACGGCGGTAATTCCGAATACCTCAGAGAAACGGAAAGCCAACTGACCGGGAGTCTGCACATCTGCTACCACCGTTACTACATGCTCGGTAGTATCAACCTCGGTAACACCCTCGAAAAGCTGACGGAGAGCCTTTTCCTGAGTATTGAGAGAGGCAAGCATGAGTTTCAGCTGCTCGCCATCCTTTGGCATAGTTTCAGCTGTACCACGTGTAAGGTCATTACGCGAATTACGGATGGTGTAGATCTCTTCTGCGCAGAGCTGAGCCATTTTTGCCTTACTGCCAGCTGCGAGAATGTCCTCGCTCATATAGTCGCGAGGATTGAGAATAGCCGGTTTTCTGGCAGGTGTGAACAAAGGTTCTTCCTTGTTGGGGGCAGGATCTGTATTGACGGAGAGAAGCACGCCATTATCGCTCACGTGAATCTTCTGGATGTTATATTTCATACCAGCCTTGGCGGTATAGTGCTTAGAAGCATCTGGCACGCCGATAGGCTGCATTTTGAGGTCGAGAATCTTGTAGGATGTCTTAGGTTCGAGTACGGCATCCGACTGTTTCAGATAGCGAGACGCATATTCCGCATACTCACCAGGTGTGAATGTTGTCTTCTGAACGAGAATACGGAATTTGAAAGCAGTCTTTGGAAGATAATATGGTGCGCCCTCGTTCACAGGATCCTGAGCAAACGCGGAAGTGAACATTGCAAGGGCAATGGAAAAAAGCGATATGATTCTTTTCATATAAAAATTCTAAACTATAACTGGCAGAAAGCCTTTGGAAGATAATTGATTATGTCGCTTGCCGTGAGACTCTCCTCACCAAGCTCGCTTGCTGCAAGGTCGCCCGCAAGACCATGGAGGTACATACCCATAATCGCGGCATTCTCGCGTGAGTAGCCACGGGCAAGAAGTCCGGTAATGATACCCGTAAGCACATCTCCTGAACCAGCCGTTGCCATACCTGCATTACCAGTTGAGTTGAATATAATATGTCCGTTAGGCATACATAGAGCTGAATAGTGACCTTTCAGTATTACGTATGCACGAAGTTGCTGAGATAGTTCGCGAGCCCTGGTAAGACGCTCGAAGTCATCACTTGAAGATACCCCCACAAGGCGGTCAAGCTCGCGAGGGTGAGGTGTAAGGATAAGACCTTCTGGCAATTGCTGCATCCATGCCCTATGGGTTGAAAGAATATTGAGGGCGTCGGCATCAATAACCATCGGAGTCTTGTTGCTTCTTATCTGGGCAATAACGGCTATCGCGGTGTTCTCGTTCTGTCCGAGACCGGGACCGATGCCAATTGCCTCATATCCTTGATAGTCTGCTGGTTGGGTGAAGATCGTCTCTTCCTTATCCAGTTGCATGATAGCCTCAGGAACTGAGATCGACATTATATCATAATTGCGCTTCGGAACATGAACCGTTACCTTACCCACACCTGAGCGAAGACAGGCACGAGTAGCGAGAACAGCTGCTCCTGGCATTCCATAAGAGCCGGCAATGATAAGTGCATGTCCCATGTTGCCTTTGTGCACAAATTCGTCACGAGGCATGAACATACGGCGAATATCGTTCTCTTCAATAATGCTGTATTGGGTCTCAGTCTTGTCGATAAACTCCTGACTGAGGTCTATGTCGAGCACACGAATATATCCGAAGAGCGGCTGAAGGTCGGGCATCATCATGCAGAGCTTCTTGCCACCAAGGGTAAGGGTAACGTCTGCGCGAATGATGTTAGCCTTCACGTTGTATGTGTTGTCCTCGGTCATCATTCCTGATGGGAGGTCGATACTAACCACCTGAGCCTCAGAAGCGTTTACGTACTTCACAAGAGCTGCATATCCGCCATTAAGCGGCTTGTTGATGCCAGAGCCGAATAGACCGTCAACAACAAGCACGTCCTTAGTTAGAACAGGAGGGTCAAATTCCTGAACCACTTCGGTGAAAGCCTTGAGGTTATTCTGTTGTCTGAGAAGGTCGCGGTTTGCCTCACAGTCAGGCGATAGTCGTCCACTTGTGTTGAAAAGGAAAACCTCTACGGAGTAATGCCTGTCAGCCAGCATTCTTGCTACGGCAAGGGCATCACCACCATTGTTTCCCGGACCTGCAAAAACGACAACTGGTGTTTCTGCATCCCAGGTGTCCATAATGGCTTGGGTGAGAGCTTTTGCAGCCCTCTCCATCAGGTCAATAGAAGAAATTGGTTCGTTCTCTATAGTGTATTTATCCAGTTCGTGGATCTGTGAACTCGTAAATATTTTCATCATTTTGTGATTTATGAGTGCAAAAATACTAATTTTTAATCATTATTGAGCAGTTTCTCCTTTTTTTTTAGTAATTTTGTACCAAATTTAGCATTTAGTACGAATGAAAAGAGTGAAATTACACGACAAGACGTTCGAATTGAGCATTCCGGAGGCTGAGATTCTCAGGAACGTTAAGGCTGTTGCAGAGAAGATCAACAAGGACTATGAAGGCAAGACCCCATTAATCCTTGCTGTGCTCAACGGTTCCTTTATGTTCTGTGCCGATTTCGTTCGTGAACTAACCATTCCATGTGAGGTGAGTTTCGTAAAACTCTCATCATATAGCGGAACACAGACCACAGGTAAGGTTGAGGAACTGATTGGTGTTAAATCTGACATCAAGGGTAGGGATGTCATCATCGTTGAGGACATCGTGGAGAGTGGCAACACGCTGCTCAAGATGAAGAGCATTCTCAAGGACAAGGGCGTGGCTTCATCCGTTATCTGCTCTCTTTTCTTCAAACCTACGAAATTACAGGTTGACCTAAAGGTTGATTATCCTGCAATGGTAATACCTGACGATTTCATCGTAGGCTACGGACTTGATTACAATGAGGCTGGCAGACAGCTAAGAGATGTATATACGCTCTGCCCCTCTCCAAGTGAATAGTGAAAAGTGAATAGTGAAGAATTTAAATTACATTTAGAGCCAAAAATGAGGAATCGCAATACAAACTTAAATTTTTCACTTTTCACTCTTAACTATTCACTCAATTTCGGTGCACCTGGTTCAGGAAAAGGTACACAGAGCGATAAGATTATCGCTGAATTTGGAGTTGAGCACATCTCTACTGGTGACGTGCTTCGTGCAGAGATCAAGGCTGGCACAGAGCTTGGCAAGACTGCTTCTGCCTACATCAACGAGGGTAAGCTCGTTCCAGACTCTCTGATCGTTGACATGCTCGCTTCTACTCTCGACTCTAAGGGTAAGGACATCAAGGGCGTTATCTTCGACGGTTTCCCACGCACTATCGCTCAGGCAGAGGCTCTCGACGCTATGCTCAAGGATCGTGGTCAGGAGGTTAACGTGGTTATCGGTCTTGAGGTTGACGACGCAGAGCTTATCAAGCGCATCATCGCTCGTGGTCAGACAAGCGGTCGTGCTGACGACAACGAGGAGACAGCTAAGAAGCGTCTTGATACATACTATTCTCAGACTCTCCCTCTCAAGGATTTCTATATCAAGCAGGGTAAGTACGCTAAGATCAATGGTGTAGGTTCTATCGACGATATCTACGCAGAGATCAGCGCTGCTATCAAGAAGTAAATTAAGGTTGTAAGGTTGAAGGTTGGAAGGTTTTAAGGTTAAATCGCAAAGACCTCATAACCTTAAACCTATAAACCTTTGAAAATACGAATTACTAATTACGAATTACTTAGTTACTTTTGATTCGTAATTGTTCGTAATTGGAAGTTCGATGAACAGAGTAATTAGGTAATTCGTAATTCATAATTAGTAATCATTTAACTCGTAATTAGTAATTCGTAATTATTAAGAATGGAAAGTAATTTCGTTGACTACGTAAAAATACAATGCCGTTCGGGCAAGGGCGGACGAGGATCGATGCATCTTCGTCATGTGAAGTACAACCCTAATGGTGGACCTGACGGTGGTGACGGTGGTAATGGCGGAAGCATCATATTGCGTGGAAACCATAACTACTGGACTCTGCTCCATCTTCGTTACCAGCGTCACATCTACGCAGAGCACGGTGGCAATGGCGGTCGCGACAAATGTCATGGAACCAACGGTAAGGATATCTATATCGATGTTCCTTGCGGTACCGTTGTGTATAATGCCGAGACCGGTAAGTATGTCTGCGATGTTATGGAAGACAAGCAGGAGGTCGTTCTGCTGAAAGGTGGTCGCGGTGGATTGGGCAATTTCCAGTTCCGCACAGCTACCAATCAGGCGCCTCGCTATGCACAGCCTGGTGAGCCTATGCAGGAAATGACCATCATCATGGAGCTGAAACTCCTTGCTGATGTGGGTCTCGTAGGACTTCCAAACGCGGGTAAGTCAACCCTTCTTTCCGCTCTTTCTTCTGCCCGTCCAAAGATAGCGAACTATCCATTCACCACGCTTGAGCCAAGTCTCGGTATCGTGGGCTATCGTGATAACCAGTCATTCGTAATGGCTGATATTCCGGGAATCATCGAAGGTGCAGCCGAGGGTAAGGGGCTCGGACTTCGTTTCCTTCGCCATATCGAGCGCAACTCCCTGTTGCTCTTCATGGTGCCAGGCGATACTGACGATATCAAGAAAGAATATCAGCTTCTGCTCAATGAGCTTGAACAGTTCAACCCAGAAATGCTTCAGAAGCATCGCGTTCTTGCCGTAACCAAGTGCGATCTTCTTGATGATGAGCTTATCGAGATGCTGAAAGAGACCTTGCCAGATGATCTTCATGTGGTGTTTATATCAGCCGTAACAGGTCAGGGACTTGACGAACTGAAAGACGTTCTATGGAAGGAACTCAACTCTGAAAGCAATAAGATTGCAGGTGTCATAGCAGAAGACGCACTCGTGCATCGTGACAAGGATCTCTCATATCTCGCAGCAGAGGTATATGATGAGGATCGTGATGCCGACGAAGAGATATTCGGTGACAACCGCGATGATGATGACGACGAATTTGATGACATCGAGGAAATGGATGACATTGAGTACGTTGACGACATTGAGGATGTTGAGGATGCCGATGACATAGAGTATATCGACATCGAGGATATTGAAGACCTCGAAGACGCAGAAGAGCCAAAGGAAGAATAAGATATGGAGCTATACAACCTCGGAAAAGATATTGTTGCTTTCACTACTGATCGCACTCAGGGACGTGACATGGATCTGATCCGTGAAACGATCTTCGGTCATTTCCCTGCTATTGAAGGTAGGATAAGGGGAGGGCTATACCCACACCAGACCCACACGGATCACGTGCTTCATATCACCGAGGAGTTCCTTGCATTGCCTGAAGAGGACAGAAAAGCTCGACTTGAAGGCATTGATGCTGTTATAAGTGATGTGAAGAATATCATTTTCGGCATTTCTACTGCTGATTGCATCCCTGTCTTGGTTTATGATCCAGAGCACCACGCTGCCGCTGCCATTCATGCAGGTTGGAAAGGAACAGTAAAGCGAATCGTGGAAAAGTCGGTCGCGAAGATGCAGACAACCTTTGGCACGGATCCCACAAAATGCAAGGCGGCTATCGGACCGGGGATCAGTCTTGAAAGTTTCGAGGTTGGTGATGAAGTAGGGGAGGCATTCAGGAATGAAGGCTTTGACCTTGCGAAAGTCTCAACACGATTACCAAAGATGAATGTCGTACATCCTACGGATGAAAAACGTCTTCATCTTGATCTGAAGGAAATAAACCGACATCAGTTGCTCTTGCTCGGTGTTCCGGTTGAGAATATAGAGATAAACCCTATCGACACCTATACTGACGAGCGGTTCTTCTCGGCAAGAAGAGAGCAAAAAGGCGACGTGAAATGCGGTCGCATATTGTCGGGATTCGTAATCCTATAAAGACAGTACTGATAGAAAATATGTTAATATCCTTTAACAACAAATACTAACCAAGCAAAAATAACGTTATTAATAGATAAAACTCATACGACCATGAACAGAGGAATATTATCTACAATAACTTGCGCATTCGCAGCTTTTTCATTAGCTGTGTACGCAGGACCTAAAAAGAAAGTACATACAATCGGTGATTCCACTATGTCAGAATACGTTGCTGATGGAAGTACCGACAAACGAGGTTGGGGCCAGATGCTTCAGCAGTTCTTTACCGATAATGTCGTGATCAACAACCGTGGCAAGGCTGGTGCTTCGAGCAAGTCCTTCTATAAGGAGCCTGGTCTTTGGGCTACCCTCGTCAAGGGAGGCAAGGATGAGATGCAGTCAGGAGATTTCCTTCTGATCCAGTTTGCCCATAACGATGAGAAGAACAATGGTGCCGACGGTGAGGAACTGAAGGAGTACTTTCTTTCCCGTGGTGCACGTAACCGAGTAGGAAGTGTTGACTATCGCGGTACCACGCCATTTGAGACATATAAGGACTATATCCGCAACTACATCAAGGAGGCCAAGGAAATGGGCGTAAAGCCTATCGTCGTTGGTCCTGTCAGTCGTAAGTATTTCTCCGACGATGGCAAGCGAATCACAAGAGAAGGACGACATGACCTTGGCGAAAGCTATTCTATCATCAAGAACAACCTCTGGCTCGAAGGCGAGAAGGTAGGGCCAAACGACCATACTTTTGACTATGTACAGTCGGCTCAGGATGTGACAAAGGAATTTGACGATGTGCCTTTCATCAACCTGACTGAATTGTCTGCTCAGATGTATCTCAAATACGGACTCTCATACTGCACCAGTCATCTGTTCTTCCAGTCGGATAGAACTCATACCACAGCCCTCGGAGCTGCCCTGATAGCACGTGAGTTTGCTCTTCAGTTGAAGAAGCAGGCAGAGAGCGAGGATGGTAAGAGGAAGGAAGTTCTACAGGAACTCGCAAGTGAGATTGTTGTAGGCAATGGCGTATCAGTAACCCCATCCAATGGTGATATGGGGTTGGCGTATGTCGGCTCACAATTAGACAAGAGCTTTACCATATCTGGTTTTGATATGGCAGCAGAGAGTGGTACGATTACGGTGGCGGTAGATAATGACTTCAAGATTTCGTTGGATAAATCTTCATGGAAGGAAGCTGTTGAGATTAAATATGCCAACTCTACCCTTATGACTCCTGTCTATGTTCGTGCCAACACTACCAAGCCTGGTGTGTTGACTTGCCAGTTGACCACATCGGATGGTGCCACGACAAAGAACCAGACCTTAAAGGTTGAGAATATCGATAAGGAGGCCGGTGATGAGGCTTATGCCACATGGGCTCTTGCCAATAATTCAAAGGCTGCTAAGGCGCAGTTGCTTGAGGCTGCCGACGTTACCATGTCAGAGATGTTTATCGAGGATCATGCGAGGGTGCCAATCTCTCCTAACGGACACAGAGAGATGATGCTCTTCAATATCGACGGAGGTGTATGGCCAAGCATTGACATCGATGAGGTTTCAACGCGATACATCGAGTTTAAGGCAAAGGTGCCAAAGGGTAAGGTCTTTAATCTGAGTGCTATTTCCTTGGATATATGCGGTTTCGGAGGCAGTAACAGCTGCTATGACATATATCTTGCAACGAAGGATGATTTCTCTGATCCTGAGCTCTTAGGAGAGGGTATCAAGGTGCCAAAGGATAAGTGCTTCACCATCACTAAGGAACTGCTGAAGAAGGTACAGCAGGGCGAGAATATCTATATTCGTATCTATCCTTGGATGAGGGTATCTGAGCAGGTTAAGGGCAAATGTATCGGTATATCTGATGTGAACGTCAAGGGTACATTGGTCGATGCACCAGTAGCACCTGCTCCGAAGGCTAAGAAGCCAGCTCCAAAAACTGGTGGCGCTGCTAAACCTGCTGCTGCAAAACCTGCACCAAAGCCAGGAGGCGCAGGCGCAGCCAAGAAACCTGCAACACCAGCGAAGAAATAGTAATTAATAGGTGTTGGGTGTTAGGTGTTAGATGTTAGGTGATGGCGTTTTGTATTAACGCAACAAACCACCATCACCCAACACCTACCACCCAACACCTACCACCCAACACCTACCACCCATCACCCAAACCACCACCACCCACCACCTATCACCCAACACTCAAATTATATTATGCAACAAGAAAAAACATTGGTTCTGCTGAAGCCATGCACAGTTCAGCGCTCACTCATTGGTGAGATTATCTCAATATTTGAAAAGAAAGGTCTTAAGATCGTAGGTCTGAAGATGATGCAGCTTGATGAGGCTATACTCAAAGAGCATTACTCCCATCTTGCCTCAAAGCCATTCTTCCCAATCCTTCGTGATTCAATGATGGTGACTCCTGTTATCGCTATGGCTCTCGAAGGAATTGATGCCATCGAAGTTGTACGTCAGATGGCAGGCCCTACAAATGGTCGTAAAGCAGCTCCTGGCACGATTCGAGGCAATTATAGCATGTCTGGTCAGGAGAACATCGTTCATGCCTCTGACAGTCCGGAAACAGCCGCTGCGGAGCTAAAGCGTTTCTTTAAGGACGAGGAGCTTTTCTCATACGACATGCCACACCTCCTTGCTTTCTATGCAAAGGATGAGCTGTAAATGATGTGATATAAAAGCCAATTACGAATTACGAAGTACGAATTACCTATTTACTCTTTCTGCTAACTTTTTAAGTAGTAAAGCTAAATAGGTAATTCGTACTTTCTAATTCGTAATTATTATATGGGTATTACTAAAAATTACTTGACCACTTGACCACTTGACCAAAAAATTCTGCGTTTCACAGCGTAGAGCTATGTAAATTGTTCGCGATAGCTCATCAAACAAAAGCAAGTTTATGTGAATCAAATGTCAAATATTCATCAACGATGCTAATTGTACGTAAATAGCGTTGGATTTTGCGAATTCAAAATATCTGGTAAAAGCAATCTCGTAGCATGATTATGGAACAAAAATTAGCGACGATGGCCAGAAAATTAGACTCAGAAAATTATAAAATTAAATTTTTTGAAATAAATTTTCAGGCAATTTTGTAGAACTTGCTTTGACTTTGTTGAGCTTTGCGAACAATTTTTATTACGTAAATAGCAGCTTGCTGCTTATTCAGTAAGTTTTTTTGTTCATCGAATTGGCGTTAATTTGCGGTTTATTACGGCAATTCATATGTCCAAGCGTAGCGTATAAATTCATCAAACTCACTTTAATTGTCTATATTGTGCAAAAATGTTTGACTTTGCCTTGTATTTCGACCGACTCAAATTCATTGCTGTGGTCAATTAAATTCATTTGTGCAAGTCTAAAAATCTTCATGTTTTAATTGTAGCTATTATTCAAAAACGTTCGATTGCGTTGTGTTGATTTTGACTCGGATATGATAGAGATTGCATAACGTTTCCAATCATCTAAATATAACAAAATGACACTCTTGCAATAGGTGATGTAACTGTGATTTTGATATATTTTTACAGACCTTATAAAATATCTGTTGTTTTTGTGAATTGTTGGGGTAGAGGATTTTGAGTGTATATACTTGACCTAACAACGACTCGCTCATACCCATCTTTGGCGCATGCTCCGATATTATCAATATCGAACTTCCCCAAGTGATAGAGTATTAGATGAAATTAATCTATATAAAAAAACTCCCTCTCTTGGTGAGGGTTAGGGTGGGGCTTTTTTCTTTCCGCATGGTCAACTGGTCAAGTATTTTTATACATACCCCCTTTTCCCTGCTTTCAACCTCTATAATAATAATTAATTATTACTATTATTATTATTATAGAATATAATGCCGAGAAAAAGAGGGTATTACTAAAAAATACTTGACCACTTGACCACCTGACCATTGTACAGAAAAAACGTGGACGAATTGTTAACGGATTTTAATACTTAAACTTCGTAACCTTTTGAAATACAATGATATAATATATTTTAACTAAAAGTGCAAACTCCATTTTTTTGATTTTCTTGTTCAGGACAATTAAATTGCGTACCTTTGCTGCAGGTTAGGTGAAGAGCGAAGACTGAAGAAGGTTAACTCGACGACCGAAGGGATTGTCAATTTGGTTTGTGCTTTCCAATCAAAGGCCACGAAAGGAAAGATAAATGAAAAATTGAACAATGAAATTTTTAAAAATACTGGTCACTTTTTCCAATCAAAGGCCAAGAACGGAAATAGTAATTTGTATTTTTCATTTTTCACTTTAATTTTTCTTTTAAAACTCAAATCCGCTTCTCTTCCACTTCTAATTCGCTTCTAATCCTAATCGCTATATCTAAGATATAGAGGCCCAGCTATTTGTTAGATAGTACTGCAGGCTACCAGAGCAAACAAAGGGAAATGCCCACCATCCCCCTAAAGGGGGAGAAACCTACTGAGTGCACAATTCCCCCTTTAGAGGGGATGGGCAAGCTCGATTTTAACTTAATTATCAACAATTAAACCCCGAACTCCAAGCGCGGCTAATGGGTGGATGTTACTAAAAACATCGGGTCACATACTCCGATGTTATCAACATCGAACTACCCATTTGGGAGATCTGTCGAAGTCCCTTCGAACTCCTTAGAGAAAATGCTTGGTTAGACAACAATGAAAAAGAAACTTTGGAATTCGTTCTTCAGACGCAGGCGGCGATAATGACTGTAATAGCGACGACCCTCAGCGTGGAGAGCTGTATGTAGAGATCTTAATCTCTCTATTTGTTCCGCATTACTTATCGTTTTGCAGTCGGAAAAATTCTTTCTGCTGTTCTATCTCACGACGTAGTTCGTCCTGCGTAGGCATAAATGTGAGATACTTGGCGGCAAAGAGTTGCTCGTTACCATTGAGGACGGAATAGTGAGCCACATCTTCATCTGTTTCTGCACATAGCAACATGCCAATAGTTGGATTGTGACCTTCTGGACGTACCAATTCGTCATACATCTTGACATACATATCCATCTGTCCCACATCCTGATAGCTTAGTTTTGTAGTCTTTAGGTCTATGAGTACAAAACAGCGAAGGTGGTAATTGTAGAACACCAAATCAATGTAATAATCTTCTTTCTCGGTGTGGATGTGCTTCTGGCGATCAACGAATGCAAAGCCTTTTCCCAATTCCATTAAGAAGGAAATGAGATGGTCGATAATGCTTTGCTCCAAATCGCTTTCTGTATAATTGGTGTTGTTTTTGAAGCCTAGAAACTCAGCTACAACAGGGTTCTTCAGATATTCAAACTTGTCCTGCAATGGCTTTGTGAGTTTTACCATTTCATCATGCACAATGGCTTTGTCATGTGACTGTAGCAGACGATGATAGTATTGCGAAGATACGTTACGTTGCAAGGTGCGAGTGCTCCACATTTCTTTAGCAGCTTCTTGCTCGTACCATGCACGACCTTCGGCTGTGAGTTCCTGAAGAATAATGCGGTAGTGAGTCCACGAAAGCCGTATTGGTGAGTTTGGACGTATAGAATCAATTACGTTACCTGATTTTCCACTCATTGCGTGGAAAATGTTGGCGAAATCATCTTCAATAGATTTTCCACTCACTGCGTGGAAAATCTCTGGCCATGTCTGATAAAAGCCGATGTAATTGTAGAGGTTCGTTTTTGTAAAGCCTGCTCCAAATCTCGCGGTCAGGGATTTAGAGATGTTCTTTATAACCTGCTCGCCATATTCAGCACGTTGATCGTTTAGTACTTCATGCTGAATACGCAAGCCAAGCAGCCAGTTACGCTTAATCAACGTTTCGTTTACAGCACTATAAGCAGCCTGTTGTGCCTGGTCAATGATAAGACAAGCATCTTGATACAGACCAGCAATAGATTGTGCCTGTATATTCGCATCTTTGGGTATTATCTCGTTGTTTGCCATATATGTTCTTTTAATCGCAAAAGTACTGCTTTTTCTTAAAATCACAAAATATTCTCCCGTGTTTTTGCGTGGCAAATGAGATTTTCTGTTTCTGTTTCCAGGACTTTGCCATCAGAAGAACACTCAGGACGCATAGGCGTGAAGGAATGTGAAAAATACGTTGCGACTTGGTGGCTTTGCGTTTAATCTCTTGATTCTAAATGGTCAACTGGTCAAGTGGTCAAGTAATTATTAGTAATACCCACATTTAAATGAAAAGTGAAAAATTAAAAATACAAGTTGCCATATAAGTATAAAAATATTCAATATGGTGAAAAGTTCCCGAAAAAGCCTTGTATAGGCGAAATAGTATAGGCGTGGGTGCAACCTACGTTAAATTAGCCACCATTTCTCAATAGCACCGTAGGTGCGATATAATTCATATCATGCTGAGAAACATGGAATTATGTCGCCCTGACAGGGCTTTTGTTCTCAATTCACAACAATAGATAGGGTTGCACCCTATCCTGTGATATGCCGTCCTTACAGGACTTACAAAATGTTTTTGGGGAATTTATCACCAAATTGATATAGGTAATTCGTACTTAGTAATTAGTCATTCGACATCGCAAACCGTACTTAGCTTGGATCTACGTCATAGTGCACGATGAGGGATTTGTAGTTGGCGTCTGTCATCATCTGCTGAACGCAGAAACGGATGTTATCCCTTACGGATTTGAGAGGGAGGGAGAGGTCGTGCTTCAATACTATCTTGCGGATGCAGAGAGTCTTGATACGGGCAACGGCGGGTTTGTCAGGCCCTAATATCATAGTGCCTTTCTGCCCCTTCAGGGCTGGAGCCTGACGAAGACGATTGGCAAGTTCGATACCCGCGTTGTTCACAATCTGGTTATCACGATGCTTTAGGTAGATGTAGATGAGGCGCGAGAAGGGAGGGTAGCAGAAGGCACGACGTTCCTGTACCAGGTCGCGGAAATACCCGGCAAAATCGTTTCTCACAATCTGCTTAATGATAGGCAGTTCGGGGTTGTTGGTCTGAAGAATGACCTTGCCTTGCTTGCCCTTGCGACCGGCACGACCTGCCACCTGAGTTATCATCATATAGGCGGTTTCCCATGCACGGAAGTCGGGATAGTTGAGCATGGAATCGGCCGATAGGATGCCTACCACGCTAACATGGTCGAAGTCAAGTCCCTTAGTAACCATCTGTGTACCGATAAGCATGTTGGTCTTCTGTGAAGAGAAATCGCTTATGATACGCTCGTATGCGTTTCGCGTTCTTGTGGTGTCAAGATCCATTCGGCCAATGCGTGCCTCTGGAAACTCGTCACGAATGATATCTTCTATCTTCTCCGTTCCGAAGCCTCTATCCTTCAGTTCGGGATTGTGGCAATCAGGGCATTCGGTAGGCATACGATAGGTGTAGCCACAATAGTGGCAGGTGAGCGAGTTGAGGTTCTTGTGGTAGGTGAGTGACACATCGCAGTTGGTGCAACGAGGCACCCAACCGCATTGGTGGCACTCTATTACGGGCGAGAAGCCTCTTCTATTTTGGAAGAGAATGACCTGCTCACCATTATGCAAGGCTTCTCCGATAGCCATTTTCAGGTCGGGAGAAAGAACACCTCTCATTATCTTACGATGGCGTAGATCCTTCACGTTTACCACGTTGATCTGTGGCAGTTTGATGTCCTGATACCTCTTTGTGAGGGTAACGTAGCCGTACTTCTTCTGAGAGGCATTATAGTAGGTTTCTGCACAAGGTGTGGCTGTTCCGAGGAGAGTCTTTGCACCATACATCTGCGCAAGGACGATGGCGGCAGAGCGTCCATGATAGCGTGGGGCTGGGTCTTGCTGCTTGAATGAACTTTCGTGCTCCTCGTCGATTATCACCAGTCCTAAGTTCTTGAAAGGAAGGAAAACGGCAGAACGTGCTCCGAGGATAACGTCGTATGGCTGGTCGGAGAGCTGTTTTTGCCATATCTCCACACGCTCGGCATCAGAGTATTTGGAATGGTATATGCCGAGTCTGTTGCCAAAGACACGATGCAGACGCTCGGTAATCTGTATGGTAAGTGCAATCTCGGGAAGTAGATACAGCACCTGCTTACCCTCGTCTATGGCACATTGGATCATCTTGATGTAGATCTCCGTCTTTCCGCTTGAGGTTACACCATGAAGAAGGCACACGTTGTGCTCTTCCCATTCTTTGTAGATGCTGTCGTAGGCCTGTTGCTGTGCTTCGTTTAGAGTTGAGGGTTTAGGGTTAGGGGATAGTGATGTGTCGCGCATCAGTCGGCTAACCTCCTTGTCGTAGATATACAGCAGACCTCTATCGCAAAGAGATTTTATGGTAGTTGCATTTGCGTGGGCATCGTTCATCAGTTCCTCGCGTGTTATCTCTACGATCTCCTCGCGAGTGCTGCTGCCCTCAATAGAATCCCAATGGGAGAGTGATAGGTAAGAATTGAATGCCTCAAGCTGTCGGGTTGCCCTAACAAGCATATTGAGCGCTATGTGGAGTGCATCCTCGTTTTGATACTGCTCGGTCAGTCCGATGTATGTCTCTGTCTTTGGTCGGTAAGTACCTTCTGCCTTCATACCAGAGGGTAGGGCTGCACGAAACACATCACCGAGGGGTGACATATAGTATTCAGAAATCCACGTCCAGAGCTTGTATTGTTGGGGCAGAAGGACGGGTGTAGAGTCGATAATTGATATTATATCTCGTATCTGCACCCCTTCTTTTATTGAGATCTCCTCTGTCGGGGCATTTACTACAAGTCCGGTATATGTCTTTGAAATACCCAACGGCACCTTTACGCGGATGAATGGCACGACATCTTTCTCCATGCTTTCAGGCACAGAGTAGGTGTATAGTCCATCTATTCCGAGGGGGAGAATTACGTTGATGTATTTCATTAGAAATGAATAATTACAAATTACGAATTACTTAGTTTGTATTATTGTAACCAGGTAATTCGTAATTTGTAATTCGTAATTATTTAGAAATAGTATGTCAACCCAATCTGACATGCGTTAGACTTTGGCTTGAGCTTGATTATGTCGCCCAAGTCATATTTAATAGCCTCGGCGGTCTTTGCGAGAGCAGAATTATAGGTCACTCTTATCTCGACATGGTTGATCTTTACACCTCCACCGATATTAACGCTAAAGTCGCTGTTCTTCCATCGCCAGTCTTTTACGCAGTCGGTTAGCTCATCGATGCCATCTGCATCTATGTTGAATGCGCATTGTGGACCGACAAAGATGAAAATCTGGCTGTTGTCGTTGATGTCAAATCCCTTGCGGATATTTGCCTGAACGTTAAGGTTCTGCTCCTTCACACTCTTGCCATCCACTTCACCCCTACGCACATCATAGATGCCTGCAATCTCAATATCGAAGACTGGGCATCCGATAAGGAATGTAGGACCGACATAGAATCCTGCTTGATTGCCAGACTCAACAATATCTGTATCCATGATGAATTTGTTGATGTTCAATCCACCTTGAATACCGAACTTCACCTGCGCACTTGATGGAAGCGCGAGGAGAATCATTGCAATTGTAGTGAGTAAAAGCTTTTTCATAAGCAATTTGATTTAAATTATAAAATGAAAAGTGAAAAATGAAAAATACGAATTACATTTAGACCGACAGATTGTAACGAATAATACTAATCTGTATTTTTCATTTTTCACTTTTCATTTACATGAATTGAATGGAAATACTATCTAAAAAGACTCCCCCTTGGGGGGCGGGGGGCTTTTAATGTCTTTGGCGACGGACGCTTACCCTTGCTGAACCAGCAGAAACGGCAGAAGACTTTGACTTAGACTTCGTGCTCTTAACCTCGGAAGAAGAGGTAGATGAGCGGCGGGTTGTCTTCTTGGCTTTCTTCTTGCCTTTACCGTCTTTCTCTACCTTGGCTATGCTGTCGAGTGAGTCCTTGCGAGCCTGATCACCCCAGATGCTCTTCTCGAAGGTCTTCATCTGCGACTCAATCTTTTGCTGCTCCTTCTTCAAGGCTACTTCCTGATTGGTAGAGTCTGTGGCAGCAACGCTTTGTGCAAGAGTCTGACCAAGCATGTTGTTGGTCTTGTAGATCTCGCCCTTGTATTTGTTCTTCACAAAGAAGTCATCGATACTCATCATTGCCGCATTGTTGATGTTGCTGGTCATGATCATCTGCTTTGAGAGGAATGGGGCAACATCATCATACTTAACCCAGAAGAGAGGGTAGGTGTTTGCCTGACCTCCGAAATCATCCTCGCGGGTCATGATAGGGCAGAGGGCAACAACCTTGGTGTGGTAGGTCGCGGTGTATTGGTCGTAATAGGACGACTCCTTGATGTAGTATGACTTCACCTCACGACTTGGTATGTCGGAATTGTCAATCTTCAGTCTGCCATCCTTCTTCTCGTAGTAGATGCCGTAGTTGTCGAGAAACTCAAGTGGCTTCATCCTTGCATCAGGTGTGAACGACTCATTACCGTTCAGGTTGTACTTATATGCCGTAATCTGACCAGAAAGCATGAGCTTGAAGAGGTAGGTGAAGAGGTTCATCTGCGAACCAACAGGCTCAACAGGGTAGTAGAGACCTCCGTTCTCATCTTTCGTGAGGTCGAGCAGACGGTATAGGTCGCGTCGCCAAACCACATCCTCCGGCATCTTCTGCTGCGTTGGGAATGCAATCTTTGCGCGTTCAGTCATATTGTTGGCATTACTCTTTACCTGTGCTTTCTGAGCCTGCTGAGCGCGTCGTGCCGCAGGCTGTGCAAAGGCGGTAGAGGTAATGAGAGAGAGGACAACAAGAAATGTCGCTGCCCATAATCTCCTATATGTCATATTCTTTTTCATACACATTATTTGATTATTACCTCCATAGAGGTCGGTAGTGTGCGTAGGATTCCGTCAGGACCTATCGCTTTTACCTTTGAGATGTAGAAGCGCTTTGAGCGTGACAACTTGCGGAAAGTATCCATCTGTCGTGCGGAGAATGAAGCTCCTTCGCTCACGATAGGAACGGCATTACCCATATTGTCGAAGAAGACAGCCTCAAAGCCTGTCACCTTGAACTCTATGTCGAGAAGTCCGTCGTCGATAGCTGCCTTGATGCCTGTTGCGCCAAGGAGTGAAGCCTTTGCAAGACCACCACCACGGAAACGGTTATCGCCTACGAGGATGTATGGCGTTGGATCAGGAAGCTTGCGAACGCGGAATGTGAACTGTCCCATCTGAACAGGCTTGCCCGTCTGTGTGCTTGCAACAGAGATTGTCACGTCCTTTCCAACGGCGGTTGGTCGGGCAATGTACTTGCCCGGTCCTACAGGAGTAAATGAGCCGCCTGTCATTGTTGCGCTCACCTTATTAAGTGGTACTCCAGGTATAGAGACGCTTACTGGGTTTGAGTAACCTGCATAGAGCACGTTCATCATCGTGGCAGAAACGGTAGCAGAAGGATCTACGACGGTATATTTCTGCTCAAAGTCGCGACGGATAATCTCGCCACCACCATTCTGTACGGTCATATAGCCAGATAGGGTGAAGTCGCCAGTCTTGCTTGCAACAAACTCGTAGGTGCTGTTGTTGAGGTTAACCTCGTGACCGCCTATGAAAATCTGTGGCTGCTGTGTGGTATCTACTGCCGCCATTACAATCTTTGCTGAGAACTTATCGCCTCTTACTACTGTCTGTGCGTTAGGGATAACGAAGGCAGAAAGCTTGTTTACGCGGATATCCTTAACGTCGATATTGCTTACGAGATTGTGAAGTACCTCGCCCTCTGCATATCGGATGTCGCTCTGGAGCTTTGAGAGCATGGTGATGGCAGCTGCAACAGGCATACCTTCAAACATATACTCCTCCCAGTTCTTGTTGAGGGGATTTCTGCGCCCTGTTATCTTTGTAGTGAGATTGCTTGCTATGACCTTTCGCTTGTCTTCATCGGTTATCATAGTCAGCATCTGCTCACGATAGTTGTCTATTGCCTTGCGAAGCTTTGCACCCTGTCCTGTACCAGGCGCAAGCATAATGTGATTTGCAGCCTCAAGGTCGTCAACTCTTTCGATATTGTTGACATCACCATCTGAGCCGTCGGCATCTTTCACGATTTCCACCTTCAGTTGTTGGGCATAGTTGTAAAGGGAATCACTCATTCGCTTTACGAGTGTTGCCTTATCAAACCATTCCTTGACCTTCTGAGGGTTAGCCTTGAGTTGTGTCTCAAAGTCATCGTATATTGTGGTGTTCTGTTTCTCTGTGTTTGCCGTTGATTGCATTAGACTTGCATCTACGATGCTGAAGCCATCAAGCACCTCGCTGGAGATATTCATCGCCAGCATAGCCATGAGGACCACATACATCAGATTGATCATCTTCTGGCGTGGAGAAACCGGTTTCTTCTTTATTGCCACAGGTTATGCAATTAATAATTAACAGTTAATAATTAATAGGATGCAAATTACTGCTTTGGAATGTTAACAGTCATAGCATCGATCATACGAGCATATACCGCGTTGAGTTCCTTGATTTCATCAGCCATCTTGCGTGTCTCTGCATTAATCTCGTCTTGGGTTGTAATTTGCTGTGAAGCGGCCTTGAGCTGCATCTCATAGACACGTGCAATACCCGTAAGTGTGCGGTTGAGGTTCTCCATTTCCTGTGAGTCGATAGATAGACGCTCGCTAACAGCTCCAATCTTGAGAAGGAGTTCGTTAAGCTCGTTGAGGCGGTCAACGTATGTTGATGTTGCCTGTTCCATAGCCTGAGCGGTTTCAGGAGTAACGGCAGGTGAAGGTGTGCCGATCTGCGGAGTAGAAACGGCGGTTTCAGGCTGCTTTTCAGAACCGCTTGAAGCAAATGATATTGCTTCGGAAGATGGTTGAGAAACAGATGCTTGCTGAGAAACGGATGTTTGCTGAGGTACGTATGGTGAAGATGCTCCTCCGCCGATAGTGCCACCTCCGATAATGATGGTTCCACCAGATATCTGTGATACTGGAGAAGTGCCAGCGTTGCCTGATGTCGCAGTAGCAGCTGCTATGTTTTCTGAGGTTGGGCTTACGCTTATCCCTTCTTCTATAGCTGTTTGAGCTGCAAGAGCGGCTGCCAGTTCTGTGTCAGTTGCAAGGTTGCGACCTTCCTGAGTCTTGTCGAAAGGACGGTCGAAAGCGGAGATGAAGAACACGAACACCTCAGTTCCCATTCCGAGGAAGAGCATAAAGTTGGCTCCAGGAAGGTGGGTGAGCTTGAAGAGAGTTCCGAGGATAACGACTGCAGCACCCCATGAATAGGCGTAGTTCATGAAGGTCTGACCTGCTACGCTATCCATCCATTTCTGAAGCTGATATACTATGTTGTATTTACTGTATTTTGCCATATTTTCAGATAGTTGTTTATAATTCGAAAGTCGTAATTCGTAATTATATATTTATCTTTTCTTTTTGCCCTTGCCATTCTGGCTTGCAGGACTTGCTAATGAGCGGACGCAACGGAATCCGATATATGCCCTTGGCTGATTCTGATATTCCCATGAGCGCCATGCCGAGCGGATGAAGCTCTCTGGGTCTTTCCATGAACCGCCTCTTACGCTCTTCTTCTTCAGACGGTATGGATCTTCTGTCGCTGCATTATACTCAAGCTTTGGATTGAGGTCGTTCATCGCCTCTACACCTGCCTCTGTATAGATAGTGGAAGTCCATTCAGCCACATTTCCAGCCATGTCGTAAAGACCGTTGCTGTTTGGTGAGTATATGCCAGTCTTTGAGGTTATGAGGTTGCCATCCTTGGTGTAGTTACCTCTGTCGGGCTTGAAGTTTGCGTAGAAGCAACCATCGCCGTTCTTAACGTCTGGGTTTTCCCAAGGGAACTCTGTACCATCTTTTCCACGTGCAGCATATTCCCATTCTGCTTCAGAAGGCAGACGATAGCGTTGGATATATTTTGCCTGACCAGAAAGTCCTTTGAGAAGGAAGTCGGTACGCCATGCGCAGAATGCGTTTGCCTGTTCCCATGTAACACCAACAACAGGGTAGTCGTTGTAGGTTGGGTTGCTGAAATAATTGCGAAGATATATCTCGTTGTCGGAGTTTGGGAAGTCATTCACCCAGCATGTCGTGTCAGGATATACATTTACGATGTATGTGTTGAGGAAGTCCCAAGGTCCAGATAGCGGACGGTTGATAGCCTCTCTTATGATCTTACCTTCATCGTTGATATAAGCCGTATCCTTTGTTATCATTACGACCTCGTCTGGATTTACGGCTATGTCGGTATTGAGATTTCGCTCTTCCGGCTTGATACGGTTTCGGCGAAGTGCTGCTGTTGTATAGTCGTAAACCTCATATCGGTATATGAGTTGTGAGGCATCGATGAGCTTTTCTCCTGTTACGGGATTCGTTATGTATAGACTCTCGTATGCACGCTGCTGATCTTCATTTGGCTTGCGTGGTAATGGCTTCTTCCAGTTGATTCTTGGTGGAATAGGGTCGTGGTTCTGATCTTCCGTGATAAGGTAGGTCTCATCACCTCCGTATGCAGGATCTGCAAGTCGGGTACGGAGAATACTGTCGCGTACCCACATCACGAACTGACGGTATTTGGAATTGCTGACCTCTGTCTCGTCCATCCAGAATCCATCAACGCTGATATCCTTGACGGGGGCAACATTTCCCCATAGAGAATCGCTTTTGTCGATACCCATCTTTAGAGAACCGCGATTTACCATTGTCATTCCGTATGGAGTTGGCTCGGTGAATCCTCGTCCGTTGCCAACACCTGTCACTTCTCCTCCTAATGCAGAGGATGCCATCTTACCTCCAAAGCAAGATGAGAGAAGGAAAACCGCATTGGTAATCGCAAGTGCAAATATAATATTTCTTATCTTCATATCTTTATTATAGATGTCTTACACTTTGATGCCTGTTCTTTCCTTTAGGCATGAAGTTGATATCTGTCTGATATCCGATGAATAGTTCGTGTGAACCATTTTCTATATTGATTCCGTTTGTAAACAGGTCGTAGCTATAACCTAACATTATTCCGTGGAAACTTCCTGCGAGATATATTGTCGTGGAGTTCTTCGGGGAATATCCTACTCCTGCACTCATTGTCCTACCTTCGTAGTTGTATATCAATCGTGCGGTAAGTTCCCCTCTATATCCAACAAGGTCGGTCATTACGTATGCTGATGTTGCTACGGAGAAAAGCGGGTTGTTTAGTTTGAAGTTGTATCCGCCGGTTGCGTATAGCGAGGGATCTATGTTGATTTCGTTTGTTTCGCCAAGTTCAACCGTTGGTGATGTTAGATGCTGACCAGATATTCCTACATACCATTGTTCGTGACTGTAATGAAGTCCGAAGGCAAAGTCTATGGCGTTACCATTGATGTCGCTATTCTTGAATACTGGATCGCCGGTGTCTCGTACATCCGCCTTAGAACCTTTGAATGCCTCACTCAGCAATCCTGCTTGAACGCCTATTGCCAGACGACCATCTGCGAATTTCCTCTGATAGCTGTACTGCGCGTTTATCTGTTGCCTGGAAAACAAACCTCTGCTATCGTTCATAAAACTGACACCAACACCATTTCGAGTGTTTAGTGCGTTGAATGGCATGTCGGCAGATATATATGCTGTCTGTGGACTGTTCTCGTACCCTACCATGCTCATTGCGTAGGATGCATTGATGTTCAGTTTGTCGAATAATCCGGCGGCGGCAGGATTGAACGATGTCTGCATGTCGAAATAGTGAGAAAAATATACGTCATATTGGGCTCTGACTTTTGTTGAGACCAGCGCCATGGCTATGAGCATGATTATCACTATTCTATTTGTTTTCACTTTTATATAACGAAAATTATCCTTTTTTATTACAAAAGGGCATGAAAAAAAGCTCCACCCTATTAGGATGAAGCTTTTTCTTATTTAGTTGAGTTTTAATTACTTCTCGAAGAACAGCATAGCTACGCGGTTGTTCTCGTAGGTCTCGTACTTGTCCTTTGTAGTACCGCAACCCTCAGCTGTGATACGGCTTTCCTCGATACCGTACTTCTTGATGAGGAGATCCTTAACTGCGTTAGCACGACGAACAGAGAGTTCCTGATTCTTCTTAGCCTTGCCCTCTGGTGAAGCATAACCCTTGATGTTGAGCTTGAGCTCTGGGTGGTTCTTCAGAATCTGTGCTGCAACTGCAACGTTCTCAGCCTGCTGCTTTGTGATGAGAGACTTGTTAACATTGTAGAATACAGATGGGATTGTTGGAGTCTCGTAAGTTGCTTCTGGAGCTGGCTTGTTCTCGCAGTCCTTGAGTGCCTTCTGGAGACGTGCAATCTCTGCCTGGAGCTGAGCAATCTTAGCCTGATCTGCAGCGTTCTTGTCGCGGAGGCTGTTGATTGTGTTGTTCAGAGCGTCAATCTCACGCTGGTCACACTCTGTGATGTTGAGGAAATGGTGAGTGCCATTGCTTGTCTTGAAGTAGTAGTTCACACCAACACTAAGCTCGAGGTTTGAGTAGTTTGAGTTGTACTGAATCTTTTGGTTCTTCTTTGCACCAGCAAGCTCATATACAATAGCTGGCTCAACATAGAACTGCCATTCCTTTTCGCTGCCGAAATTCCAAGCAAAGTCAAGACCGAACTTTGAACTCAGCATGTTGAGCTGAATGTCAGTACCCAACTCTTTCTTTGTACCAAAGTTGTGGGTCATACCAATACCAGCAAGACCGATAACCTCAAATGAACGTGGTGTGCCAGTGTAGCCGCCAAATGCGTTAGAGAAGTTGATTGTACCGAGGAGGTGAGCCTGCATTGCGTGGAACAGAGATGGGTCTGTGAGCTGATGACCACGTGCTTTGTTGCCGAAGAGGAAATTACCCTCAGCAGAGAGACCTACACTTGGAGTAAACCATTTACCAAAGCGGAGACCCAATTCTGGATTCAGGTTCTTCAGGACTGCCTGGTTTTTAGTCATAGAACCTACGCCGCCTCTTGCACCAAGATACCAGTTGTCCCAGAACTTAGCGTCAGCAAATCCGCTCTTTGGCTCCTGCGCTGATGCAGACATAGCTGATGCTGCAACAGCAAGCATTAAGAAAAACTTTTTCATTTCGTTTATGATTTTAATTGTTTATATCATGCAATTAACCCTAGATTGTAGTTTCCTTCATCTGGATATTTGTTGCAAAAGTAATATATTTTTGCTAAACCACAAAATATTCTTGCAATTTTTCATCAAAAAAAAGCAAAAAAAGTGATTTTTATCATATTTTAATTCAAAAATGCCGTTTTTTTATGTTAAAATTTGTATTTTACGCTCAAATCAACGTCTGTTTGATACGAATGTTTAATCATTCTAAGTCCGGAAGAAATCGCATTTCGGTTAAAGTATTTCGTTAAAGCAACTTTGAAATTGACTATAACTTTGGGAGTTAGCGATGATTTGACAATTGACGAAATTCTTATGCCTTTTCCGTAAAAAGAAGGTGAAGAATAAGAGCCGGAAATATTTCTTTCGTTAAGATATATGCTCGTTTCACTGTCGTCAGTTTGAAAATATGATGCAAATGCGTAAAAAGTTGCATTTTTGTGTGCTTGGATACTGAAGTTCTGCGATATAGAGTACCCTTGCGATGAGTAGCCGGTGTAAGTGAGTCTTGAGAGGTCGATTATGGTTGATGTTGATACTTTTTCAGTCGCTCTTTGAACTGATATTCTCAGTTTGTTGCTATATCTGTTGATGATAGATGTTTTGTCAGAATTGTTTCTTTGCCTGATTCTGAATCTGTATTTTGTCTGAACAGTCCATTTGTCTTTGTTATATTTTAATGAGAGGTTATTGTCGAAAGAATATGACGAGCCACTTGTATAGTATTTGATCCAAGGAAAATATGACAGGTCGGAATATGCTTTGACGGTTATTCTCTTTGTTGCTATCCATGTTATACCTGCATATATTCCACTTTCGTTTTGCGTATATCCTCCATCGTTGAATGCCTTTGCGTTTATTCCGTAGTATTTATATGAATAGAAACGTTGAACGGCATTTATAGTAATGTCTTTACTTACCTTTGCTTCTACGCTGTTTATTGTTGCGATAGAGTTGCATGACCCTGTTGCTGTTTCTCCAGAAAAAGAAAGCTTTCCGGAGATGTATCCGTAGTTAAGACTCGCATTCCAGAAATCATAACCCTTGGCGTAGTAGGTTCTGTATGAATTGGGATTGTTCTTGTAGTTAGGATATAGAGGTCTGTCGAACCAATCATATACCATTGATGCTCCTATGTAAAGCCCATTTCTTTTATAGTTGATATGGGCACCTGTAGCTAAAGATGAAGAATTGTTCTTTTTCTCCATCTCTGTTGGTGTTCTATGATATCCGTTTGTTATGATTGTCGAGATACTTCCATCTTTGTTTAGTGTGGCATCTTTTTTCCTGTATGACCAGAATGATGTGAGAGTCCACTTGTTTATTGAACCTTTCTTGCCTAAGTCCAAAGTGTTTGCAAATCCGGTAAAATGTCCTCCATCAGATCTTGAGGCATGTGCTGTTATGGTAGCATCGTAGTTGTTCATTGAAGACAACATTATCTGCTTGCCATAGCCGAAACAGTTGTTCTGTATTAGTCCCATTCCGAATTTGATCTTGTATTGCCCAAGCACAAACGTTTTCAGTCTGCCGATATTATTCACCTTAATATAATAAGAGTAATAGTCCGTACCCCATTTGTTCTTGTTGGCAAACAGAGGCTCTCCTGCATCTTGTGAACTGCAGAACCCATATTTGATGTTGTCAGAGAATTTTCCCGTTAACTTGATATTGTATTTGTATTTATAGCCGAGGTATCCGTTCTTGTCACCTTCCCTGTTGTATAATGGTATGTTAGTATTTGCCATGAGTTCTCCGTGTCCTTTTCTCATTATTGAGTCAAGGGTAGGTCTTGAATACCATTTTGCCTTTATTGTTGGTTCGGCAATTATGAAATTGCATAGGAATAGTCTGAGCGGTCTGTCGATAGATTCTATTAGTGCCAGTTCTTCGATAGTTCTAAATTCTCCGTATCTGTCACGATATTTTATGATATCATCAATCTGGTCTCTGTTTATTCCAGGGAACAGGTATAGATCTTCTGGATTTAGCGTGTTGATGTTTAGTGGTGAGGATTCAAGTTCGCATAGGTGCTCGTAGTCATCTTCTATTGATGTCTCATCTATTTCCTCCATAGCATATATTTCGTAAAAGTACTCTTCCCATGCTTTTTCTTGTGCCATGGAAAGAATTGGAAATAGTGATATTAATATAATAATGTATGCGCGCACGTGTATTAGAATAATGTGAATTTGATGGCTTTTATCGGGATTACGAACTTCCTTCGTAATTCGCTTTGTCTTCGCTCTTCTTCCGAATCAAACTCGATGAATCTCCGCTCTTAGAACGAAGCTTCACCGACTTTGCACCGACTTTGCACCGACTTTGGTACGGAGGAAAAGCGGACTTATAACGGAGGTACTATGGCTGTGGAAGGAAGGCTTTACGTTATTGTAAAGCCTTATCTACTTGCTGCATCAGCCATTCATTCTGCTGTGGAATGGTTAGGTCGCTATTGTCGAGCAATATTGCGTCTTCTGCCTGACGTAATGGTGAGACCTCTCTATGAGAGTCGATATAGTCGCGTTCCTCTACGTTCTTCAGAATCTCGTCAAAGTCAGCTGGCATTCCTTTTTGCTGAAGTTCCTCATAGCGTCTCTGAGCACGAACCTTGGCACTTGCCGTAACGAATATCTTGAGCTCGGCATCAGGGAAGACTGTTGTGCCGATGTCTCTTCCATCCATTACAATACCCTTTTCTGCTCCCATCCTTCTCTGCTGCTCTACCATTGCTTCACGAACGAAAGGTATTGCTGCAATCTTGGAAACGTGACTGCTGACCTCAATAGAGCGTATGATGTTTTCTACACATTCGTTGTTGAGACAAGCATCAGGTCTTCCTGTTTCTTTATTGATGCAGAATGAAACTTTAATGTCGTTCATGTGCTTCAGAAGTTCATCAGTCTTGACTTCGCCGTCTGTTGTGAACAGATTGTTGCGCATGGCATAAAGGGTGACTGTGCGATACATAGCACCTGTATCTACGTAGATATACCCTAATTTGCGTGCGAGTTCTTTTGCCATTGTACTCTTTCCGCAAGAAGAGTGGCCGTCTATTGCTATTGTTATCTTTTTCATTTCTTTTCTATGTTGTAATTATTCTTGATTCTGTCTGCTACTTGTTCCATTAGCCATTTTGGGGTGGATGTCGCTCCGCAAATACCTATGCTGTTGACATTTGAAACCCATTTTGGATCTATCTCATCAGGTCCTTCTACAAGATAGGTGTGTGGGTTCTGCTCTTTGCAGGCATTGTAAAGCACCTTACCATTACTGCTTTTTCTACCAGATACGAAGAGAATCAGATCATGCTTGGTGGCAAATGAGCAGATGTTAGGCATTCTGTTGGCTACCTGTCTGCAAATTGTGTCAAACCATTGGAAATTAGCACCTGCGGCAATATGAGCCTGGATATAGTCTATGATGGCATGAAACTCATCAAGCGACTTTGTGGTTTGTGAATAGAGGTAGATGTCGTGGGTGAAATCAAGTCGGGTGACTTCATCAACATGCTCTATCACTATGGCACGTTGTCTTGTCTGTCCAACGAGACCTAAGACCTCCGCATGTCCGTTCTTGCCGAAGATTACAATCTGCGCATCTGGATTTGCCGTGAACTGTTTCTTGATACGCTTTTGTAGCTGAAGCACAACAGGACAGGTTGCATCAATAATCTCTATGTTGTTTTGCTCTGCTATCTTGTAGGTCTCGGGTGGCTCACCATGTGCTCTTAGCAGAACCTTGGCATTGTGAAGCTCTGCAAACTGTGCGTGGTCGATAGTGATAAGTCCCATCTCACGAAGTCTGTCACACTCCATGCCATTGTGCACTATATCTCCAAGGCAGTAGAGAGTAGAACCTTTAGCCAGTTCCTCTTCTGCCTTATTGATTGCAGTTGTCACTCCAAAGCAGAAACCTGATGAAGAGTCGATTTCTATTAACATAATATCATGTACAATTTATTTCAATTGTTTATAAAATTCATCCAGAAGATTGTGAGCAGCGGTGAAACTCGTCTTTTCTCCATTCTGGACGCTCATTTCTGCTTCTATCAGTTTCTGGGCAATGACAGGATCGTTGTAGAATCTATTTCTGAGACTTGCCTCAATAGTTTCGTACATCCAGTATTTATTCTGGCGTTGGCGACGTGTCTCGAAATATCCGTTCTTCTTTACGAAATCCACATATTCAAAGATCATGTCCCACACTTCCTTTACGCCATATCCATAGAAACCTGAATAGCAAAGGACTTTAGGCACCCAACCGCTTTCTGACATAGGGAAGAAATGAAGTGCGTTGCGGAAATGAGTTGCAGCCATTTGGCATTTATCCACATTGTCACCATCGCATTTGTTCACTACAATGCCGTCTGCGATTTCCATTATTCCGCGCTTGATGCCCTGAAGCTCATCACCTGTGCCTGCAACCTGAATAAGTAGAAAGAAATCTACCATGGAGTGACAGGCTGTCTCGCTTTGTCCTACGCCAACAGTCTCTATGAAAATCTTGTCATAGCCAGCAGCCTCGCAGAGTATTATTGTTTCGCGAGTCTTTCTTGCGACTCCTCCAAGAGAACCTGCAGATGGTGAAGGGCGTATGAACGTTTCTTTTCTGGTAGATAGCTTCTCCATTCTTGTCTTATCGCCAAGAATACTGCCCTTGCTCCTTTCTGAAGAAGGGTCAATGGCGAGGACTGCAAGTTTTCCTCCGTAGGTGTCAAGTACATGAGTGCCAAAGACATCAATAGAGGTACTCTTGCCTGCTCCTGGAACACCGCTTATGCCAATCCTTACGGACTTTCCACTATAAGGAAGACATTTTTCTATCACCTCCTGCGCTTTTGCCTGATGCTCAGGATTGACAGACTCCACAAGTGTGACTGCCTGTGAGAGTATTGTTACATCACCGCGCAATAGTCCCTCAACCATATCATTAACGCTATACTCCTTATGACGAAAGCGTCCGCGTTTCAGATATGGGTTGATGATAGAAGGTTGTGCCACTCCGCTATTTACGGTCAGCCCTTTATATTCGCTACTGTTTTCTGGATGTTCCATAATGAAATGCTTTTAAATGAAAAATGAAAAATTATAAAGTGAAAAATACAAGTAACTTTTTTACCCTAAAATAGTAATATGTATTTTATTATTGTTTCATTTTTCACTTTTCATTTACTTCTTGATCTCAATTATCACCTTCTGTTTCCTTGGATCATTCGTGATCATAAGAATACGAGGACGAGTCTTAACTCTTGACAGGTCTTGGGCATAGCCTGTGATCTTCATCTTCGTACTCTCACCTGCATTAAGTTTCTGCTTGGCAAGAGTGATTTCTATGCCAGGAGTAAACAACTGCATTGAACGAATCTCAAGAGGCGACTTACCCTTGTTGGTTATCACAATCTCGGCTTTCTTCTTTGGTCCCTTTATATTAGAAAGGTCAACGGTTGTAGAAGAGAGTTGAATCTGAGGACTGCGATACAGACTAACCTCATCAAGATTCTGCTCTGGAGGAAGGAGAACGGTAGAAACCATTATTTCCTTATCGTCAGAAACCTTGTCACCTATGCCTTTGGCAAGATAGATGCTTGCCTGAGAAAGACCGAGTGATTTCATTTTGCTTGAGTTGAGCACAAGATGAATAACGCCCTCTTTCTTTGGTCCGATACGCTTTGGCGAAACTTCTGCACGAAGATAGTTTGGTAAGTGCATTATGACTGGCTCTACGTACTGGTTGTTAGGGTTCATAATGTGAATGTCCTGCACAGAACGCTCTCCACGATGGATGTCATCAAAGTCTATCGTGTTTACGTCAGTCAACAGACCGCCGATAGAGTAGGGGTAGTTGCCGATAAAGTTATCTACTTTGGTAACAACGACACCTTTTACTGTAACGTATGTCGGTTCTTTCTGGTCCTTGACGTAGATAGCCACATCACGTTGGAAATGGCCAAGCTGCTTTGCGTCATAGGTCGCGCTGACCTTGAAATCAGCACCTGCTGGCAGACTTCCCACAGGGAATCCCACCTGAGTACAGTTACAACCAGAATACATACTTGCAATCTCGATTGGTGCGTTTGATACATTCTTTACGTCGAATGTAGCCGTGACAGGTTGCATAAACTGAACCTGTCCTAAGTCGATGATATTATTTCTGACTTGCAATGTCTGTGCCGAGGCAAAGAGGGGAAATGCAAGTAGAAGCGAAAGAGATAGTTTCTTCATTTATTTCAATAATTTCAAAAATTTCAATATTATTTTACCACATAGTTAGAACCTGGAGTTCTTCCTGTAAACACAGGTGAATAAGTGCAGGTTGCGGTTGCTGTACCTGAAGCATAGTTGCCACTTCTTGCTACATAGTATGAGGTTTTTATCACATGTGTGCCTTTCCTCATCATATTGTAGCAATATTCTGTCTTGGTGTCACGAACAATCCTATAACTGCCATTCCTGTAGCCAGATAGTTGTTCAACGGGTTCTAAGCAAGCCGGACGGTTATCGGTAACGGTAACAAAGTCGTAGTCGCGATCTGCCGTGATTGTTATTGTAACCTCTACCTTGTCGCCAACCTTCAAGTCCTTGCCGTTAGTCTCTATCTTTCTTGTTATAGAAAGTCCTGTTGAAGACTCCTTGCTTTCTGTAGCTGTCTGTTTGTATTCGATAAACACATTAGTCCATGACTCCCCGTCTGTATGTTTCGTGACAGTAAGGGTATTGTCTTTAGACGTAATTTCCTTTGATGTCTTTACATAGCCAAGGGCAGAGGTGTATTCCTGTGCAGGCATTCTTGTCTTGCCTAAAGTTATGTCGGCAGGTACTCCTTTCTTCAAAGAAGATGTTGTGCCTTGTGACGGGCAAAGGAAAGCATAGATGGCATTTATTGCGTTGATCTGAGTGTCCCAAGACTGTGTTCTCTTACTCTGCAATAGCCAACGCTTCATGTCGGCGATTTCCTTTGCCGAATTCTTTCCGTCAATAAGTTTCAGAGCCTCTATGACAGAAACCTGTGTCGGAATCTTATAGTCGAACCATGAATAACGTGCACGACCAGAATCGAAGTATCTGCCGAGATCCTCGCGATATACGGTATGCTCCATGATGCTCTTGATAAACTCAGATGCCTTCCCCTTGTTTCCGGCAAAAGCGAGGATGATAGCTGCTTGTGCCTTTGTCTGCATATCGTCATAGCGTGTCTCTTCTGGAACGAGCTTTAGCAGATACTCAGCACTATTGTTGCTGTTGATCTTTGTGCCAGAAGCTTTGGCGATAGCACGGCAATAGAGATATTCAAGAGCGTATGAAGGAAGGTTCTTATATTTCTCTTTCTTCATTTCTGCAACTCGTTTGTCGGTCTCTTTGTCAAGGTAGTTGAAAGCACGCTTAATCAATGGTTCGTTCTCTCTTTTTACCTTCTCGTCATTCATCATAAGATTAAGGCGAAGAAGCGTTTTCAGAACATGGACGGTCATATATGTGCTTCCTTCCATACCCTTCCACCAACTCCAAGAGCCGTTGCTGTTCTGGAGTTTTGAAAGGCGTTCGAGAGCATCCGTATTGCGATAGTTCAAGGAGATAGAATCAAAGAGTTGGTTCAGTTCCTCTGATTTCCATTCGTTTACGGCCTTCCTTATCTCTGGATTTGTGCGTGCAATACCTGAAGCGATAGAGTTTGCATAGTATGCAGATGAAAGACAAATCACACACTCATCATTCACTTTTGAGATATAAGGCAGCGCCTTAATCATCAACCACTCAGGAGAGTCCGTATATTCTACGGTAAGTTTCTTTTCATCGACAGATGGCATGATCTTCTTCAGGTCAAACTGCTTTTCGCCAGCCTCTGCCAGAATGAAAGTCTGGGTGTTCACCATCAGTTCTTTCTGTGAGAGGATAGGCAGATCCTTTTGCTCGCCGTCAGAGAAAGTACCTTCCTCGCTCTTGCCAGAAACGGTATAACGCACTATAATGCTCTTATCCTCCTGATTCTTTGTGTCGTAAGCGAAAGACACAGCCTCAGTCTCGCCGCCATTTATGGTTATCTTCTTGCTCTGGGTAGAGAGAACCTTTTCAGTCTTTGCATCAAGAATAGAGAACTTTACAGTCACCGTAATATCCTTTTCTGTTAGATTGGAAACAGATGCAGGAATATCAGTAACGTCCCCCTCACGCAAGAAGCGAGGCAGACGAGGCTGAATCATGAGTTTCTTTTGTGCGATAACCTCATCAGTCATAGAGCCAAATCTCACGTCCTTATCATGGGCAAATGCCATGAACTTCCAAGTCGTTACGCTCTCTGGAAGAGTGAATGCTAATGTAGCAAGGCCCTTGTCGTCAGTCCTCAACTGAGGCATGAAGAAAGCGGTCTCGTTGAGGTTGGTGCGGATGGTTTCTACGTCATCGTTTGTCTCCTCTATATTTTCTTCGATAGAAGCAAAGCCGACAGCAATTTCATCCTCGCCTTTATATACTTCTTTTGCTTTTAGCACCTCTCCTGATTCATATGCAGCCATAAGCGGTGCAGCCTTAGCTCCCCCCCTGATTCTGACTGGTGCATTGCTGGCATAGCCAATATGTAATACTTCTACGCCATAACTTTTAGGATGGCTATCATATAGTGAATATGCGAACTCAGAGAGTGTGAGGTTCTCATAACTCTTGTATTTTGCTTCTTTCGTGTAGTCAATGTAGATGTTAGAATAATCGTGCGTATATTTCCAATTGAATGTTGGGGCATAGATATTCCTTAAATCATTGAAACTCCAAGAGTGTGTCTTGATAGCGTCAAGCGATTTGTCGTATAGTACAGCCATCACATTGGCATTGGCTGGCTTGCCTTCATTGTCTGTAACGGTAAGTTTCCATTCTTCTTTTTGCCCTGGTTCAAGTTTGTTGCGGAAGGTCGTCCAGTTTAGTTTGAGAGCGTTATTAGGAAGTGCTCTCTTGACTGTCTGGCTATGAGAATAGCAGTCGCCATCGCGAACCCAGGCTATGGTATAGCAGATGCCATCTCTATATTCTTCCTTATATTCAAACTTACGGGTAACGACTGACGAATCAAGTGTCAAAGCCCCTGATTCTATGAGCTTGCTACCGCTGAAGAGCGCATAAACGGCATGTACATCTTTATCGCAAGTACCGAACTGGATGGTAGCAGGAAACTCTTCGCCTGTAGCATACCACCAGTCTTTAGTCTCAGTTGCTGGAACTTTATCCTCAAGACTGAATATTACGAACTTCTTTTCGAGCGTGTCAGTCCCACAAATCGCCCTTATGGAATGGGAGCCAGAAGGGAGGTACGAGGGAATTGCATAGGACTTGCCGCAGATTGCCTTCTCCTGTTCCTTACCGTCAATTTCGATAGTTGCCTCACCTTCAATTTCTGTGCCGGCATTATTCCTGCGAGTAAAGACAACCTCAATAGGTTTCTCGCCTTTGAGATATTTGTCTTCAATGTTGCTCGTAAGTACGGTTGAACGGTTGCTTAGAGGCAGAGATAGCTGAGCCTCGTGTGATTCTCCTGCCAAGTCGGTAATAACGGCTGTTGCCTTGATGGAGTAGAACATTGGTGGCCAGAAAAGAATCTTGTCCTGCTTGCTTTTAGGCAGAAGCATAGGCATCTTCATAGTGAAATTGCCAGATGCGTCGGTCGTAACAGTATCTTGCAGAAGTTCGGAGTTCTCGTAGTTTGTTCTCCACCACCAGCAGTTGTTTCTTCTTATGGTGTAGGCTACCTCGGCATTACTTACTGCAACGCCGCTATAAGTCTTTGCCGTACCTGTCACAGTGATTGTGTCACCATCTTTATACTCTATCTCTGGCTTTTTGATAGTAACCTCGAATGTCGGACGGACATATTCTTCAACAGATATGCTTGCTGCGTATCTGTTGTTTGCCCTTATTCTGAATATTCCGTTTTTGACGTTCTCTGGTAGAACGAAATCAGTAGTTGCAACACCAAACTCATCGCTTGTTAATTGGGATGATGCAATCTCTTTGTTGCTGGCATCCCTGAGTGTAATGCTAAGACCTCTGTTTGCAGCCACTTTGGTCGTCTCTTGGTTGATGAGGTCGTAGGTTACTGCCGATACGTGTACGGTTTGGCCTGGGCGGTATAGTGTACGGTCTGTAAATACGCTGACCTTTTCCTTTGTGCTCTGGTCTTTGGTGTGGTCGCTAAAGCCTGTGTAGATATATTGAGACTGCATTGCCTTGTCTTCGTCGGTTGTGGCAAAGACATAGTTAGGCATGTTTTTATCTGGAAAGTCGTAGATATACTCTCCGTTTGCGTCGGTAGTTACAACGCTATAGTCATTTTCGTTTCTGAGAGCTATGTATAGCTTAGCTCCGGCAACTGGTTTGCCGGAAATTGCATTAACTACCACATATCTTATCTGGTTCTTTTTCTGACGAAGAGCAATAACCTTCAGGTCGCTTACTATAAGTAGGTTGTCGTTGTCATTGCTTGATACGTTCACTCCGTCACAGCTCGCCTCTATCAGGTATGTGCCGAGAGGAAGTTTGCCAAGCGAAAGACTATCTTTGAAGAACTCATAGACTTCATGCTTGTCAAGCTTCTTGGTCTGAGTTATCGCTTTGCTCTTTTGCAGATGCTTCCTCAGTTCTGCAATGTCAGCATCTTCCCTGAGATTCAGTTGTTGAATCTTCTCTGAGGATAATCCGCTTATAGGCGTTGCCGAAATGACAACACTTGATATGTTCCTGATATTTTCTAAAAAGACCTTCTTCTCTTGATTCGTGTTCGTTATTCTGTTAGGCACGCGGATGTTTATGCTTGGTGTCGTAAGGTCGTTTCTCTCGTTTATAAGCTCGTTGATCTCCTGCCATTTCGGCCAACGTTTAACGGCTTCGTCAATCCATTCTATTGTCTTTTTTATATTGTCTCGTCCTAAATCCCTCAAGATACGATATTTCCTAACGGCAATAGCTCCACATTCGTTTAGATCGCCATAGATAGCAATAAGGGAATCCGCTTTTTGCAGAATCTCTGTCTGTTCTGGCTTTTCTGAGTCGTAGTCTTCCAACATGAGCGCATACGCAATACAAGCGGCTTTCCTGTTGCCATTCTCAGAATAGAAACGTGCAAGTGGCTCATAATCTACGATTGTATGAGCGATGAGGCTAATAAGGTCATGATTGAAATATTTACTATCAATACCTTTGTTGACGAATGGAATGTATTTCAGAGTGCCGTTCTCTTTTGTAAGTTCCTTGACAGTCTCTGGATCTGTGTGATAGAGAAGACTATCAACCAAATGTCTGTCTGAACCCTCTTTTGCGATTTGGTAGATACATGCTGCCAATGGATCCTCTTTCGTAAGTTCCATATATTTTGCCTCCATGCGCTTCTCCATTGGGGCAACGGAATCATAGGAAATCTCTTCGAGAATTTCTTTCTCTGTATAGAGAGCTGCGAACAGATGACCATAATGCTTTTCTTTCTCAGCTTTAGTCTCTATCTTCTTTACTGCCGATAGAGCTGTCTTGGGCTGATCTTTCTCTTGCGCTTTCTCTACCTGCTTCCAGAGAGAGGCATAGTCTCCCTGTGCTGACAATCCTAATGCCAGCACAGAGAATAGCAATATGGTCAATAGTCTTTTCATGTCTTATAATTACTAATTACGAATTACAAATTACCTGTGTGCAATTACGAATTACAAATTACTAATTACCTGTTTTGAATTACTGATCTTGCAAGGACGACAGAGGTAAATAGGTAATTCGTACTTAGTAATTCGTACTTGTTACTTTGTCTTTACTATCTTTGTCTTTTCCTGTTCCTTGTTTCGCCTGTTCACCACAGTTACCACGCTTTGAGCGAGTGCGAGGAATGCCTGACCTGTTATGGTGTTCTCGTCAAGAGCAGCGGGAGTTCCTGCATCACCCTTTTCGCAGATACCCTGAACAAGAGGAATCTGGGCAAGCAATGGAACGTTCATCTCCTGGGCGAGATTCTTGCAACCTTCCTTGCCAAAGATATAGTATCTGTTCTCTGGAAGTTCTGCAGGAGTGAACCAAGCCATATTCTCGATGAGGCCGAGGATAGGAACATTCACCTTGTCGTTAGTGTACATGTCTATTCCCTTACGAGCATCAGCAAGAGCCACCTGCTGTGGGGTGCTTACAATCACAGCACCTGTTATGGCGAGTGTCTGAAGCAGGGTGAGGTGAATATCACTTGTGCCAGGAGGCGTGTCAAGAATGAAATAGTCAAGTTCACCCCAATCGGCATCTGCAATCAACTGCTTCAGGGCAGAGCAAGCCATTCCGCCTCGCCAAAGTGTAGCTGTATCTTTACCGATGAAGAAACCGATAGATAGCAGCTTAACACCGTATTTCTCAACAGGTACAATCAACTGACGACCGTCCTTCTCTATAGCGTATGGTCGTTCGCTCTCAACGTTGAACATTTTAGGCATACTTGGTCCGAAAATGTCGGTATCAAGAAGTCCTACCTTATAGCCGAGTCGTGCCAATGCTATGGCGAGATTGGCTGAAACTGTGCTCTTGCCCACACCGCCCTTGCCAGAGCTTACGGCGATGATGTTTTTGACACCAGGTAGAAGGTTCTCAACCTCCGGACGAGGAGCCGATTTATATTCAAGTTTTATTTCTACCTCTACCTCCTTGCCAACGTGATAGTGTATGGCTGCTTCTGCTGCCTTAACGGTTGACTTCAGGAACGGGTCAGTCTCGCGAGGGAAAACGAGTACGATAGTAACTTTATTGCCGTTGATACTTGGAGTATCGGCAAGCATTTCCGACTCAATGAGGTTCTTCTTTGTACCGGCGTAGATAACGGTTGCCAGTGCATCTGTTATGAGTTTTGGGTATAAATTCATTCTGCTTAAAATATTTATATTTTAGAATGCAAAGTTAATGAAAAAAAAGTACATTGCCAAATCTTAATCGTAAAAAGTTTGGAAAGTAAATTGTCAATAAATTATAACCAGTAAATTAAAGTTTCAGTTCTCCCAATTTGCTGTCTATAATTAAATGCCAGTTCGATGAAAAAAAATAACAAATGCACCTTACGGTGCTGGGGCTTTCAAGAAAATTATTCACGATGACCAGAAAATTTAATCCAGAAAATTTTAATTTTCTGGTAATTTTCTTAAAATTTTTGTTCCGAAAACAGCAGCTTGCTGCTAAAACCACATAGTTTTTTATTCATCTAACTTGCGTTTATTTACTTTCCTCCAAAAATAAAAGGAGCGTAAGCTCCTAAATTTCTCCCCACGAAAAAAGGCCTGCAACCTTGGTTGCAAGCCTTGTATATAGAATTGATTTATCTCTAAATCTTAGATATCGAAGAAGATACCGAACAGGATAGCCTCTGTATCTACACCGATACCAAACTTGTTGTAGTCACCAGCCTCTTCGCTGAATGTTGTCCAACCGAGGCCACCGAACTTAGCCTCAAGGCTAACACCGTCTGCTACCTTGTATGCAAGACCAGGCTTGATGCCGATACCGAAAGAGTTGCCTGCGTGCTTACCGTATGTCTTGTATGCAAGACCACCATCAAGGAAGAAAGTAACCTTGTCGATGTTAGCGAACTTGTAGCGAGCGTATGGGTTGATGATGAAACCTGTAACAGCATCGTTGTCACCCTGCTTTTTAGAAACGATACCGAGCTTGATAGCTACTGCCCATGTCTCGTCGAGGTCGTAACCAATCTCTGGAGCGATCTCCCATGTAGAGTTAGCCTCAGCGTGGTCCCACTTACCCTTCTCCCAATCGAGACCTACTGAACCACCGAGCCATGCCTGAGCGTTAGCTGTAAGAGTTGCTATTGTTAAAATAGCGATAGCAAAAAACTTTTTCATAATTTTCTTTAGTTGCTTAAATTTGTATTATTCCTACTCTTTTCCTGAATACTGAGGTTTTCGGATTACCCTCTTTTAAGTTTTATGTTTTGCTCTATTAGCGAGTGCAAAATTAGGATGATAATTTCTAATTGGCAAATTTTCTATGTATTTTTGTGTAGGTACACAATATTTCCTTGATAATCGTCAAGAAAACTGGTTGTTTTTCAATGGTTTTCAAAATGTATCTACTAAATTTCGTATTTTCTGCTATTTTGTGGTACTTTTTTACGAAAAAACGTGAAAATTACCTTCTTTTTGATGTATTTCACAAAATAATTATCCGCAATCACCCGATAGCGCCCCGTAGGGGCAAAAGCTCATAGCCTAGGGCATCGCCCTAAGCTAAGTGCTTTTGGGCTTTCAGCCCGTCTATCATGTAATTGTGGAGTTAACGTGCTTTGTGATTCCCTTCATGGCTCGTCGCTCTTCCTATATGAAAAGGAACCAAACTCGATGAAAGTCCGTTCTAAGAGCAGACAAAAAGCAGAGGTTCATCGAGTTTGGTTCCTTGGATCAACGGAGTTATTGCCTTTTTATTTCGGAGAGATACGTGATGTTAACGTTAATTACCTCCCTATGGTCAGTGGGTCTGCGACAAATCTCGATGAATTTAAACGCTGCGCTTGGCTACATTAATTATCCATTAATAATCACGAATTTTCCATAAATTTTTATCAAAAAGAAAAAGTATTAATGAGAAATTCGTGGGAATTAATGAGAAATTCGTGTAGCTCCACGCAGTGGATAAAGGGTTATTACAATTCATCGAACTCATATTGATGCTACGCAAATGGTTTTCGATACGTGCACCCGTTCTTCCATTCCGAGCATCCGTATGCGGTCTTACCCTTTATTATCGTTCCCTTTCCGCAGAGTGGGCAGATTGTCGGGGTATCGTCAGTCTTGGCACGTTGAGACGATACTGGCGCATTAGAGGCATCTGCTGACTTTTTCTTTGGAGAGGCCTTCTTGGTTGTCTTTTTCTTTTGCTCTTCTTCGGGGGAGATAACTGTAACCCTCCTATTCGTGTTATCTGCAAGAACCTGATTCACTATGCTGTTGATCTGCTCTTTCAGTTCTGAGATAAACGTACCGGCATCATACTTTCTGTGCTCTATGTCGCGCAGTTTCTTCTCCCAGACGCCTGTCAGCTCCGGACTCTTCAGTATCTCCTCGTGTATGAGGGCGATAAGCTCAACGCCTGTCGGGGTGGCAACGAGATTCTTGCGCTCTTTCCTTATGTAATGTCGTTTGAATAGCGTCTCGATAATGGCAGCACGGGTAGAAGGGCGACCAATGCCGTTCTCCTTCATAGCATCCCTAAGCTCGTCGTTATCCACGAACTTTCCAGCCGTCTCCATTGCGCGAAGCAGAGTTGCCTCTGTGTATGGCTTTGGTGGCTGCGTCCATTTCTCTGAGAGTGATGGCACGTGTGGCCCTTTCTCGCCCTTAGCGAAGGTCTGGTTGGATGAGGCATCGTCTCCTCCCTCCTCATCCTCGTTATCTGGCTCTGCGCTCGTCTCAACCTTCTTAAAGACCACTTTCCAACCCTCGTCAGATACGATTTTTACCGATGTCCTGAACAGAACGCTATTCGTGTCGTCAAGCGTCTCTGTCGTCGGTTCTAATGGCACTCTGCCGTAGATTGTCGTTGTCTCGAATTTCAGGTCTGGATAGAAAGCGGCTATGAAAGCCCTTGCCACGAGGTCGAACACGTTACGCTCCATATCCGACAATCCCTGTGGTGGTATGCCTGTCGGGATAATAGCATGGTGATCCGTCACCTTAGATGAGTCGAATACTTTTTTACTCTTCTTCAATGGCTTTCCACCAATAGCCTTGACAAGCTCTGCGTATGGGGCTACACCAGAGAACTGCGTCTTGTACAGACCGTTCATCGTCTGAGGGCATTTAGGGTAGATGTCGTCAGAGAGGAATGTGGTGTCAACACGTGGGTAGGTGGTGTATTTCTTCTCGTAGAGCGACTGGATGAGCTGAAGAGTCTGGTCGGCTGAATACCCGAACTTCTTGTTGCAATCCACCTGAAGCGAAGTGAGGTCGTAGAGGCGTGGTGGTGCCTCCGTTCCCTTCTTCTTCGTGATGTCGGTAACGTGAAACTCGTTATCCTTGATAGCATCAAGAACCTTTTTCCCCTCCTCTTCCGTGGTGTATTCTATCTGACGATAGATAGGGCCTTTCGACTTCTGCGTCTTGCCGTTCTTAGCCGCTTCTGCCACCTCCGCAGCATCTTCTGCCTCTGCCTCCTCATCGTGGGCAATGGCAGAGAATCTTGTGTCTCTATACATCGTGTAGAGAATCCACGACTGTCGAGGCTCGAAGTTTTCTATCTCTTTTTGGCGGTTTACGATCATCGCGAGGGTAGGGGTCTGTACTCTTCCTATAGACAGCACCTGATTAGAGCGACTATTCGGACGGTATTTCAGCGTGTAGAGACGGGTGGCATTCATACCAAGCAGCCAGTCGCCTATGGCTCGTGACAATCCTGCAAGATACAGCGGCTCGTACTCTTGCTGATCCTTTAGTGTCTGAAAACCTTCGCGTATAGCCTCTTCCGTTAGCGATGAGATCCAGAGTCTTTTCACAGGGCATTTCGCTCCAGCCTTCTGCATCACCCAGCGCTGAATCAGCTCTCCCTCCTGTCCGGCATCACCGCAGTTTATTATGGAGTCTGCCTCCTTCATCAGTTTCTCGATAGTAGCAAACTGAGCCTTGATACCCTGATCCTCTTTCAGTTTTATTCCGAATCGCTGTGGTATCATAGGCAATGAACCCAATGACCATACCTTCCACATCGGGGTATATTCACCTGGGTCTTTCAGCTCGCACAAGTGACCGAAAGTCCATGTCACCTGATACCCATTGCCCTCAATATATCCTTGCTTGGAGTTCGTGGCTCCAAGCACATTGGCAATATCACGAGCTACGCTCGGTTTCTCGGCTATGCAAACAATCATAATTAATTACTAATTACGAATTACGGAGTGTTCAGAAAGTAAATTGGGGAGTAAATGATATCAGTAAATTTGGGGAATATTGAAAGGCGCAAGCTCATTCATATACATCAGATAAATCCGTTTCCCTTTTTTTGTTATTATAATTTACTGAATTTAATTTTCTGATAATTTGCTTTCTAAAGGCATCTTGCTACTTGTTTTATTTATTAGTCGTAAGACTGCTTCTTTTATCTCTGTGATAGGAACGATAGTCATCCAACTCGATTTCTTTTTCTGATTCAGATAGCAACTTCTCATGCGGAAGTTGGAACTTCATGTATTTGATGTTCAGTCCGCGTTCAATCCACATTGACTCGTAGTAAGTCTGGATAGACAAAATCTTCTTCGTTTCCTCGTCGAGCCCTTCCGTGTGATAGAGGTCTGTTGTGCGGAAGAGGACAGGCAACTCGTTATGCTCCACCATATATGTGGTGTAGGTGAACAGGAAGTTAGAGTCCGTCTTGAGGTGGATGATACCGTTATCCACAAGGAAATGACGGTAACGCTCAAGGAAGAAGGTTGAAGTAAGACGCTTGTGCACGTTCTTCATCTGAGGATCAGAGAACGTAAGCCAAATTTCCTGTACCTCATCCTTGGAGAAGAAGCGGTCTATGATCTCGATATTAGTACGTAGAAAGGCAACGTTCTTCAGATTAGCCTCCAATGCCTTTGTTGCGCCCGTCCACATACGTGCTCCCTTTATGTCAACGCCAATGAAGCTCACGTTAGGGTACAGGCGAGCCAGTTCCACGGTATATTCACCCTTACCGCACCCCAGTTCGAGCACGATAGGATTATCGTTGTGAAAGTACTGTTCTCTCCAGTGGCCTTTCATTTCGAAAGGAACGTTATCCACCACCGAGAATGGATATTGGAACACGTTCTCATAGCGTTCCATGTCTGCGAACTTCGCGAGTTTACCTTTTCCCATTAACAATAAATTTATATGTTTACAGGAGCTTACGCTCCTTTTATTCTGAAGGCAAATCTTTTTTGAGGAAAGTAAATCTTTTTGGAAAGCAAATTGCCAGTAAATTATATTCAGTAAATTATGGGGCGACATCCGTCGCTGGAAAGATATGTTCCTCTGTATGGTGGAAAGTTCCCGAAAAGCCTTGTAAAGGCGAAATAGTATAGGCGTGGGTGAAACCCACGTAGCATTAGCCATGTTCTCCAAAAGCGCCGTAGGTGCGATATATTTCCATTTCATATAGAGATAACTGGAATTATGTCGCCCTTACAGGGCTTATAAACTAAGGCCCCCGATATGGTAGCGCTTCCGCACTACCCTGTAATATGCCGTCCCTTCAGGACTTACACCCACTTTAGAGTTGTTCTCGACATACAGAGAATGCTTTTTCTTTTTAATTTACTGAAAATAATTTACTGATTTAATTTACTCCAAATTTACTTTCTATAAAAATCCAATTTACTTTCCAAATCCACCTAAGCACCGCAAGGCGCTTTTATGTCTAACGCAACTGCAAAGTTACTTATTTTTTTCCACTTATCAAAATATAATAAAAAAAAGATGAACGAGTAGCATTATTTATTGTAACGATACCCGTTCACCTTTTGATATGTTCAGATGAAAAACATCAGCTTAGTTGCCCTCATCTACATCATCCTCACCGAAACCTGTCTCGAAGCCGTTATCGGTGTCTCTGATGTCCCAGCTTGCCATGAGAGGCTCAATAGCCTTCATGTATCTTGCACGGAAATATGGTGCTTTATACTCTTTTTTCTTCATAATTTTCATTCCTCCTTCTTTTTAATATACAACCTTAGATGTCTCAACAGAACCATCCTCGAATGTCTTCTTAACGAGGTTTACACCGCTGAATGGCTCGTTAGAAATCTGACCGTTAACTGAGATATACTGAACTGAAACAACCTCGCCGTTTACTACACCGTCGATAGCAGTAACAGCCTCGTCTGCCTCAACCTTCTCGATAGCACCGTCCTCATCGATAATCTCGATTGTAGCGCTCTCCATCTTAGCGAAGTTGTCTGGATCCTCACGTGTGAGGTAGCAACGACCTGGCTTCAATGCCTTTGTGGTTCTACCAATCTTACCAACAGCACCGATCACATAAACCTGAGATGCAATTTCTGCACGGAGACCTTCGAATGTTCCAGCGAACTGTGCACCCTGAATCTTCTCACTCTTTGCTTCTGCAGTTGCCTCGACAGTTCCGCCTACGTCACCGCGTAATGTTGATTCACCTGTAACAGTAGCGAGAACCTTAAACATATATGGGGTGTTCGGAGCTATTTTTTCGGTGCTTGTGAACACGAGCCTGTTCTCGCTTGCAACATAGTCTGTCAGTTTAGCCTGCTTTACGAATATGTTGCTTGTTGCAGAAACAGAGAATGGAAGCACGATTGATCCGTATGTCTCAGGTGTGAAGGTGCGATAATATCGAGCATCATTTGCAGAAAATCTATCTTTTACGAAAATTTCCTTACCATTGTCATAAATGTAATATTTTTTACAATTATCACCTACAACAAAGTTCTGGCCTGTTACATCTGTGTTCTCGTTGAAGTATGCAAGTCTGTTGTCGTTGATGACATTTGTATTAACTGAACCGATGATGCTTGCATTGGTGAAGTCGAAGTTGACGTATGCGTATGTTGTATTGCTCAAGATCTCCTCAACCTTGCCATTATCAACAACACCACTTACATAGCCTACCTTGCCATCGCCAGAAACACTGTATGAGTGGTATCCGTCTGCAATTCCTGTTGGTGTGTAGGTTATAGTTGCATTGCTGTACCTTGTACCTGTTGCATAATCTCCATCAACATTTGTGATAGGATAGACGTTCTCTCCTTGGGAAATCATATAGTAAAGATCAGGGTTGATATCAGCTCCTAATCCCATACCGCCTATGTCATCTTTTAGAATGTTTTCGCCTAACCATTCACCATTTATAAGCTGGCTTCCTTTATATACATAGCCAGCTTGGATGTCTTTAGCTCTTTCACATGCAGCCACATATTTGTCGTATGCCTCTCCTGTTTTAATGGAAAAACTTGTTGTCTTTCTTCCGGCCTTGACTCTGGTTACAATCTCAGCCTCCTGTACAACAACATCAAAGACAGTACCCTTAGCAGTTAGGTACTCTATGAATGGCGCAATTGTACCTGGGTCAGCAGATACATTTGTCAATTTCACATTGTATTTAAGATTACAATTTGAAACTATATTTCTCTCGTCACTATGAAGCGTTAGCTTAAGCTGGCCATTGTTCAAGTCGAAAGATGCTTTGTTTGCAAAAATAGTGTCACCACCATAAGAATCTGCAGCAAGATCTGTCTTGGCGTTATAAGTGTAGGTGTTACCGTTAGCGTCTTGAACGGTCTTGACGTTACTATTCTGCGCAAGCACATAGCTTGCACTTGCAGAAAGTACTGCGGTTAAGAGTAATAATCTTTTCATATCTGTTTTTTGTTTATATCAGTTGAAAGTTTCAATCTCTATCCCTTTTCTCTCTTAGAGTCGAGTGATATGTGTATAATCGGGTGCAAAAATAACAATTTTTCCCGAATTGACCAAATATTTGTGCGAAAAAAAGAAAAAATTAACAATAAAAGGCGAAATGATGGCTATTTAGTGTATCTGTACGCTCCAGTTGACGACTTACCCAATAGGGTGGGTGTTATAGATAATAGTTAAACTTTAACTTTTGCCTTTTTCCTGTACAATGCGCTAAGCAAAAGGTAAAAGTTAAAAATTTAACTAAAATCATATACACCCATTATTCGGGATTAAGATATAATGATTATTCGCAATCACGCGATAGCGCCCCGAAGGGGCAAAAACTCATAGCCTAGGGCATCGCCCTAGGTATATGTAGGTTGGTAATTTCGCCCTGTAGGGGCAAAAGCATTATTATATTAGAGCTTTTGCCCTTGCAGGGCGCATGTTCCCCAATTTACCACAGGGCGTTGCCCTGGGCTAGTAGCTTTTGCCCCTTCAGGGCGTTATCACATAATTACGGATAATCATAAGGTGTTATTCTCTTGCCCCAAAAAAAGTTTTTTGCGACTAACTCTACACTCTACACCAAATGGTACTCAATTTCTTGAAAATCAGTAGATTGTAGCGGTGTAGAGTTTGAGGTAACTTTACACCAACTCTACATCTCTACACCCTTTAATGGTAATAAGTGGTGTATAGGATGTATAGTTGGTGTAGAGATGGATAGTACTCTACACCGCCGTAACTTTTTGTGAATCATTTGTTTATATGCTCTCTGGTGTAGAGTGTAGAGTTTAAAGCAAAAAACATTTTTTTCCAGAATCTCGCCTTCACAAAAAGACCATACCACTATTATGCTTCCTAAGACACTTCGCCATAGGTTCGCTATTGGGTATATACAAAAATGGGACTTGCACCGACTTTGGTACGGATTAGAAGCGGATTAGAAGCGAATTAGAAGCGAAGGAGAATCGGATTAGAGTATAGGCAAGAAAAATGTGTGAATGTAAAAAATAAAAAGTTTTTGAGGTAGAGGGTTTCACCCTCGGCTAAAATCGGCTTTTACGTATTGATTGTCAATGATTTACGTATGGTGAAACCCCCTATAAAAAGTTGAGCTTTTTAATAAGTAGTTTCACCTCGTCTTTCTTCTTGATTTTCAGAATGTTATGTGACGAAAATGGTATGGGTGAACCCCCCTATGCCAAAAACTTTTGAAAAAAGTTATATTAACGTGAGTTAGACGAGTTCTTTTATAGCAAGAGGGTGTATCAAAAGTCAAATGCCATTTTGAAAATCTTACTTCGAGTTACAAAATGGCTTTCTCTTTACTTTTTGAGCGTACTCGACTTACAGATTGAAAGTTGCAAAGTTATGAATTTGACTTTTGATACGCCCTCATGCTATGTGCTTTTGGGCTTTGGCTTCCCCTTTGGTCGCCGACCTCTTCGACGTTCAGCCCGCCTGTCACGTAATTGTGGATGATCATTTAAGCACAATGCTAAAAAGGTAAAAGTTAAAATTTAACTAAAATCATACACACCCATCATTCGAGATTAAGAAATTAAACGCGAAGGCGTAAAGTCTCTTTTTGAAAAACTCTGCGTCTCTGCGCCTCTGTGTGTGCTACTAATAAAGAAATAAGGCTACGCATAAAATACGTAGCCTTATCTTATTAATACTTGTCAGAGTAGTCGAAGTATTCGAATCTGCCGAATGCTTTTGCATCACCTTCTTCTATTGGGTCATCAGGATCGATAATTGTGGTTCCGCTATCTCCGCTGGTTCCTTCGAGCATATTGCCTAAAATCATATGTTCCATTATGATTTTTGGTTCGATATATTTTTTCTTAATCATATTGTATTATTTAATGAATATTTTCTTTGTGGTTCCATCAGCCATCTTGACGATGTTCAGACCTTGCTTTGTTGAGGTCAGCTTGATACCATTAACATTGTAAACCGCAGTTGCATCTGAGTGATTTGATTCAATCTCGTTGATTGCGGTTGTTTCTTCGTTGCCAAACTCGTCAAGAACTATGATTTTTGCTTCGTTGGCGGTAGTGATGATCTGACCATCTTTTGCTGTAATCTGCAGATAGAAACGGTATGGATTTACCTTTGATTTATCGCTTGCAGCTATTCCAAATTTACCTCCGGCCATTAAGTAGCCACCAATAGACCTTAGACCTGTGGTTGTTTCATATACACCTCTGAAATCGTAAATGTATTCTGTAGATGAGCACTGGATAGAGTTGTTGGCAGCTGGGTAGATTGTGGCACCATTTACAATGATTTGCTGATCATTGTTCTCGTCTAATTTCTTTGCCTTGATAAGGTATGGATGGTTTTCCTTGAGAGTCCCGCTTTTTACCTTGATCCACTCCATTTCCTGATAGTCAATCTTGCCATCGCCGCTTGTGTCGTATGAGTGTATATTCGTCAATTTTGCAACTTCAAAGTTCTCGCACCAGTCTTCGTATGACATTCTGAATGGAATGTAAAGAGGCTGCCACTCTGTGTTCTTGAATCTTCTTGAGTATGTCAGCACTTTTACAAGTGCTTCTTCATCGTTTGTGTAAGGATCTCCATCTTGCAGAGTGAGTGCTAAGTATGCATTTCTTACAGTCACCTTGCACTTTGCACGTGCTGCGCCGTCTTTTGAAATTGCTGTGATAGTAGCCACACCAGGAGCTACGGCTGTAACATTACCGTTGCTTACAGTTGCAACATCCTCGTTAGAAGAAGTCCAAATGATTTCTTTGTATGTGGTATTTGCAGGTGCAATAGTTGCAGTAAGTTTAAATGTTTCTCCAACTTCCATGTCCTTCTCGCTCTTGCTGAGGGTGACAGATCCTGCAGGTATGAATGCTTTCTTTACTGTCACTTCGCACTTCGCGAATTTTCCGCTACCATCGGCTGCTGTACAAGTAATGGTTGCAGTTCCTTCTATTGAACCTGCAACGAAGTCGCCTGTCTGAGCATTGGAAATGAGAATGATGTCTTCGTTGCTACTTGTGTAGATAACGTCCTTGATTCGAGCGTTGCTTGGATTTACTGTAGCGTTCAACTTGCCAGTTGAATTTGTGAGTACAAAGAGTTGCTCATTGTCGAGAGTGATGGATTCTACATGTTCGATATCAATGTCATCAACGAAAAGACCTGCGTAGTTTGACCAGTTTGATGCCTGTTCAAATGTTGGAGTCAGCTTGGTGAAGACGTGAATCTTTGTGTCTGATGTGTTAAATGGAGTGTTTGCGCCAATAGAAATTCTGTTTGGAATGTTGTTGATGTAGAAATTCTTGACGTTAGTTCCTTTGAATGCGTTGTTGGCAACCAATTCTACAGACTCTGGTATATCAACGCTATTGACTGTAGATCCATTGCTTGAGAATGCATTTGTACTAATAGTAAGCAAGCTATTTGGAAGCTTGATAGATGTCAGCTTACATTCTGAGAATGCAGAAGCTGGAATATCTGTTATTCCTTCTGGGATGTTGATGCTTGTAAGACCAGAGGTCATAAAAGAACCAATACCAATCTTGCTTAGAGTGGTAGGCAATTCGATAGTTTTGAGTGAAGGACAGTCTTTGAAAGCGTAGTTGCTGATTGAGGTTATACCTTCAGATATTGTGACGTTTGAAAGCTTGCTGCAATTTCTGAATACCTCGCTGCCAAAAGTTGTAAGTGTGGCAGGGAGAATGATGCTTGAAGATAATTCGGTAGCATCTCTGAAAGCATTGTTTCCGAGAGTCGTCAAACCAGTAGGGATGTTTATCTTTTCCAAGGCAGAGCAGCTCATGAATGCAAATTCGCCAATCTCCTTGAGCTCGTCTGGTAGTACGACCTCTGTTATCGCATTACAACTACTGAATGCGAATTCCTGAATTCTCTCAACATCGTCTGGCACGACAACCTTGCCACTCTTTGTCTTTGTACAGAAAATAAGATCTGTCTTGAGCTTGTTGTACAGCACTCCATCCTCTTGGTAGAAATTAGCGTTCAGAGGAGCAACAGTAATTTCCTTGAGGTTGTTACTTTCGTCGAATGCACGTTCACCTATTGTAGTGACTGTCTTTGGGATGCTCACGCTCTTAAGGTTTGTACAGCCAAAGAACGCATATCCCTGAATGCCAATGACTGTATAGGTCACAACCTCCGTGCCGGTTTCGTCAAGGGTTTCTTGCTCAACATCGAATGTCTCAGGGATGACAATGGTTTCGGAATATGAGTTGCTACCAGCGTCACTACCAATGTTTGACATTGTCCTGTTTGTGACAATGGCGGTATGAGTGTCCCTGTTAAGCAGATAGTATAGGTTGCCGACGTGTGCACCTTTGCCATCCTTTGACTCATAATACTGAGCCATAGCACCTGTCCAAGAGGCACTTGCGATAAGGAGTGTGAGCATGAAGCTCAGGATTTTACATGTAGTTTTGTTCATAATCATTCTTTGACTGATTTAGCTATCCCTGAATAATCAGCACGAGTTAAAAGTTGTTGTTATAGTCGTTGGGTACTCTACACTCTTAAGTTGCAAGCCGTCCTTTCCCTGTTAGTCTTCTGTTTCCCGCAATTCTCTAAGGTGTAAACGCTATTTGTTTTGTAGTTATGTTATCGTAAACACGAATTTTGAGGCAAAGTTAAGATTTTTTTTTGAAATCGCGAAATAATGCAGAACTTTTTTGCTAAAAAGTAACATTTTTTTGTAATTCGAAGTAAAAATCGGAAAATATTTTGGCGATTTCTCTCTCTGATTCTTTCGCAAAATGCCTCTCGCGGTACTGATGGGTGACTTCCTGGAAAATCAACGACGATGATCGGAATAGATATTTTAAACGCAAAGACGCAAAGTCGCTGAGGTTATTTTGAACACGGAAAACACGAAAGGAACGAAAAATTTCGACCTGTACGAATAAAAATTAATGTGACATTAATGTGATATTCGTGATAATTAATGTTTTCCTCACAGAGTGAGACATATAATACCGCGTTAATAACACATTAATATCGCATTAATTTTTTTTCGCTCGTTCTGTGATTTCCGTGTTCATAAAAGATTTAAAACGCAAAGACGCAAAGTCGCTGAGGTTTTTCACGAACGCAGATTTTGGGGATTTTAGGGATGTAAATCATGAGCGTAAGCGAATAATCCCTTAAATCTGTGTTATCTGTGTTCATAAAAAGAAAACTTTGCGTCTCTGCGTCTTTGCGTTTTTATTAGTGATGCGGTAAATTTACTCGATGACAACGCGAGTCCAGTTGTGAACGTCTGGCTCCAGACCGTACTGGATGTTGCGGAGCTTGGTGAAGAGCTTTTCGGAGATAGGTCCTGGCTTCTCGCCAAATACATAGCTCTTGCCAGTCTCGATGTCATCGATGCGTGAGATTGGAGAGATAACGGCTGCTGTACCACAAGCACCTGCCTCCTCGAATGTCTCAAGCTCCTCTTCCGGAATCTGACGACGCTCAACCTTCATACCGAGATCCTCTGCCAACTGCATGAGTGACTTGTTGGTGATGGATGGAAGGATAGAAGTTGACTTTGGAGTGATGTAGGTGTTGTTCTTGATACCGAAGAAGTTAGCAGCGCCAGCCTCGTCGATATACTTCTTCTCCTTTGCATCGAGATAGAACTCGCAAGCATAGCCGAGCTTGTGCGCCTTGTCGTTAGCCTGAAGGGAAGCTGCATAGTTGCCACCAACCTTGTAGATACCTGTGCCGAGAGGTGCACTACGGTCGAACTCACGAACGATGACGTATGGGTTTGCGAAGAAACCACCCTTGAAGTAAGGGCCTACTGGAGTTACGAAGATCATGAAGAGGTACTCCTTGGCTGGGTGTACGCCAACCTGAGCGCCTGTACCAACGAGCAGAGGACGAACATAGAGCGTTGCACCTGACTCGTAAGGTGGGATATAGTCCTGATTCAGACGGATCACCTTATCCACCATCTCATTGAAAAGCTCGGTAGGAACCTCTGGCATGAGAATTCCGCGACTTGTTGACTGCATACGAGCAGCATTCTCGTCAGTACGGAACACACGCACCTTGCCGTCTGGACAGCGGTAAGCCTTCAAGCCCTCGAAAGCCTCCTGACCGTAGTGCAGACATGTAGCAGCCATGTGCATGTTGATGAATTCACTGGAGCTAACTTCGATTTCGCCCCACTTGCCGTCACGATAGTAACAGCGAACGTTGTAGTCTGTAGGTCTGTAGCCAAACCCCAGATTTGACCAATCTAAATCTTTCATATTGTTACTTTTTTGTTATGAAATATCGAATTTCAAAATGCAAAAGTATAAATTTTCTTTTGAATTTGCAAGAAAGTAGGCTTTTTTTTCATTTTTAGTCAAAAATAAATGAATTTGGTTGATGCGAGTCCGATGAAATGGTTAAGATTAGTAACAAGTTGCTTTTAACTGACAATCATTTCCAATCTTTCACACAATGAAAATTTTGGAACACAGATTTCACAGATCTAAGTGATTTTCTCGTTTGCGCTCGTGATTTATATCCCTAAAATCCCCCAAATCTGTGGTTATAACTTTAACCTGTAAATCTGTAAATAATTATGCGGTATTAATGTGATATTCGTAGTAATTAATGTTTTCACAAAGTGAGACATGTAATATCGCATTAATAACACATTAAATTCGCATTAATTATTTTTTTGCTTGAACACAGATTTCACAGATCTAAGGGATTTTCTCGCTTACGCTCGTAATTTATATCCCTAAAATCCTCATAATCTGTGGTCGTCTTTTTTGAACACGGAAATCACCGAATGGGTGAAAAATTAATGTGGTATTAATGTGATATTTGTGGTAATTAATGTTTTCACGAAGTGGGACGTATAATATCGCATTAATAAAACATTAATTTCGCATTAATTGTTTGTTGCTTGAACACAGATTTCACAGATCTAAGGGATGTTCCCGCTTACGCTCGTGATTTATATCCCTAAAATCCCCAAAATCTGTGGTTATAACTTTAATAATTAATGCGACATTAATGTGACATTCGTGGTAATTGATGTTTTCACGAAGTGAGACATATAATATCGCATTAATAACTTAATATCGCATTATTTTTTTTCGTTTGTTCTGTGCTTTCCGTGTTCAAAATTAATCTCTACGTCTTTGCATCTTTGCGTTTTATATGGATTTACAGGAAAAATTTGGATATTCCGATTATTCTTTGTACCTTTGCAAATGATATAAATCAATAACGTAACATTTAAGGAATTCGCGCTGGGTCGCACAATCTGTTATGGATATTAAGGACTTTGCCATAAAATGCTTCAAAGATGAGGCGCAAGCCATACTGAACCTTATTCCGCTGCTTGACGATAACTTCGATAAGGCGGTGGAAATGATATATAATTGTAAGGGTAAGCTCATTGTGACTGGCGTTGGCAAGAGTGGTCATGTGGGAGAAAAGATTGCTTCCACGCTCGCCTCTCTTGGCACACCTTCCTTCTTTCTCAATCCGCTTGACGCCTATCACGGCGACCTCGGAATGATTGACAAGAACGATGTGGTGATGGCAATATCATATTCTGGTCTCACCGACGAATTGCTTCGCTTCATTCCGCTTCTAATAGAGCGTAAGGTGCCAATAATCGGTGTTACGGGAAATCCAGACTCGCTGCTTGCCCAATACTCTGTCTGTCTGTTGAACATTGCCGTTGACCATGAGGCCGATCCTCTCAACCTTGCCCCTACATCTTCTACCACTACAACGATGGTGATGGGTGATGCTCTGGCTTGTGCTCTCGTTCACATGCGTAACTTCAAGCCAAATGACTTTGCGCTTTTCCATCCGGGTGGCTCGCTTGGTAAGCGACTACTCACCACCGCCGAGGATGTGATGTTCAAGGATAACCTGCCTGTTATCCCTGCTGATATGCGACTTGGCGAGGCTATCATTGAGGTTAGTCGTGGGAAACTCGGTATGGGAGTATCGCTCGATGAGGAGGGACGTATCATCGGACTTATTACCGATGGTGACCTACGACGCGCTACGGAGCGTTGGCAAGAGCAGTTCTTTAATCATAAAGTGAGTGACATTATGACCACTACACCGAAGATTGTTCTGCCAACTACAAAGATTACCGCTGTTCAGGCAGTAATGCAGAAATATAAGGTGCACAGCGTGCTCGTTGCCGATAAGCAGAAGCATCTGCTCGGTATTGTTGACCACTATGGATGTATGCTTTAATGGGTGTTAGGTGATGGGTGTTAGCTGTTAGCTCAATACACCAACACCCATCACCCAACACCTAACTAAACAATATGGAATATAATTTTTCAGAAGAAGATAAGAAGAGATGGAACGGCATCCTCATGGGATGCCTTCATAGGTTCAAAGAAATATGTGAGGCGCATAATCTGACATATTTCTGCGTGGGCGGTACCGTGATAGGTGCCGTGCGTCATGGTGGCATGATTCCTTGGGATGATGACATAGACGTTGCTATGCCTCGCCCCGACTATGACCGTTTCCTGCAACTCTGCAAGACAATAGATCTCGGTCACTATGAGCTCGCAACACCAGAGATGAAGGGCTATCCTTTCTTCTTTTCAAAGTTTTGTGATAAGAACACATCGTTGATTGAGGTAGGGAATGTTCCATGCCTTTATGGTCTTTATATCGATATATTCCCGATAGATGGCACGTCATCAGACAAGGCAGAGGCAACGCGCATGATGAAGACTTTCAAGCGTACATCTAATAAGATTGATGCCACGATAGCGCATCTCACCTTTGGTGAATACCTCTCTCTGCTGTTCAAACCAAAGGAGTGGGGACGTATGGCATTTCAGACTGCCGCCTTCATCTTCGGAAGAGAGACTATCCGTAAGCGTCTTGTCAAGAAACTTGATGCTATTGCCACCTCTCACGATTTTTCTACTTCAACATACATCGCAAACTATGGAGGTGCGTGGGCAGAAAAGGAAATTCATCCAAAGGAGTGGATATTTCCTCTTACTTGCAAGCCATTTGAGGATACTGAGGTCTGTATTCCTTGCAATTACCACGACTATCTCACCCAGATGTATGGTGACTATATGCAGCTGCCTCCAGAGGAAATGCGCATCAGCCACCATAACCATGCCTACGTTGATCTCTATAAAAGAAGTAAACCTGAATGGTGCTAGCTTGTTAGCGTGAGGTCAGCGAATTCGCACCTTTTGTGCTTGAATTGACAATAATCAACGTGAGATCTAAGAAAATAAGCGCCGAAGGTGCGACACCTAATAGCGAAGGGCGTAAGCCCTGGATATATAGACATTTTAGGGTGTGAGGTCTGAAGGACCGACACTTATTATATACATTAGGTGTCGCACCTACGGCACTCACTAAAAAAACGTCATCATAGGTAGCACTTCTTCGCAAGCTCAGATCGCAAGCAAATCCGTACTACCCTGTTAGGTGTCGCTCCTTCAGAGCTTCTTCAGCCACGTGTTTTTCAATAATATACAGATTTGTAGAATTCGTTGAATTGACGTTTGGTTTATGGGTAAAGATCGCGTAGATTGGGAACTTGCATAGCTTGTTGAGCCTTTGCTAAAAATTATTGTCAGTAAAAAAAGCAACTTGTTGCTTGCTATTATCAATCCATTGAACTGACTTTTTTTATCAAAAAAGAGAATGTGTCATAATAGGCACATCCTCTTAGGTATCTGATATAAACAATTATGAACTGAGATTACATCATATCATCAACAATCCAGAAATCTTTCCAACATTCTGCATTCTCGTAGGCAGCCTTACAGCCCTTTGCCACGTGTAGAGTACCATATTGTGCAAAGGTGCTGACGTGAATCTTCTGTGGGATTCTGGAGAGATTGATGACGGTCTTGAGGTTACGGCAGTCGGCAAACACCTTATTGCCAATCCTCGTTACTGATCTTGGGATAGTAACAGAGTCGAAACTGAAACAGCTTGCAAATGCTTTTTCGCCGATAGTCTTTACTGAATTTGGAATATCGAAGGAGGTGAGGGCTGTACAACCGCGGAATGCACCATCACCGATACTCTTCAATGCGCTTGGGAACTTGACAGACACAAGAGCTGTGCAACGGCTAAAAGCACCACGACCAATACTTGCAATCGCGTTTGGCATACTTATCGTGGTAAGCTTTGCACAATATGCGAATGTGCTGTCGCCTATGCTTGTAATAGCGTTAGGTAGGGTGATAGACTTCAGACTTGAACATCCGAAGAAAGCATGACTACCAATACTCTGCACAGAGTTAGGAATGGTGATTGAAGAAATGTCTGTACACAGATAGAAAACCTTTTTACCAATAGAAGTTACTGAAGCGGGGATTGTGAATGAAGTGAGTCCGTTGCACTTGGCAAATGCCTTTTCACCTATAGATGTTATGGTGTTAGGCAGGGTGACAGAACGAAGTCGGATGCAGTTGGAGAAAGCACCATCGCCAATAGCTGTCACGCTATATCTTGTGCCGTTATAGACTATGCTTGAAGGAATCTTGTAGGATCTGGTATAATCCTCGTTATCTGAACAGTCTCCTTTGTAAGTCACAGTTGCTTCTTTGCTCTCACTATTGAGGTTGTAGAAGATCTCGTCAACCTCTGCGTCGTGTGCGTAACTCATCATTGGCATCAATAATGCCAACACGAATGTTAGGATTTGGTTGCATCTTTTTTTCATAATGACTCACGTGTTTTAATTGTCTAGGGGGATTTAACTAACAGTTACAAAATTACAGAATAATCTTGATATTTCCAAATATTTTTAACAATTTTAAGAATATACCGCCGTATGTCCTTTGAGATGCGGAAAAATGAACTAAACTTGCGGAAGATATTTCTATTTCTTTATCTCTGTCTCTATGTCTTCTATGAACTTTGCTATTGCCTTCTGCAAGTCGGTATAAGGCTTCATCTCCTTTTCTATAATGTCGTTTCGTTTCATCTTTGCAAATTTCTTGAGGTCTCTCAATGCCTTTGCCTCTTCGCTTGTCAAAGGGCGCTTGGCAGACAGTTTCTTATATCTGTCAAACTGCTTCATTTCTTCGTTCACGTTATAGTCGTGTGTCTTGTATATCCTATTTGGAGCTGTGAGATAGTTGCAGGTCTTGGTAACGGTCTTTCTCTGAATATCGGTCAGTCTTATTCTGAATTTATCATCGCGACATTCCACGCTTATGTTAGCCACCAGATAGTGGGTCTTTGTGTCCGTTTGTTCATACTGAATCTCTGGCTTGAACACAACCTTGAAGGCTTGAGCATCATCAGTAACGATGGTCTCATCGAAATCGTTGATAGATGATTCAAGCCATTTTATAGCGTTAGTGTATTTCTTTCTCGCCGACGAACTATATGTCGAGATATATTGGTAGTTATTGTCCGTCTTTAGGTCAATGCTTTCGTAAGCCACTTGCCCGTAAGCCGGAATCCAGAATGCGAGAAATGCAATTATAGTCAAAATATTTTTCATACCAAGCACTTTTAGGTTTAGTTCTCAAAATAAAGAAACAATGTAATTTCTTGCAAAAATACAAATTAATCCCGAAATAAGCAAATTTTCTTGCGATTATTAACATTTTCTACTCGGTTTGATGTGTATTCGACGAATTGCCATAACCTTTTATTCACTACGTGGAGCTACACGAATTTATCATTAATTATCACAAATTAATCATTAATACTTTTCTTTTAGTTAAAAATTGGCTTTCCCTTCGGCCGTCGAGCTAAACCTTCATGAAAAATTCGTGATAATTCATGGATAATTAATGTAGCCAAGCGCAGCGTTTAATTCATCGAACTCACGTTGAATCGATTTTTTGTTGTGAAAATACTATGCTCGATTTGGCGTCTTTAACTTGTTGTGTGCGAGCACATTTGCAGATATGCAACATTATTTGCATCATATCGCAATGCAGTGTTGCTCTATTGCGCAAATGTAAAAAGTGTGGCGTGGTATAATTCACAAAGTTTATGAAACACAAAATCTTGCACAATATAAAAAAACTTCATACCTTTGCACTCGGAAATAAGTGTAATAATTATGTTAAAGGGGAAAAACTTTTGATTTTGATTAGGGGAAAGATGACGAGGTATTAAGCTAAGGTAAAATAAAGGTTGTATTAATTTCAGGTAACAAGAAAAGGTCAAGATTCAGCGTTATGCTGACTTGACCTTTTTCTTATTATGAGAGACGTAAATTCAATGAAAAGAAGCTTTGCTATTTTAGCAGCAAGCTGCTGTTTACGGAACAAAAATTTTTAGAAAATTGCCAGAAAATTAAAATTTTCTGGGGGTAATTTTCTGGCCATCGTGAGAAATTTTCTGTAAAACACAGCATCGGAGATGCGTTTATTAATCCTTCGAACTTGCGTTTATAAAAATCTTAAGATGCTTGGCAAAGGCTGAAAAACTGCTATAATCGGGAGATATAAAGCTGACCTCAAGACCTTCTTGCCTTACACAATGTGCTGTATATGGCCCGAAACAGGCAACTGATGGTGTGGTATTATATTTCAGGCGCTTAAAGACCTGTGCTTCTGTTGCGGAGGTGAACGCTACCCATTGTATCTTGTTGCGTAAAAGAGACTCGGCTTCGTGAAGTGCGAGTTCATTTGCATGATGGGTGATATAGGCTGTGATGTATGTCACGTCTGCTTCTATCGCATTTAATGCCTTTATAAAATTAGGCACGGTGTCAGGCTCAATAAGGTTTTCCACGCGCGGTCCTAATACTGCGATACGTAGTGGGGAGGTTTGTCTTGCAAGTTCGTCGGCTATACCTTTTAGGCTTGATTCGGAAGAAATGAATGCCGGACTTATTCCGAGCTGTTTCAATGCCTCGTTATCCTTGCCTATTGCGCATGCCTTCGGCCATTGTATTGAGTTGGGCGATATGCCTTTTCCCCTTAGATGGTCAGAAAGCACGGAGATTGCCTTACGACTCGTAAACACCATATAGTTGAAATCTTGTACCTGATTTACAATCTGCGCTATCTCCTCGCATGGTGTGGTGCAGATAAGAGGGATGCTGATAGGCTCAAAGCTGAACGCGGAATCATTACATGCCTTGAGTGCTTCCACGAAACGCTGTGCATAGCCTTCTGGGGCTGTTACTAAGACTGGGATGTTGAGCATGGTTTCTTCTTGAACATCACGAATACGTAGAACACCGTCAATAGGGTGAGAGTGGTCTCGAAGAGGAAGAGATTGTGGTAGCCGAATGCATCAGCCACTTTTCCGCTTATAAGTGAGATGAGAAGACCGCAGAGATGAGTGATGACGGTCTGTACGGTGAAATCGGTGCCTTCTCTACCAACACGCACATTGTCCATAGCCGTCGTATAGACCACAACGGTACTCATGCCATAGCTGAACCACACAAGGATGAGTCCTGTGAGGATAAGCGGATAGGTGGGGGTGCTGTTGGTAATAAAGAAAAGGTAGAGCGTGGCGAGAAATGAACATACTGCTACTATCCTTCGGGCTGCGAAACTGCCGAAACGCGAGATAAGTTGTCCGCTGGCGAGTGATGCTACACATGCAGCCGCCGAACCAATGATTCCGCTCATCATTCCTATCTCCTTCATGCTATAGCCAAGATCCACGAGATATGGTCGGAATATGGAGAGAGAGCCTATGATGCCTGCATAATATAAGGAGAGGAAGCCGATTTGCCTCCAGATGCTCTTTCGTGTGAAGAACCAGATGAAGTCAGCCTTTGAAACAGGTTCAGAAGCGGGTTGCGGAATCAGTTTGAGTTTCTTGTTCTGCCAAAGCGGAATTATGGCAATAAGAACAAAGATGCTCATGAAAGGCAGGACGTAGTGCCAACCGTATTTCTGAAGCAGCATAAGGAGAAATCCGCTGCCTATGAGGGTGGCTGCGAAACTGCCAAGGGACTGCATACTGTTCACCAGTCCCTTGTCCTTCTTCTTGAATGTAAGCACGGCAAGGGCATCGGTTGCAATATCCTGAGTGGCAGAAGCTACGAGTGACATGAAGATGAGTGTGAGTATAAAGTAGAAATCCTTGTGCAGGTCAAGATGTCCTACGAAGAGGATGATAGCCGCATAGATACCTTCGCTGATGAAAATACATCGGCGGTAGCCTTTCATCGTGTTGCATTTGCGGTCAACCATTGGCGACCACAAGAACTTTAGCACCCATGGAAGCTTTATGAGCTGGAGAGCCGCAATGGTGGATAGCGAGAAAGAAGCCTGTCGCATAGTGACCTGCAATGCCGTTGAGAAGAATGTCATCGGCAATGTCTGTGCTATGTATAAGCTAAAGAAGGTGAAGAGATTAAATTTCTGTCCTTCTGTGTTGGAGGTGTATAGTCGTTGAATCCAGTGCACTTTATTAGAAATTAATTAAGTGAAAAGTGAAAAATGAAAAATACAAGTTACTTTCTTCATGCCCCAAAAGTAATCTGTATTTTATTATTTTTCACTTTTCATTTTTCATTTAAAGATCGTTACAAAGTATCTCCGCCTCATCAAATCCCTGTTTGATGCGGTCGCCTATGCCGATGCCATCGCGTAGATTTCCTGCGATGCGAAGGGTTGGGTATTGTTTTTGGAGCTTATCTACTGCCGTGAGACGTGCATCGGTTGAGGCCTCATACTGTGGAATGGCGCGTTCATGGCGGAATACCCTAATAGCATCAGCCTTTGTTCCGGTAGGGAATTTAAGCATGTCAACGAGGCAACCATTGACGAGGGCTTCAAATTCTGCGTCTGTCTTTTTCAACATCTCTGGATGTCGTGCTCCTCCTATGAAGTATGCCATAGCAGCACCCTTCTCCGGACATCTTCCCTCGAAACAAGCAGATGGGAAGAGAATGCCGAGTACCTGTTTTTTTTCGCGCGATGGCACGAGACCGCCAAATGCTAACCATTGGTTGTTTCCGCAGTCGTTCATACCCACGCCTATCTGCACTACCGGTGCATAGTATAGGTTACTGATGTCTTTCATCGTCTCTGCATCTACGAAAGGTAGAAGCTCTGGCAATGAATTGGCTCCACAAGTAGTTACGACCTTTGAAGCGTGTATCTGCTGCTGGGCGCCATCCTTCTGATATGTGATTGTCCAACCTTCAGCTTCTGGATTGATGGTAATGCCCTGTGCACCAGTGGTAATGTTTTCACTACCTATGGCATTGGCAAGTGCATTAACGAGGTTGCTAAAGCCGCCCTTTGCAGAGAACACCTTCTTTGTAGCCTTGCGGTCGCGCTCTGTCTTGGGAATCTTTGCCTTGGCAATACTACCCTTGATGAAAGAACCGTATTCCTGTTCGAGATTATAGAGCTTTGGAAGTGCGAGGCGAACAGGCAACTTATACGGATCACCGGCATAGACACCAGAGAGGAATGGATCAACGCCATACTGAACGTACGACTTTCCCAAACGACGTTCTGCCAATGACGCTACAGACTCGTAAGGATCGTTACCCTTCTTGCGCCAAGGCTCTCCGAGGATGCGGAATTTATCATACCAAGTGAAGAGAGGTGTCTTCAATGCTGTTGCGAGGCTTGAGGGAAGTGCATGAAATCTGTCGCCCTTCCACACAAGGCGGCGCTTGCTTGATTCGCGAGCCGTCTCAAGCGTACATGCACCGTCCAGTTGCTCGAAAAGCTCTGCTACCTCTGGATGCTTCACCACACCGGTGTTCGGTCCACTCTCAAATGTGAAATTGCCTATTTTTTGAGTGTTTATCTGTCCGCCGATGCGGTTCTGGCACTCAAGTATCTGTATGTTCTTTCCTTTGCGGTGCAGTTGATAGGCACATGTCATGCCTGTTATGCCTGCTCCGATTACAACAATGTCTTTGTTCATAGAACAATGTTTTAAATGAACAATGAAAAATTATAAAATGAAAAATACAAGATACATTTTTTTTGTAAAAACGTAATCCGTATTTTACATTTTTTCATTGTTCATTTTTTTATTTACTTTTATATTGGCTTTGAAAACTTCTTGTCCGTATTCTGCATGAGAGGATCGAGGGCTGCAGCCACGTTTCGTACGAACGGATGTCCTGTGGATGTCATGGCAATGCCATTTTCGGTCATGTCAATCAATCCGTCGCTTGCCATCTCTCCAAGTTGCGCCTCATCATAGTGGAGTGCAGCTTTAACTTCACCAACACTAATCTGCATTGTAGAGGCAATCTCGCCCCAGTTTAGGCGATAGTTACACATAAGGCGTTCTATAACCTCTTTCGCAATGCGTTCCTGTGGCGTAAGTGCATAACCCTTACGAGTTGTTAATGAACCGCCGAGCGTAGTGTCAATATACTCTTGGATGTCCTTTGTGTTCTGGGCGTAAGTACTATCAAGCTGACTGATGCCCGTTGCACCAAAGGCATATACCTGACCAGTTGTGCGACGTGTGCAATAGCCTTGGAAGTTGCGGTAAAGCAATCCTGCTTCCAATGCCTTGTAAAGCTCATCCTCTGGCAATACAAAGTGATCCAAGCCGATGCTCTTATATCCTGCCTCATGAAGCATATCGGCTGCTACTTCATACATTTTCTGTTTTTCCTCCGTAACAGGAAGTCCATGTTTCTCGAGTATTTGCTGACGCTTGAACACCCAAGGCACATGACCATAGCTAAATGTAACGAGACGGTCAGGGTGCAGTTGGATAGCCTTTTCTATATTCTTTGCGAATGAATCGGGAGTTTGGTATGGAAGTCCGAAGAGGAAGTCCATGTTCACCGTAGCACCGGCAGAGCGTAGTATAGTCATTATATCCTCCAGAGGAAGATTGCTTGGTGTGCGTCCTACGGTTTCAAGCACCTTTGTGTCAAGATCCTGTACGCCGATTGAGAATCTGTTGAAATGGCTTTCGGTGAGTGCCGTCCAGTCTTGCTCCGTTAGATACCCAGGATGACATTCAACTGCAATCTCTGGCTTCTCTATGGTAGGGAAAAGTGAAAGGAGATGGTCGTTTATCTCCTTGAGCACAGATGCAGGCATTGCCGTCGGACTACCACCACCGAAGTGTATTTGACTTATCGGGCGACTCTTGTCCAAGTCGGCAGTCACCATATCTATCTCCTTGTGTATGGCATCAATGTATCGTGCCACTGTGTTGCCTGTGCGTGGCATGATGTACGAGTTGCATCCGCAATAATGGCACAGGCGCTTACAGAATGGCATGTGGAGATAGAAGGATATCAATGATGTACCCTCGCTGTTTGATCGGCGCACGGCATCAGCATATTCTTCCGCTTTCATTTCTCGGAAGTAATTGGCTGGTGGATAGCTCGTGTAGCGAGGCACTGATACGTTGTATTTGTCGATAATGTTCATAATGTCAAGAAATTAGACTTAAATGAAAAAATGAACAATGATAAAATACTGGTTAGTATTTTTCATTTCTTCATTTTTCATTTTCCCGCGCCCTCTGTTCCCTCCCCACAGGAAGGGGGAGGGAAGGGGGTTAGAAGTTAATCGTCAGTTCGGTGCCAACAGTTATTGGCGTGCCTTTCTGCGCATACTTGGCAGATGACACAAAGTAATAGCTATGATATTTCGTGTTGCTCAGGTTCTTGCCCCAGAAGGCAAGGCAGAACACACCTTTCTTCATTTCAATACGTGCATTTGGCAATACGTACATGTGCTGACATACGGCATTGTCCTCAATCCAGTAGAGCTTGCCTACGCCGTTCACTCCTGCCGAAATGGTGATGGCATCAAGTGCACCAACCTCTCTAATGCAGTAGTTCACATTCACGGCAAAAGTGTTGCGTGGCACCATAGGCACGATATTGCCTGAGTAATCCACCGTCTCGCTCTTTTTGTAATCAAGGAACTTAGCGTATGTATAGCCGTAGTTCGCCTGAATGGTGAGGGCGGTTGTCGGACGGTAGTTGATTGACAGCTCCACACCCTTACTGTTAGAATGACCTGCATTGCTAACCACGTTACCAAGTCCTGGCACAGTCTGATTCACATGCTGATTCTTCCAGTCTATATAAAATAAGGTGGCCTCTGCCGAGAAACTTCCGTCTTCGCTTGCCAGTTTTGTGCCAATCTCGTAGTTCCAGTTGTACTCTGAATCATACGTGCGGTCTTCATCCGTAGGAATAGTGGCATTGAATCCGCCTCCCTTATATCCCTTAGTTATGTTTCCGAACACCATGTTCCTATTGCCGAAAGCATACTGGAGTCCGAAGCGTGGGATCAGTTCTGTGAACTTCAATGACTCAACGAATGGCTCGCCCACTGGCTGCTTTGTGTTGTCCTCGTGGTTAAGTTGAGTGCGTGCATAGTCCATACTGTTATACTCATGGTCAAGACGCAGACCGATGGTTGCAGAAAGTCCCCCCACGAGGTTGTAAGAGCCTTGGGCAAAGAGTGCAGCACCACGTAGTGATGTGTCGTAGAGCGAACGCTGTTCATATCCCTTAGTCAAGTAGTCGGTACCTTGATTCTGAGTACCCCACTGGCTGAAGAGAAATGTTCCCACTACCCACTGGAACTTATTCTCATGCTCTGATTTCAGAGTCACCTCCTCGCTAATCACGTTATGGCGAATGCCGTTAGTAACGAAGTATGTGTCTTTGGCGGTAAAGTCCTGATCCACCTCCTGATCATCGCGTATGTACTGAAACGAGGTCTGACTGTTCAAACTCCACTTATCGCTTGTATAGTTGGCTGTAAAGCCCGTGCCTGAGATAAGGCGCTTGTAGCCAGATGGACGGTTGTAGCTTATATCACCAAGCGAATCAATCTCTGGCTTATACACCGAATAGGCATATCCACCTTGGTTGAGGTAGTCCAGACTTGATGACAATCGCATCATCCACTTCTCTGTTGGCTTGTAGTGCAATGCCACTCTACCACCACCTGCATTCAGTTTGTCAGCTTTCTTGCCGAGTGTGATGTTCTTGAAATAGCCATCGCTATGCTCATAGTAGCCACTAAGGTTAAGGCCCAACTGCTCATTGAGCAAAGCATAGTGCGAAGCCTGTGCCTTAACGGTGTTGTAGTTGCCGTAACGCAAACGCACCTTAGTGCCTTGATAGTCGAATGGCGTGTAGTTATACACATTGATTACACCACCAATCGTGTTGCGTCCGTATAGCGTGCCTTGTGGGCCACGAAACACCTCAATAGCTTTTACGTCAAGCATGTCGGTGTTGAAGGCTGAAAGTTCAAAGTGTGGCATGCCGTCAACGTAGTAGCCTACGGCAGTACCTTTCACCTTAGAATATATACCACGCATGATGATAGGCGTGGTTTGGCGTGAACCATATTCTGGTATAAAGATGTTAGGCAACTGAGAGGAAAGATCCTCGATATTGCCTATCTGATTCGTCTGAATCTGGTAGCTGCCCACCGTGGAGACAGACGAAGGGGTGAGGTTGTGTTTGTTTACCTTCGTGCCGACGATAGAGACGTTCTTCAGCGTCACATTATCGAAGATGCTATCATTCGCCTCGAAATCCTCGGCATGAGTCGTTGTTAATCCTGAAATCGCAAAAACGGCTGTCAAAGCCAAAGTCTTTTGTGTTGTCATAAATTCGTTGTTTTAAATGAAAAATGAAAAGTGAAAAATCAACTTATGTACAGTTTTCCATTTACAATGTACAATTTGTAGCTCGTATTTAATAATTTTTCATTGTTCATTTTCTTCATTTATTTTTCGACTGCAAAATTACAACATTTTCTTCACATACGAAATCCTCATTTGTATGGATTTTTCAATTGTTTCGATGGGAAGAACTGATAATAACAGAAAACCTCATCCGATTTGGATGAGGTTTCTTAGTTGCGGAGGCTCGACTCGAACGAACGACCTCCAGGTTATGAGCCTGGCGAGCTACCAACTGCTCCACTCCGCGATGTTATTATCTCGGCAATTGATGTTTAATTCTCAATTGCGGATGCAAAGGTACTGTTTTTTTCTGAAACTACCAAGAAAAACCACTACTTTTTTACTTTGATGTGGGCTTTTTCTTCTTTTTTATCCCAAAAAATGGTGATATTTTTGGTTTTTACACGAAAAATTTCTATCTTTGCACATGAAAATCCGAATGTGCAATTTATGTCAATAAGTAAAACCGAACAAACCTTTGTGGATGTTGCCCGTAGGCTGTTTGCCAAGAACGGTCTTGAGGGAACCACTATGAATGACATCGCTCGCGAGTCAGGCAAGGGGCGTCGCACGCTCTATACCTATTTCAGTAAGAAGGAGGATATCTATTCAGCTGTGATAGAGTCGGAGCTTGAACGTCTTTCCGAGAAACTCGACGAGGTGGCTGCGAAGAAGATTCGTCCGCAGGATAAGATTATCGAACTCATCTATACTCACCTAAATATGATACGTGAGACTGTGGTGAGAAATGGGAATCTGCGTGCTGAGTTCTTTCGTAATATATGGATGGTGGAGAAGGTTAGGAAGAAGTTTGATGCCGATGAAATCGCGATTTTCCGTAAGGTTTATCAAAGTGGAGTGCAGTATGGTGAGTTCGACATCGACAATATAAACCTCGTGGCTGACATCACACACTATTGCGTAAAGGGACTTGAAGTGCCTTATATCTACGGTCGTATTGGTCAAGGTTTGACCGACGATGCTACTCGTCCAGTTGTAAGGAAAGTTGTGTATGGCGCGTTGGGCAAGATAATAAACACTTAGCCTGATGGCAATTGATATTTGAAAATTGATAATTTTTTTATCTAATATATAAAACTAAAAATGGGATTATTAACAGGTAAGACAGCGCTCGTAACAGGTGCTGCACGTGGCATCGGTAAGGCTGTTGCCATGAAATTCGCTCAGGAAGGTGCTAATATCGCTTTCACTGATCTCGTACTCAATGATGATATGAAGGCTGGTCTCGAGGCTACTCGCCAGGAGATCGAGGCTCTCGGTGTAACATGCCGTGCATATGCTGGCAACGCTGCTGACTTTGCTGAGACAGAGGCTGTTGTTAAGCAGATTCACGCTGACTTTGGTTCAATCGACGTACTCGTGAACAACGCTGGTATCACAAAGGACGGTCTGATGCTCCGTATGACTGAGGCTCAGTGGGATGCAGTTCTCAACGTAAACCTCAAGTCTGCTTTCAACTTCATTCACGCTTGTGCTCCAATCATGCTCCGTCAGCGTGGTGGTTCTATCATCAACATGTCATCTGTAGTTGGTGTTCACGGTAATGCTGGCCAGTGTAATTACTCTGCTTCAAAGGCTGGTATGATCGGTCTTGCAAAGTCTATTGCTCAGGAGCTCGGTCCTAAGGGTGTTCGTGCTAATGCCGTTGCACCTGGTTTCATCGAGACTGCAATGACAGCTCAGTTGCCAGAAGAGATCCGTAAGGATTGGATGAAGAAGATTCCACTTCGTCGTGGTGGTCAGGTTGAGGATATCGCTAACGTATGTCTCTTCCTTGCTTCTGACATGTCAAGCTACGTAAGCGGTCAGGTTATCCAGATTGATGGTGGTATGAATATGTAATCACTCCTTCCTTCGGGAAGTATAAATGAAAATCCCTTGGTGTTATAATGGCATCAGGGGATTTTTTTTCAATGTGGTGATAAGTTCACGAAAAAGCCTTGTAAAGGCGAAATAATATAGGCGTGGGTGCAACCCACGTATCATAGACATCCATATTCCCAAGAGCGCCGTAGGTGCGATATAATTTCATATCATGCAGAGAATCATGGAATTATGTCGCCCTGACAGGGCTTAGACTCTCAATATGCATCAATAGATAGGGTTGCACCCTATCCTATGATATGCCGTCCTTGCTGGACTTGCAAGATGCTTTTTCGGGAATTTATCACCATATTGATTTATTTTGCTCTGACGTTAACTCGGTAATGAGGGTGGGATAGTGCAAAAGAAAAAGAGGCGGATCTTCACAGACCTGCCTCTTTTATTTAGACGTACCGAAGTACGTTGGTGTTAACTCATTTCGCAACGTGTTGCACACCGATGACGAAAAACTAAGATTACTAAAATTCAAACCTATGATTTATATGTTTATTCTTTTTGTTTTAGGACTTGCCATTATGGACGACCTGGACGGTTACCACGCTCTTGACGGCGCTTTTCCATATCCTCCATATAAGCCTTGAATTGGTCGGCTGTCATGATCTTCTGCAGTTGTTCGTTATACTCCTTCTGCATCTCCTGCCAGTTACCGCCCGGACGAGGACCTCTTGGTCCCTTTGGCCTTTCAGCCTGTGTACTGTCAGGTCTTGGTGGGCGTTGACCATTGCCTCGTGGCATCTGCTTCTCATTGAGTTCTTGCAGAGCCTTAGCCTGCTCCTCGTTGAGGCCATACTTCTGAACCATCATCTCTGTGCGCCTCTTTGCCCATTCGGTGCGGTCCATACGTGGTGGGCGATTGCCACCTTGCTCGTTCTGTGCTGAAGCACCCGTGCTTACAGCAGCTATCAAAAAGATAGATACAATGAATTTTCTCATAACAAAATTAAAAGTATTTTAAGCGTAATTTTAATTCTTGTAATGACATTAGTGATTCCTATGTCTATCTTTTCGACTGCAAAATTAATAAAAAGTTTAATAAAACCGCAAAAAAAAGAGGGAAAAATTTAATTTTTGATGATTTTTTTATAATTTTGCCATCAAATGATGGATAAAAAAAGGAAAATATACTTGTTTTTGGGAATTTTAGCACTTCTGCTTGCCGCGTTTTTGGCGAACAGATGCGCATCTTCTTCTGCTTCCGAAAAAGTGGCGGAAAAGAAGGATTCCGTCTCTGGTCCTACCCTCATTATGCAACTGCAACGCTGTTCCCGACTCAGTACGGCGGAGATTAAGCTTCATAAGATCATCACGCACGATGATGAGATGAAACTCTCGGGTAAGCTGATGGGCAAGGATTTGTCGATAAATATTCCCGCAGGAAAGCGTAAGGTTGCTATTCCGCTCTATGCCACCGTCAAGGCGAGCATAGATCTCGGCAAGGTTACTGATGATGACATTGTGCGTGAGGGCGACAAGATAACGATCTTCCTCCCTGAACCAGAGGTTGAGATTACCGAGACGCATATCGACCATGAGGGTGTAAGGCAGTTCGTTGCCCTGACACGCAGCAATTTTACCGATGAGGAGTTGCAGAAATACGAGTTGGAGGGCAGAAAGTCGATAGAGCAGTCGCTTGGCAGTCTGGGTATAGAGAATATGGCGCGTGAGAGTGCCGCCCGACAGTTAGTGCCTATCGTTCAGGCTTTTGGATACAAGGATTCAGATATAACCATTACATTCCGTAAAGATGAAAAGAATAATACGATTCTTAGGAGGACTGAATAGCGGTCTTACTCGCGTCTATCTTTTGCTGTTTACCTTGGTCTTGGCAGTAGTGGTCGGTTTGGTAGTATGGACTTGTCAAGGAGTGAAGAACACCTCCCTCTCCATTGTCACCAATGAGAAGATCGACTGCACCCCTAACATCGTTGACCGCATGAAGGCGATAGGGCAGTGGGAGTTTCTGGTGGTTTCTGATGAGGAACTCATAGATACCGTGCGTAAGGGCTTTTTCTCCGACGATGAGCTTGTGCGTATATATTATGGTAAACTGCGCTTAGGCATCGACCTTTCCACTTGCTCTGAGGACTGGATAAGCCAGAAGGACGATACTGTATTTGTCACTATACCAGAGATCCGTCTTCTCGACCATAATTTTATTGATGAGGCTCGCACTAAGTCGTTCTTTGAGTCTGGTAAATGGAGCAATGCCGACCGTCAGGCTATGTACGATCGTGCTCGTGACCGCATGATAAAGCGTTGTATGTCGCCTGAGAATAAGAAGGTGGCACGCGACAATGCCTGTGAGCAAGTGCAGAAAATGCTTGCACCGATTGCGAAGCCGAAGGTGGTGAAGGTGAAATAGCCTAACCAAGCCTTCCCAAAGGGAAGGATGTTTGATAGTATTTTCAATCATGGGGTTAGGATAATAGGATATATAAAATATACTCGTTTCCCATCCGCGAGAAAAATGTAACTACTCCCCTCCCTTTATGGGAGGGGTAAGGGGGTGGGTCTTTTATGTCAGATATAATCTCTCAACTCAGCAGCATCCTCTGGGGATGGCCAATGATCATTATGCTGTTAGGAACGCACCTGTTCCTGACGGTAAGACTTAAATTCCCTCAACTACATATTTTTAAGGCTATAAAACTGTCGGTTAGCCGTGATAAGGATTCTACGGGTGACGTGTCGCAGTTTGCAGCTCTCACCACCGCTCTTGCCGCTACTATCGGTACTGGAAACATCGTGGGTGTAGGTACGGCTATTGCTCTTGGCGGCCCAGGTGCTGTGCTTTGGTGCTGGCTTACGGGCGTGTTTGGTATTGCCACGAAGTATGGTGAGGGACTGCTTGCCATCAAGTATCGTGTGCAGACAAAGAACGGTAAGATGCAGGGAGGTCCGATGTATGCCCTTGAGCGTGGACTGGCAGAGCGTGCCACGGGTTTCCGCAAGACGATGTGGAAGCTCTTCGCCGTTGCCTTTGCCTTTTTTACCGCCCTTGCCACATTCGGTATAGGCTCTACCGTTCAGGCAAATGCAATATCCACCTTGAGCTACGACACCTATGGAGTGCCACCTGTTGTTATTGGCGGTATTATCACCATACTCGTTGCTGCCGTTATCATGGGTGGTGTGAAGAGTATAGCCAAGTGTTGTGAGATGCTTGTTCCGCTTATGGCAGCTCTCTATGTCATAGGTTGTGTGGTGATACTATGTATCAATGCCGCGTATGTCATTCCTGCCCTGAAGCTCATTGTCGTCTCTGCTTTCAATCCAGATGCCGCAGGAGGTGGCTTTGTCGGCTCTTCTATTATGATAACCGCGCGTTATGGTATAGCGCGAGGACTGTTCTCTAACGAATCAGGACTTGGCTCTGCGCCTATCGTGGCTGCTGCTGCCCAGACAAAGAACCCTGTGCGTCAGGCACTTGTCTCTTCTTCTGGTACGTTCTGGGATACGGTCGTGATATGCGCCCTTACTGGTGTTGTCATTGTTTCGTCCGTCATTGCCTATCCCGACATCAATCTCTCTAATGGCGGTGTCCTTACAAAGATGGCATTTTCCAAGATTCCATATATTGGCGAGCCGCTACTCACATTTGGTTCGCTTACCTTTGCTTTCTCCACAATCCTCGGTTGGAGCTATTACGGAGAGAGGGCTATGGAATACCTCGCCAATAAATTTGCTCGCAGACATGCCCGTAGAAAGCGTGGCAATGGTCATGCTAATGCGAAGTTCGTTCGCCATGTGCTCAACACCTACCGAATCATCTTCCTCATCACCGTCTATCTCGGTGCTGTGGTAAGCCTTAACCTCGTCTGGGATCTTGCCGACATATTCAATGCCCTTATGGCTATCCCAAACCTCCTGTCATTGCTCTTCCTTTCTGGCATTATTGTTCATGAAACGAGGAAGTACCTGTGGCGCGGAAGACTTGATAAGGAGTAAGGCCGTTGCAAGTCCGTTGCAAATCCCATTCAGCTCCCATTCCATGAAAGGGATTAGAAGCGAATTAGAAGCGAACCTGAAGTAAATGAAAAATTAAAAGTGAAAAGCGATAAATAATCTTCGGATGCATCATATATGTCCGTATTCTTTTTTAAAGGAAACAGATGTATATGATGTATCTGATTTTTATTTCCATATCATTGCTCTTTAATGTGTGGTTTTGTAATGTCGAGATTACAACTGTGATTTTTGCGAAAGTTTTTGAGAGGGAGGGTTTCACCACCCCTATTTTTATGACCTAATATCCTGAAAGTCAGTAGATAATGATGGGTGACCCCCCTCTGAGAGGGTTTCACCATTTATACGTGAGGGTTTCACCTATGTTTTGTCGAGCGTAATTTGTTGGAATCCAATAGATTAGTAAGTGTAATCTGGCAATAGTAAAGGTGAAACCCTTTTGATGGGGTTTCACCCTATGTAATTTCTTGATAATCAATTTCTAAAGACGTAAAAATAGCCAAAGGTGAAACCCCCTATTGCAAAAACTTTTGATTTTTTACAAAGTGTAATCTCGACATTGCAAAATGCAGAGCGTTACAATAATTACAATTACAATAAAAATAGACACACGAATTTGTGACGAATGGATAAATAAAAACTGTCCCATTTTTGTTAAAATGAGGCAGTCTCTATATGTTTCTACTCTTGGTATCTGAATATCAGCAGAGGGCGGGCATGAACTTGGCAAAGAGATAAAGCCCTTCGTTGCCAGCTATTACTTCGTGCTCTATTTTGGCAGGCATTATTGATATTACGCCTGGTGCGTAGTCTATAGATTTGCCGTTGTTAAGACAGATTCCGCTACCGGCTACAACCTCGTGCGTTTCGAGTTGCGTTTCATGAGTGTGCAACCCAATTTTGCAGTTTGGCGCAATTCTTACTAGATGATAGCTGAAAAGACCGCCGCTATCCTTTGCTGTTACAATGTGTTTCAGAGCCACACCCTTGAATGTTGGGTGCTCGTTCCATTTCAGACTGTTGAAATCAACCACTTTTTCGGGCAAGGCCAGTTGCCCTTTGTCAAACTTTTCAAATACTTCCATTTTGTGTAACTGTTTAATGATTTAACGCTGCAAAATTACGAAAATGGAACGTATTATGCTTGTATAAAATTGCTAATTTTCAGATATCGCGGATTTTTCTCTGATATTCCGACGGCGAGATGCCCACAATTTTTCTGAAACACTTGTCGAAATGGCTCGAATCGTAGAAGCCGTTGTCTAAGGCGGTATCAATCAGCCGACCGCCAAGGGCAAGTTCCTTCTGCGCTTTTCGCACTCTTACCTGAATCATTAACTGATGAGGCGTCAGTCCGATTTTCGACTTGAACTTTCTGATTAAGTGATATTTGCTTATGTAAACATCCTCCGAAAGTTGGTCGAGCAAGTATATGTCTGATGATTTCTGAGCTATCTTGTCGGCAACCCTCTGAATGTCTTCTGACAATTTGTAACGCTCGTCGTCTATACTTTCCTCAATCAGTCCGATGGCATCGGTCAGCTCCGATTTAATTCTGTCGTCAAAACCGTTTTCTGCCGCGGTTTCATCGAATTTTGTACTTACTATTCGACTAATTTCGCTGGCAGAGTCAGAATAAAACCATTCTTTGTTTATGCAGAGTGACAGAATCTGCGAATCTGCTTCCACCTTAACAGAATGAGGCATATACGGACGCACGATGAATGTGTCGTCTTTCTTTAGAATTACACTTACGTTGTTGTATAAGAGCATTGCCTCACCCTTTGTGATGAATGAAATTACATAATGCTCGGTATGGTTGTGCAGACCGAAATCTTTTGTAATGTCCTCAGTTACAACAAATTCAAAGCCTCTGTCTTCAGAAATGAAATATTGCATAAAACATCAGGTAAGATCATAATGAGAATTTACTTTCCAAACAGGGGGCTTAATACCCGAACACCTCTTCGAGTGTGAGACGATGGATAGGAGCAATCTGTTCCAAAGCCTTGATGTCGAGTTCTTTCTCATCGCCGAGGATGATGTAGCGATAAGGCTTGTTAGCCATGTTTTGCTTCTCGAAATCTACGATGTCCTGCAAACGGAGAGAAGGGAGAGAGTTGTAGATCTTCTCGTTGAGGTCGTAGTCAAGACCGAGACGCTGTGCGTTGACATAGGCATTGAGTACAGAGAACTTGGTGGTGCGCTGACTGGCAATCTGCTTGATAGCGGCATCCTTGGCAATCTGGAAAGCAGCCTCGCTCTGTGGCATATTGTTCAGAATCTCATGGAACTGCTTGACGCAATCCATCATCTTGTCGTTCTGCGTGATGATATGGGTGAAAAAATTCTCGGTCTCGCCCTTTCTGCTTGGCCAATTATAGTAGGCATAGGCATTGTAGGCAAGTCCGCGAGCCTCACGGAGTTCCTGGAACACGATACCATTCATTCCACCGCCGTAGTATTCGTTGAAGAGGGTGGTGATGCCCTGCTTTTCAGGATTCCATTCACGCCTCTCATTATGGAACATACGCATGTAGATGTTCTTGGCATCGTAAGGCGCAATCCAGATCTCGTTCTGTGGTGTCTGCTGCATAGTGAAAGGCTGACCTTGTGGGGCAGGGGAGAGAGACTTTGCTGTCTTGTGGTACTTGCCAACGACATCCGACAGTTCCTTCTCGCTCAATGGACCGTAATACAACACGGTGTGCTCATAGCCGGAGATATTCTTCAGCAAGTCGGTAAACACCTTTGGATTAGTGCTTTGCAGTTGCTGGGCGGTCATATCATCACGACGCATGTTGTGAGGGCCATATACAGCATAGTGATAGAGATAGTCAAAACAGTTGCGCTGCTCCTTCTTGGCATCCTCGCGATTCTTCAATATAAGATCAACATACTGCTTGTATGCCTCCTCGTCAGGCTTTGCGTTGGTGAGAACATCTTCGAGAAGAGCAAGAGCCTGTGGCATATTCTCGCTAAGACCGCTGAGCGAGATGTTGATGTTATTGCCGTTCACGCCTACGTTCATGTTGCACGCAAGCTTATAGAACTGCTGCTTAACCTCGGTAGCAGAGAGCTTGGTGGTGCCAAGGTAGTTGAGGTAGTCGGCAGCAATGTCATAGCGGTTGTCGTCCTCGTGACCGAAGTCATAGCGGAAAGAGAGGTTGAAGAGTCCGTCTGTGGTGTTCTGCTTGTAGAGCAGAGGCAGACCAGAGCTTGTCTTGCTGACGGTAAGGTCTTTCTTGAAGTCGAGGAATACAGGCTGTATAGGCTCAACCTTACTGTTCTGAATATCCTTGACAAACTGGCTAACCTGATCGCGGTTGGTAGGGATAGCCGTAATGGCAGGTTTGTCGATCTTCTTCTGGAGAGAATCCACCCCCTGCGTCTTGAACACGGAGATATAGCCATCGGTAAAGAAACGGTTGGCGAAGGCAACGATCTGTTCCTTGGTCATGCCGCTCATTCTGTCGAGCTTCTTAACCGCCTGTTCCCATTCTATGCCGTTGATGAAAGCATCCAGATGCTGTGACACGCGATAGCGGTTGTTGTCAAGAGCTCGGAAATACTGGAGTTTCTTGTTGTTGATGACCGATGGCAGAAGGTCGTCGGAGAACTCGCCACGCTTCAATTTGCCGATTTCATCGAGCATAAGCTGACGAACCTCCTTCAAATCCTGCCCCTGCTTTGGGGTACCGATGAGCAGAACGCCAGAGTAGTCCTGGAGTGTTTCGCACCATGCCTGAGCCATTTGCACTTTCATTGCTTGGTTGAGGTCGAGGTCGAAGAGACCTGCCTTACCATTGCCGAGAATGTCGGTGATGACATCGAGCGTGTCACATTGAAGGGAAGCTGCCTTCTTGGCAGGCCATGCCACCCATATAGACTCTGCCTGTTGACCGATAACCGTGGTATCGACAGGAGCGGTATAAGGCTTCAATTCTGGGAATACAGGCTGACGAACATCAGCGCCAGGCTTCCAACCGCCGAAATAATGGTCGAGAAGCGCGATGGTTTTGTCTGGGTCAAAGTCACCAGCCATACAGATAGCTACATTGTTAGGCACGTACCACTTCTTGAAATAGTTCTCGATATTGACTATAGAAGGGTTCTTCAGGTGATCCTGAGTGCCGATAACGGTCTGTGTGCCGTAAGGGTGGTTAGGGAAAGCCTTTGCCATGAGAGCGTCAAAGCACTTGTTCTCATCGCTTGACAATCCGATGTTGTATTCCTCATAAACTGCCTCAAGCTCGGTGTGGAAACCTCGGATGACCATGTTCTGGAAACGGTCGCTCTGAATCTTTGCCCAGTTCTCAATTTCGTTGCTTGGGATGTCCTCGGTATAGCAGGTTACATCGTAGCTGGTGAAAGCATTGGTGCCTTCAGCTCCGATAGTAGCCATGAGCTTGTCATATTCGTTAGGAATGAAATACTTGGCTGCCAACTGCGAAACAGAGTCGATTTCGTGATATTTCTGCTTGCGGAGGGCAGGATCCTTGATTGTGCGGTATTCCTCGTAACGTTTGGTGATATCGTCGAGCAATGGTTTCTCTGCCTCTGGATTGTTAGTGCCGAACTTCTTTGTACCCTTGAACATGAGGTGCTCAAGGTAGTGAGCCAAGCCGGTTGTCTCGGCAGGATCGTTCTTTGAGCCAGTACGCACGGCAATATAAGTCTGGATGCGTGGTTTTTCCTTATTGACAGAGAAATATACTTTTAGACCGTTGTCGAGAGTGTAGATGCGGGTTTGCGTGGCATCGCCAGGCACGGTCTGGAATTTGTAATCTTTGGCACTCGCAATTGTGGCGAGAGCCATAAATGATGTCGTTAAAAGGGTTTTTATATTCATAGAAATTTAAATGAAAAATGAAAAGTGAAAAATGAAAAATACAAGATAGTATTTTAGTGAATAGTGAATAACGAATAGATAATAATACTTAATACTGGTTAACACCCTTGTGTGAACCTCGTTCTGGTGGCTACCAGTATTTGGTATTTTTCACTTTTCACTATTAACTATTCACTTACAAGCGTAACTTGTATTTTCCATTTTTCACTTTTCATTTTATTATTTAGTTATTTAGTCAGATGGTTGATTATCTCTACGTTCGCCTTTCTCAGCGCTTCGCTTGCAGCAGCGAGATTCTTGGAGAACTCCTCAAAAGTCTCTGCACCAGAGTCACAGAGATCGGTGACGGACTTAACGAAGAGAATAGGCTTATTGAACAAAGAGCATACGAAGGCTATTGCGGCACCTTCCATGTCCTTCAGCTGACCACCGTTCTCGTGGATAATCTTCTCGTCGCATGGCTGCATATCAAGACTTGAGCCTGTCGTTACCTTGCCCATCTTGAAACCAAGTGCCTTTGCAAGAGCCTCTGAGCCTTCCCAGACTGGGTAGTTGCCGAGAGCCTGAGTACCCCATGCGTCATCACCAGGTACGCGACGGTCGTGGAACATCACGCCATTGCCGATATAAACCTCCGCGATGCTTGCTCCCTCGCTCTTGAAGCCGCCGCAAGTACCGCTGTTGATGATGATGTCAGGGTTTATCTTCTGTATTGCAGCAAGTGTGGCAACAGATGCGGCCTCGCAACCTACGAGGTCAGAGCCGTGTTGCTGTCCGTTGAGAACAACATTCAATTCCGTTCCGCCGTTGTCCTCGGAAAGAACGCTTCTGTATAGCTTGCAGGGTAGTGGGGCAAAGAAATCCTTTACCTCCTGAACACCGAAGTGCTCAATAAATGGCTGTGCCTCTGCTTGCATAGCCACAATATAACAGATTTTCATTGTGTGTGATAATTTTTTGTTAAATCGGGATTGCAAAGTTAATAATTAAGAAACAGAAAAACGAAGAATTGCACTACTTATTTAATAAAAATAGGTAAAAAAGAACAAAAAACCGTTTTTTTTTATTAACTTTGCATTCTAAAAATTACAAACGTGCATTGACTTTTAGAGAGTGAAAATGCACTAGTATTCGGAACAACAAATTTTGTGAGGAAATTTAATAGAGGTTATAATCAGTAAGTTTAATAATAAGTAAAATGACACGTGTAATTAAATTGTCAAAAGGTCTTGACATCAATCTTGCAGGTAAGGCTGAGCCAAAGAAGGTAGCCCTGTCTGCGGGAATGTTGTTTGCCTTGAAACCATCTGACTTTGAGGGCGTGAAGCCAAAGGTTGTGGTTAAGGAAGGCGACAAGGTCAAGGCTGGTGATGCTTTGTTCGTCAACAAAGACTTTCCGCAGGTGAAGTTTGCTTCTCCAGTCAGCGGTACCGTTACGCTTGTGGAGCGTGGTGACCGTCGTAAGCTGCTCAGCATTCAGGTTGAGGCTGATGCACAGCAGGAGTTCGTAGATTTCGGCAAGAAGGATGTTAAGTCTCTTGACGCACAGGCTGTGAAGGACGCTCTGCTCGACGCAGGTCTCTTCGGGTACATCAACCAGTTGCCATACGCTATCTCTACCAATCCAGAGACAGCTCCAAAGGCAATCTTCGTCTCAGCTTTCAGAGATATGCCATTGGCTGGTGATTTCTCTTTCGAGCTTAAGGGACAGGAGGCAGACTTCCAGACTGGTCTTTCTGCACTTGCTAAGATTGCAAAGGTGTATGTAGGCGTTAATGAGTCTATGAGCCTTAGCGACGTAGAGGTTGTAGAGTTCCGCGGTAAGTGTCCTGCAGGTAATGTAGGTGTTCAGGTTAACAACATTGATCCAGTAAACAAGGGAGAGGTGGTTTGGACTGTTGAGCCAAGCGCAGTTCTCTTCTTTGGTCGTCTCTTCAACACAGGTAAGGTGAACCTCACCCGTACAGTTGCCATTGCTGGTAGCGAGATGAAGGAGAATGGATATGTTGATGCTCTTGTTGGTCAGCAGTTGACAATCAATGCAGGTGCCAATGCTCGTGTCATCATGGGCAATCCTCTGACAGGTAAGGCTATTGCTACTACACAGCAGGCTTCATCCATAACTGTAACTCTCGGTGCTCATACAAGTGAGATTACAGCTATTCCAGAGGGTGACAATGCAGATGAGATCCTTGGTTGGATCATGCCTCGCTTTGGGCAGTTCTCTGTAAACCGCAGCTATTTCTCTTGGCTCTTCGGCAAGAAGCAGTATAAGCTCGACGCTCGTGTTAAGGGTGGTGAGCGCCACATGATTATGAGTGGTGAGTACGACAGCGTACTTCCTATGGATATCTACGGTGAGTATCTCATCAAGGCAATCATCACAGGCGACATCGACAAGCAGGAGCAGCTCGGTATCTACGAGGTAAGTCCAGAGGATTTCGCCCTCGCAGAGTTCGTTGATAGTAGTAAACTTGAATTGCAGCGCATCGTCCGCGAAGGTCTCGACGTGCTGAGAAAGGAAAATGAGTAATGAGCTTCTTAAGAAATTATCTAAATCAAATAAAGCCGAACTTTGAGGAAGGTGGTAAGCTTCACGCTTTCCGTAGCGTCTTCGATGGTTTCGAGACTTTCCTGTACGTACCAAATACTACAGCGAAGTCGGGTGCAAGCATCCACGATGCCATTGACTCTAAGCGTATCATGTCAATGGTGGTTATCGCGCTTCTCCCAGCATTGCTCTTCGGTATGTACAACGTAGGATATCAGAACTATCTGGCTGCAGGTCAGGATGGTTCTTTCCTTGATATGTTCATCTATGGCGCATTGGTTGTGCTGCCAAAGATTCTTGTTAGTTATATCGTAGGTCTTGGCATTGAGTTCGCTTGGGCTCAATGGAAGAACGAGGAGATTCAGGAGGGTTATCTCGTAAGTGGTATCATCATTCCAATGATTCTTCCTGTAGGTTGCCCACTCTGGGTTATCGTACTTGCTGTTGCATTTGCCGTTATCTTCGGTAAGGAGATTTTCGGTGGCACAGGTATGAATATCTTCAACGTGGCACTCCTCGCGCGTGCGTTCCTCTTTTTCTCTTACCCAACAAAGATGTCTGGTGACACAGTATGGGTAAGCACAGAGAGCATCTTCGGTTTCGGTAACACACTTCCTGACGGATTCACATGTGCTACTCCTCTCGGTCAGATGGCAACAGGCAACGCACCTACTGCAAGTCTTATGGATAGCTTTATTGGTCTTATCCCTGGTTCTATCGGTGAGACAAGTGTTATCGCTATCGCTATTGGTGCCGTTATCCTCCTTTGGACAGGTATCGCTTCTTGGAAGACAATGTTCAGCGTGTTTGCTGGCGGTGCACTTCTTAGCTATATCTTCCAGGCAACAGGCCAGAGCACAGTAGAGTGGTATCATCAGTTCGCTATCGGTGGTTTCTGCTTCGGTGCAGTATTCATGGCTACCGACCCTGTAACATCTGCTCGTACAGAGACAGGTAAGTACATCTATGGTTTTATCATTGGTGCTCTTGCTGTTATCATCCGTCAGATGAACCCTGGTTTCCCAGAGGGTATGATGCTTGCTATCCTCTTCGGTAACATGATGGCTCCAACAATAGACTACTTCGTAGTTCAGAGAAATATCAACAAGCGTCTTAACCGTGTAAAGAAGTAGAACTATGGCAAAACTGAATACAAATTCAAATGCTTA
>CACYXI010000017.1 GCA_902778265.1 uncultured Bacteroidales bacterium | reverse complement strand
TTAGAGCATTTGAGTAAAGTGGTATGTCCTTGACATTAAAAGCAGGCTTTATGCCAATCCCACACCACTTTCCACATCCACTAACGTGGTTCCAAGACCATGAAAGTAAAAACACCGGCCTTCAAGCCTAAAAAACTGTTTTACCTTAACGATAATTGTTTTCCTTGTTGGTTTCAGAGTATAGGAAATTCTGTTTTTTAGGTTCGCAGAACCGTTGTTATTGCTTTTGGATGGTTGTAATAACGGAGTTATGTGATAAGACCTGTGGCTTGGACGCAAGAGCTGGCTCTTATGGACAAGGCATAGTATTTAGCACAAAAGCTCTGTTTAGAGCATTTGAGTAAAGTGGTATGTCCTTGACATTAAAAGCAGGCTTTATGCCAATCCCACACCACTTTCCACATCCACTAACGTGGTTCCAAGACATTGAAAGCAAAAAACACCGGCTTTTCAAGCCTAAAAACTGTTTTACCACAATAATGTTATCCGATTCTGCGTTTTGTTAATAAAGATTGTCTCATTATGAATTACAATATTTCAAAACTTGCGGATATCAACACTGCTCTGGCCACAGAACTCAAAAACAAGTGTTACAGGGTCGTAGGCCTGTGCCAACAGGTACATAAGGAAATGGGCCCTTTCCTGAACGAATATATTTATCAAGAGGCTTTAGATATATTGTTCGAAGAAAATGATATCGCACGGGTGAAGGAATATTATTTCTCTGTTACATTTCACGGTAGGCAGATAAGACATAAGCATTATGCTGATTTCCTTGTTGGCAATGACATGCTGATAGAATGTAAAGCCATTGAGCACCTTGGACCGGAGCAACGTCAGCAGTTGTGGAATTATATGAGGCTTTCAGGAGTTTGTATTGGGGTATTATACAACTTTGCTCCAGTCCGTGACCAATGTGAACGATATTACTTGGACAAACAGACAGGTAACATGTATGCATTCTAGGGTTATCGTCCTCTTGTCAGCGAGAAGCCATTTTTTAGGTTCGCAGAACCGGTGTTTTTTTCTTCAATCTGCGTCTATATTTAGACAAAAACCAGAAAAACCCTCACGTCAGTATGGTCGGACTGATAGTCCTTTGTCTCTTACAGAGCCGTCTCATACTTTGTGAGCAAAAACACCGGCTTTTCAAGCCTAAAAAACTGTTTTAACCTTAACGATAACAGTTTGCCTTGTTGGTTTCATGGGATAGGAATTACTTTTTTTAGGTTCGCAGAACCGGAGTTTTTGCTTTTGGATGGTTGTAATAACGGAGTTATGTGATAAGGTCTGTGGCTTGGACGCAAGAGCTGGCTCTTAAGGACAAGGCATAGTACTTAGCACAAAAGCTCTGAAAGAGCTAAAACATCCAAAAGAGTTTTTACCGTTTTTTTCTATAATCTGTAGGCAAATACGGGAATTTACTAGTGTGTCAAAAATTCTTCATTATTTGCTTTGTCACGTCGAGGATATTTCGTAACTTCGCAACCGATTTTCACACTTGTTGACTATCATGTAGGCAACGAGGGATTACACTTATTATTAATACTTAACACTTTTGATAATATGGAAATGGATTATAGCCTCTATAGTGAGGTTTATCGCAAAACTAGGCGAGAAATGGAGAAGAAGCATGAGCGCATGATGGAGGAGATGGAGCATGAAAAAGCTATCGTTGAAGCATTGGGACTTGCCGACCTCATGATGCAGGAGAATGAGGAGTTGAAAGAAAATGTCAGATCGCTTGAGAATGAATTGGAACAACTCCAACTGCAACTTGCCGAAGAGAAGAAGCAGCGGGCTGAATTGGAGATGAAGATAGCAGAGATGAGCAAACTCTCGGCCGATGTGGCAAAGAAGGCCACGGAAGAGAACCTGCTCAAGGGGCTGCGCATATATGCCAACAGGTCGAAACGCAAAACTCCAGACAAGCGAACTTTCGCTAAGTCGGCAATTCTGGAGATTGCAAATGCGAACGGACTTGTCCTCCCTGAGGACTTGTCGGCAATCATTGAAAGCCTGGACGATGAGCAAAACGAACCCGCACGTCAGGTCATCATCGGTACGCTTAATGGAAGTGCGACGGGTGCTGTGACACAGAATATCGGAGAGAAAAGTTTAGAGCAGACAGTTTAGATTTTAGAGTATATGGAAAAGGAAACGAAGCAGGCGGTTGTTAATACGGTCTTTGGGAGTGTTTTCGGGAATGTGGAGCAGAAATATATGAAGGAGGAGGCGCCATCTGTTTCTTTCGACAGTCCTATCGCGCTTGTGCAGAAGCGAGGCAACAAAATCGACCTTATTCGCATAGCCAATGCTATGTACGAAATCGGGATGGTGGAGCACAAGGACGGTGGTAAACTGACAAAGCAGGACTTCTTCACGGCTTTCGGCAAGGCCTTCAATCTGGACCTCTCGAACTATGCCAAAGATTTGTCCACTTCCATGAGTGCAAGCGTAGGTTATGAAGCGCAAACGCAAATCTTCGACGAACTGAAGAGGAAGTTCCAGGAAATTTATAACGGCAAGTAACTCGCTCTATTAGAGCAACATACAAGGATGAGCATCCAACCTTCGAGGTGGGGTGCTCATTTTTTTTATATGGAGTCAATATGGAGTATAGGACGCCCCTAAAAATGTCGTCGTACCTTTGCATCGTGATTCGAAATCCAAAGTATTAACCCGAGTTGCGTGAGGTCTCATGAGGAAAGTTGCAACACCACCACACATCTCACAACACTCCAAACAAAATGAGTAACATTATTAAAAAAAGTACTGAGAGAGTATTAACGGTGAACGGTTTCATGACTTTCATCAAGTGGGCAAACGGACAGCATACAGCCGACTTCGAGTGCTGCGACAAGGTGAAGATGGAGCCCTATTCGGCCAACTGCAAGGTGCAATGCATGCGCGACGGCAACATCTACATCACACAGCTGCCCAAACGCATCCGAGGCAAGGCAATGTTCCGCGACGACAACAGCACACTGACGCTGGGCCGCGACGGACGCTACTACTTCGTCTTCACAATGCCGAAAGACATGGTGCACAAACTGCCCATGCTACTCGTCCGTCAAGCAAGTGCAATCGCCCAGAAAGTCATCCGTGAACTCTTAACCCTAAACACTAACCTCTAAACTCAAACTGACAAAAATTAACTGACAAAAACCCTAAAAACACTTTTGAAAGCTTGACACTTCGTGTCTGCCTGATATCGTCAGAAATCTGGCTGAAAGTGCACTTCCGCCATCTTCCTTCCGATAACCGGCCTGTCCTTTCGGACTCAAAGCTTCCAAAAGCAAAAACAAGAAAAAATCAAGTAACGAACACGAATTGCTCGAATTAACACGAATTGCTCGAATTAACACGAATTAATAGATTACTCTTACTGATGATGAGTTTGTTTTGGTTGAAGACTTATGAAAGCGAGCTTTCAATCAGTCCTCCAACAAAACAAAACCTTTTATCACGATAAAAGCAAACCCCTGGTTTGTCATCAGTAAGAAAATATTCGTTAGATTAGTGTCATTCGTGTTCAAAGAAAAAGAAATTGTTTTTAATGTTTTTTTTGCTCGGGTTGTAATCCCAAAGGGATGGATGGTGTGGATGCAGGATTTCTGGAAGCTCGCTTACAAGAAAGCATGCAGGCACGACATCAGAGACAAAGTCTCAACCAGAGCAAGGTTTTCTCGGTTTTTGTCTTAACTCTAAACTTTTATCTCTTAACTATTATCTATTATCTATTAACTCTTAACTCTAAATGAGCGTACACATTATTTATTATAAGGATGGGGCGAAGATGATGCGCCCCGTCCAAACGAGAGCCGAGTATCTGAGCTTGCGAAATGGTGGTCGTCAGAAGGAAGTCCTGAAGGCTGTCCGCAGCGGCGATGTCCGCCAGAAGAACCGCTTGGTGCAGATGAACTACAGCTGCCTGCCAAACGAGGACGGCTCGCTGAAAGCCTCCAAGACGATGAGCACAACCGTAGGGATGGACATAGACCACATCGAGGCTTCTGAGATGGAACAGGTCAAGCAGAATATCCTCGCGAAGAAAGACGAACTCGGACTGCTGATGCTCGAACTCAGTGCTCGTGGCGAAGGCTACCACCTCGTCTTCAAGCGCCGCCCAGAGCTGAGCCAGGAGGACAATCTCCGCTGGGCAGCTGGCCTGCTTGGCGTCGATTACGACGAAGGCGCAAAAGACATTACCCGTGTCTTCTTCTCCACGTCCGACAGTCCTGAGGACTTGATTTATTTGGACGATGAAATCTTCCAAATAAAAAGTGTAGAGTGTAGAGTTGAGAGTTTAGAGACAGTTGAAAAAGTTGATAGTGGAAAGTCTACTCTAAACTCTAAACTAACCACTGACTCTCAACTCTCCACTCTCCACTCTCAACTTCTATATCACGGCATCCCTTACGCCCAGATCGTCGATGCCTGGCTGGAGGGCAAGAAGGTGCAGGAGGGCGACAGGCACCGCACTTCGCTCTATCTGGCCGACCACCTGCGCTACATCACCGACAACGATGCTGCCCTCATCGAACAGATTCTGCGACAGACGCCCTTCGTGCAGGAGATTGTGCAGGAACGCGGCGAAAACGTGGCACAAACGGTGAAGAGCGCGCAGAGCTACGACTTCTACAAGAACATCCCGAAGAAGATGCAGGAAGCCCTGAGAAGAGCTGGCGTGGACTGCGAATACGATGATGAGGAAGTGGATTTCTCCCTGGACGAAGATGCAGATACAGAACAACAGCCGACGTCGAATGGCCAGTTTGGGAAGCTCCCTCAAGGCGTGAAAGACTCGGTGGAAGCTGTCGGCCCTTCGCTCGCTATGCCTGTTGTGACGGCCATTTGTCCCTGCATCGGAGCGCTGGCCACAGGGGTTACGCTCGACGTTCACGGACAGAAGAAAGGCCTGAATCTCATCAGCTACATCGCAGGCGACTTCGCAAGCGGCAAAGGTGCGATAGACCCTGTTATTGAGGCCTGGATGAGCGAAGTGTCGGCGCTCGACAAGATGTATCAGATGCAGGAGGACGAGTGGCGAGCCAAGAAACGTGCGGCCAAGAACAAGAAGGAACAGCCCGAAGAGCCGAAGCTGCCTGTACGTTTCCTGACGCTGAACAACACCGTTGCCAACCTCGCTGAACGACTGGCGAACACAGAGGGGAAGCACGCCTTCTCGTTCACACCCGAGGCCGATACGGTGGCGCAGAAATGGAAATCCACGATGAGCGACTTCTCGGTGATGCTGCGTCAGAGCTACGACGGCACGAGGTATGATCGCGAGGCTCGGAGTGCAGAAGCGGTGAACGTCCACATCGAGCAGTTGCTGTGGAACGTCACAATGTGCGGAACGCCCGATGCCCTCTATCGCGTGGTGAGCAACTACACCGACGGATTCCAAAGCCGCATCGCTCTGGCCCGTACGCCCGACAACACGTTCTCGCCGCTCGAGGAAAGGCCCCACGTGCTGACTCAGCGCCAGACAGATCGCATTCAACAAGTGGCTCATCTGCTGCCCTTGTTGCATGGAGAAGTGGTGTTACCAAAGCTTGAACAGAATGGACGCAAATGGCTGGAAGACATACGCTTGGAAACGATGATGAACGACGACAGAGTGAGAGCCCGTCAGCGCTTCCGCGTCTGCGTCACAGCACAACGGATGACCTGCTGTCTGATGCTCTGCAAGGTGTGCGAAACGCTCATCCAGAAGCACGGATTTGGTGGAGCAGAAGCGCTCTTGAAGCAATATCCCGACCTCTGGAAAGAGATGCTCGTGAAGGCTCAAACGCGCCAGATGATGGTCACTTTCGATTTGATAGCCGATTCGCTTCTGGAGAACGCGCTCCACTTCTTCCGCGACCGCATAGAGAACGCTTTCAGCAGTCGTGATTATGTTGGCAACATGAACATTGCCCGAGTGAAGCGCGGCAAGAACGATTCCATCTATGAGCGCCTCGATGTACAATTCACATTCGAGCAGGCCATGCAGCAATCGGTTGCAGTGAAAGGTGCCGGAGTGACGCGCAACAGTGTGCAGCAAATGCTGAAAAACTGGTGCAATCAAGGACTAGTCGCCAAAACAGATAATGGACACTATCGTAAATGCAACAGTCTGTAAGTGTCATTTTCAGTCATTAGTCATTAGTCATTTAGTCAAAATGAAAATCGAAAACACCCAAGAATGTTTCGTGCGGCTCTGGCTTCGGCTGGAGCACACGAGACGGCTTCTGGAAGGGCAATACAAACGCTATTGCGTCCGTAACATCCTGAAATCGTGGTTCGGACTGCGAGCTACCGACGACTTCATCTGGGAAGTCTGCCGCAAAGCGTCCATCAAGGATATGCCCATCTACGGCTACGATGAACTGCCGCCGCCCTGGATCTTCCCCCGCAAACATCGTGAACTGTTGCGAGCCATCGTTTCCGTCACACTCGGCATCAGCAGCTGCAAAGTCACCCTCCGCACCCTCGACCAAGCCTACACCATCGCCTTCCCAGGAAGAACCCCACTGAACGTCAACAAGAAAGCAAGACACACATAACGCAAAAGCCGCCTCTGGAATAATCCAGAAGCGGCTTTTGTGTCCTAGTTGCTAGAGTCTAAAGTCTAGAGCGCTTGCCACTTATTAACATCATGGTCAATAAAAAGCTATCATTCTCTTTTCTATCTTAAAACACATCCACAAACAAAAGAAACCGCTGAATATTAGCAAGTTACCGCTTACTTCTTTCTCCAGTTATTATAAATTACGTCATTTTCTGCCACCTTCCGAAAGAAAAAACTAAGGTAATCGATAGAATTAAGGTGCCCAAATGGGCATAGTCCCATGCACCTTACTTCTTTTTATATTTCTGATAAGGATGTTTCGGACTTTGAGGATACATACGCTCCAAAAGCCCTTCTTCTAACATGGAAGGAATAACACTCGTAAGCAAATAATCCGGATTTCTATCAATTGTAGTTGCTATATGGTCAAGCGAAATCCATTCATCACATACTACCAATATATTTCTTCTTAGTTCATCTCTACTCAATCTTCTTTTGGGTTTACTTCCTAGATTACTTCCGAGGTTACTTCCTAGATTACTTCCGAGGTTACTTCCGAGGTTACTTCCAATATTATCACTAACATCGGAAGCCTTACGAACTCGTGAAATATAATATTTCGTCCCCCTTCCATGACCTTCTGCCACTAAATAGCCTTTACAACACATATCCTTGAGCAAATTATAAATATCTGCTTTATGGATATTAAGCGTATATCTTAGTCTTTCATTTGTAACATAACCCTCCGTATATGCAAGGGCCAATGTCTGTAAAGAATTATGCTCTATCCTTACTACACTTTTTCCAAACAACTCTATAAGCCCCTCCTTTACATCAACATCCAACAAAGAAAGCATTGGTAAATATAGGTTCACTACATCAGGACGACAGGTCGTGTCAATAAACGGAGTACGCCAGTTTGCATCGCTCCAACCTTTCAATATTTTATCCACGCCACTACCAGCCTTCTCAGCAGCACCGAGCATCATAAACATTTTCTGCAACGATTTGTTCCTACAAACACTCTGCCCGCCATGATAATATTGAGCTTTCGTAATAAGCAAAGAGCCTGGGTTTGAGAATATAAACATATTCTTCACATGCTTTACTATCAAATTGGCATTCACTGAAAAATCTGAATGCACACACAGATTTATAAAAGCCTCACGTACTGCCACATGAGCAGTTGTTTCCTCCTTGCGAGTGTTTCCTTCCAACCGGAACGGATTAGGCAAGAAACTCTGTAACCTTGGCAACACCCTTCTATAGTATTGAAAAAGGTTCGCCTCCCACGTCCCATCAGGATAGATTCTTGCCGACCACCTACCATCCGGATCATCGTTAAGCCACTCCTGATAGTCTGGAAAAAAATCAGGGGCACAAGAATTGTCTGTGATGGAATCATACTTTCCAAACATCAACAAACCAGCCAGAGTAAATCCCTCTTCACCAGTTTCTCTGTCTTTTCGATATCCACCAAGTTTTTCTAATAAGGTCATATCGTCCATTACCAACCAAGGATGGTTCGGCCTGGCCGTAGCAAATAACTGCCTGTACTGCTGTATCGACTCTTTATCTATGTCGTTCAGACTATAATTGGATAAAATTCTACTATCTGCAGGCCTTGAGTCATTAGCATCTGCAAACATCCGCTGTACCTCTTTTTCCGTGCATTTGTAGTCGCCCTCATAATTCCGCTTAAAGGTTCCATTATAAGGATTCGTAGTTCTAAATACAGGCCGCTGTTCTCTGCTTGCATTAGGAATATGAAAAAACATAATGTTGTAACCGCTATACTTCACGACTTCAACATCATCATTCTTCAGCAGGTTACAGCTTATCGTCGACTTATTATTAACGTTACTCCAAAATTCCTTTTTGTATTTTTCAACTGTCTCGTCTGAAATTAAATCTAGATAAAGACCTTCGTTCTTTTCCTCCACACCAAATATGATGATTCCACCTTCAGTATTAGCAAAGGCAGAATAAGTATCCCAAAAACTACCCGGGAAACCACCTGATGCATGTTTATACTCCAAGTCCTCCGACTCCTTCTTGGTAAGGATATCATTCAGAAACTCTCTAATCTTATTTTGATCTCTAAACTTTTGCATCTTCATTGTTTATTAGTATCGGACACTCAGTTCTTCCCTCTTACTTCTCACTTCTTACCTCTTAGTTCTTACCTCTTAGTTCTTAGCTCTTAGTTCTTAGCTCTCACTTATCCCCTATCACTTCTCACTTATCACTTGTTACCTCTTCCCTCTTACTTCTGACTTCTGACTTCTGACTTCTCTGTTCTTACTTCGAAGAATCATCGTCGAGCTTCTTACATCTGGAAACTAAGATTCGCACCAACTCTTCGCATTCACCATAAATAGATTCAAACTCCTTGTCATCAAGATATTTGTTTCTGTGCAATAGTTCTATCCAGTATAATGATTCACGTGCCTCCTTTAAAGCGATATGACTTTTGCTTCGGTAATCATTCTTGCTAATAGCGTTAATTGCTTCAGCATTATTAGCCCCAATACTTGTACCAGCCCTAAGAAGTTGATTGCAGATATTTGAGATGGAAAGCAAAAAGATAGGAATAGCTTTGCGTTTCCCTTTCATGGCATTTAGCTCTTCCTTCTTAACTTCAAGTTGAAGGAGATAATCATTCAACTTGATTATCCTGTCACCAAATGCAAGACATTTTTCATGTACCTTTTCTGTAAACTCAGCCATATCTCTTAGTTCTCACTTCTTACCTCTTAGTTCTTACCTCTTAGTTCTTACCTCTTAGTTCTGAGTTCATAGTTCTTACCTCAAACTCTCGCTTTTTTCTCAACAAAATGTCCCCACATTGCCCCGAACAAGAAAGACGGCATAGAAGTATAACCAAATTGGCTGAACTTCTTGCCGTTCTTTATGATATTAAAGAAGAGATTAACACGCTTTTTGAACCATGAGCGGGGTTTCGATGATTCGGATTGTTGAAAGATCTCTTCGAAAGCTTCTCGGTAAGATGGTGAAAGCGATTCTAATTCTTTCTTCCCTTCTACTACATCTGCTAAAGCCTCTATCAGCGCGACAAATCTGTCAAACTTGAATTCTTTGCATCGAGTTTCAAAAGCCTTCCAGTCAACATCCTGTTTCCTAAGCACCGCCCAATCCACGATGTGCTTCAGCGATAACTTGCCTTGTTGGAAGTCACCCAAAGCATGCTCCACATACAGCATCACGGTGAACATCAAAGGCGGACAAGCCAATGTCGTTCCCTCGAAAAACCTCCCTTGAACTCCTTGCTCCGCACCTTGGGGGTGCGCCTTGGTGCTAAAGCATCCAAGAACATCTTGAACTCTTGAACTCTCAAGCAGTCCTCGCAGGTAACGTTCAAAAACCTGTAAGTGCTTATTTCCACGAAAGGGAGTGATACATCTGTGGCACTCCACATAGACACCATCGAGCGTAAACTCCGCCTCTTTATAAACCTCGAATTCCAGTTGAACACCCTTCCCATCTAATAGCTCGCAAGCCTTCTCCCAGTCGTGTCCAATGAAAACATCCAAATCACAACTGTAACGATGATTTGGCACAGGATAGTATTGTGCTATTGCTCGTCCCTTCAGAACAGTTGCTTGAATGCCAGCTGCAGACCACAATCGGTCCAACTTACGCGCCACATCCCAGGTTTGTTCATATTGCAAGCTTTGTTTTTCCGTATGGCCATACCATTGTATCAGCATTTCGAGAGCAGGACGTTGATTCGCAGGCAGTTTCTCAACCGCCTCAAAGCACACGCCCAAGACCCCCTGACTAATTGCAAGATCTAATGCCTCCTCCCAATTCGTATCTGCTGGAATCTCGATTGTTAAATCAGGATTCAGAGCCTTACGAATGAGAAGAAGTAACAATTCTATTGTTTCCGCTTCAATCACGACTTAAAACTTTCAAGCGTTACTTTCAACCCTTCCCTTGCATCCACAGGCATTTTCTCAACGCCCAATGCAGCCTTAATCTTTGCATTGGAGGAAATATAGTTCTCTGTCAGTTTTTGCATGCGAAGACTGTTCAGTGGCAGATGCAGCCAGTCACCAATCTTTGCCGCTCCATTCATCAAGCCCTTGGGCAACTTCCAGATATGGGACTTCTTACCGAGTGACTTGCAGATTTCTTCTATCAACTCATTCGTGCTCAATGCCTCGTCATCACCCATATTGTAGATACCAGAAGGTACTTCCTTGGTCAGAACGCCATTCACTGCAAAGCAGATGTTCTCCACCGAAGTAAATGTTCTGCGATTCTCAAAAGCGCCAAGAGGCCAAGGAATTCCCTTCTTCACGACATTATAAAGAAGGTTCAAGTTACCCTTATTCCCAGGCCCATGAATCATGCAAGGACGGAAAATATACACGTCCTTGGACGTGGGTTTAAGATGTTCAAGGTCATCCTCTCTTAAACTACTTAAACCATTAAACTCCTTAAACTTTTCAATAATATATTTCTCCGCTGCGATTTTGCTTTCTCCATAAGGTCCTACAGGAGCTGGTACCACATCTTCTGTCAAAACACCTTCCACCTTATCAGCAGCAGCCTTTGCGGTACTGAAGAACACAAACTTCTTGATGTCAGGATGAGCCAAAAAGTAGTCAAAGATCTTTTGTGTCAATCCAGTGTTCACCTTAAAGTACTCATCTGCTGCACTCTTATTCTTCACATCATGCGCCTTGCCAGCCAAGTGGATTATCGCATCAACATCAGGAAGCCCATCCTTTTCGACATAGTCCCACGAGAAAGTATATCTAATCCCATCTTTCACTGGAGCTATGATATCCAGCCCATATATAGTATGCTCCTTCTTCAGAGCCTTCACCAAATTCGAGCCCACAAATCCGTGAACGCCTGTAATCAGTATTTTCATTTTCTTGAAAATATTTAAAACGTTTAAGCAATTTAAGAAGTTTAAGTATTATTATTTGTACTTAGCTCCTGTTATATCACTTGCTTTTATTTCTTTAATAAAGTTCATAATGCATGCTGAAAGCTTACGGCATTCTGTATATAATTCATCGTATTCCTCCTGTGTAAGGTATTCTGCATCCTTGGCTCTGATCAGCTGAGAACGAACCTCACCACATGAACCTTTTGCTATATATAAGAAGTTTATGAACTCTTTGTTGCCTGTTCTTTCAAAGCCCTCTGCTATATTATCCATAATAGAGCCAGAAGCAGCTCGTATTTGTTGAACAAAGCGAGAGTCTAACTTAAAATCTCCTTTCCTAGTAAGGGGATAAATTTTAGCCGAGAGCTCTCGGGCCTTCTGAAAAATTACCAAATCTTCAAAGTCCTTTATAGTTGCCATCATTTAAACCCCTTAAACTCTTAAACCCCTTGAACTCTTAAACCCCTCAAACTCTCAAACCCCTTAAACTCTCAAACCCCTTAAACTCTCAAACCCCTTAAACTCTCAAACCCCTTAAACTCTCAAACCCCTTAAACCAACTCATCCACGAGATCCACATACATATCAGTAACCTTCTCCTTTGTGTACTTTGCTTGGATTTCAGCCAATCCCTTTTTACCCATCTGAGAAAGCTCATCTTTAGTCACATTTCGTAACCATTCTACCATTTCGTCCACCTTCTTGTCAAAGTTCTTTTCGGTAATCAACTTTGCACATCCTTTGTCCTTGAGGAAGTTAACAATAGGTGTATTCTCGCCCGATGACACAAGAAGCGGTCTTTCGCAAGCCATAATAGTGTAAACCTTTGACGGGAATCCATCTCCATCATTTTCTGGAGCCATGAAGATAAATGATGCATCAGAGTAAGACAATATTGTAGGCATCAACTCACGTGGCTGGTAAGGCAACAGATGTAACTTATCCAATCCACGTTTTTGAATCTCTTCCTCCACATACCCACGTTTTGCGCCCTCGCCTATCACAATGTATTCCACATTCAGTTCACGCGTCTTCTCTGCCAATTCAATCAACGGCTCCCATGACTGAGCATGCCCGATGTTACCTGCATACAGCAATTTAATACTATCCGTATTCGGGAATAATGATTCGCCATTTGAACTTCTTAAACCACTTAAACTTCTTAAACTCTCAGACTCCACCTTGTGGTAGAGCCCTGTGTCTACAAAGTTCGGAATAATGTGCAACTTGCTCTTATCCTCAAACCTTGGCACAATCGTATCATAGAACACCTTATCGATGGTAGTCACAGCATCCGAGCCATTATACACCTTCCTCTCCATCCATCGCAGGAACTTTAAGGGCAATCCCTCTTTCATCTTCAAGATGTCTGGATAAATCTCCTGTACATTATATATTACCCTGCAGCCTTTCAATTTCGCTAAGCCAAGATTCATCCATCCTACTGTCAGTGGCGGTGAAGGAGAAAGAATCAAATCCACATGCTTCACAGTCAGACCGATGAAGAACGACACAATGTGCCAGTAAATAAAACCCAGCAAACGAAGTAATGTGCTTTTGAACTTCTTCTGCGGTACGTGCAGCACAGTCATCCCATGGAACTTACTCACCTTGTAAAAGCCCCATACCTTCCAACGCATAGGTTGCTGGGCTACCTGTTCCGGTACGATGTTGAAGTGCGGCGTCGTCGTCAGCACCACCACCTCGTAGCCACGTTCCTGCAGCTTCAGCGCAATATCATTATACAGATACGCCGTCGAGACCCCATCAGGGGAAAAGATAAGACTATGTATTAATACTCGTTTCATATAATCTATTTGAATCTATTTCCAAATATGAAATAACCACATCTGCGGATAAGTGTTTTAAAATATCTAGGTAGGAATTTGAACAGATAAAGACCCAATCCATAGTTGAACTCTTGAACACTTGAATCTTGAACCATGAAACCGAAGCCTTCGGCTTTTCTCACCATCTTTGCCCGCAAGAAATACGCATCATTGCCCATGTTTTTATCGTGTATGACCTCACACCACATAGGTTCATCCTTCACATGCTCTATCTTTACTCCCGGAATCTTGTCAACGTAGTAATGGCTTCCATATCCGTAGATCGTTTTCACTGCTATATCAGCCTTTTCCACAACACTCATAAAGTGATTCCTTGGGTAGCGTATGCGCATCACATAGTTGTGGTCTGTAAATAGCTGATAACCGCTATCGTATGTAATGAACGTTCCATCTGGCAAGGAAGACGCCCTTCTCTGTATATCTTCAACGAAGTGAATATCCAGTGCATCATCATTATCCAGATAAGTCGTCAGCACACGCCCTCCTCTTACATCATCCATCTTATGCCTAACTTCCTCTCGGAAAATCTGCGCAAAATAGCGACCGTTTTCAGGCTCGACGAATACAGGAATCAGTTGTGGAAAATCGTTTTGGTACTCATCTACTCTCTTTTTAAACCTCTCTGGTGTTGTACTATCAAACAGTACTATCCATTCAAAGTCATGGCAAGTCTGGTTTTTCAACGATGGTAAGCAGTATCGCTCGAAGAGAGAAAAACGATGTTCTAACCACGATGACGACCTGACCTTCTGCCCCTCCTTGTCCCTGTTGAATATTAGGAGGTTGAATCGAGTTAAGATGAAGTGTTTGTTCGGCATTTAACGCTTTAATCAGTTATGCCTGAACTCTCCCCTCCCCAACCTGTACAAGGAAATCCTTGATAGCATTGAAATGATTGTCATAATCATCAAACAGACTCAGGCGTACTTTCATCCGCTCGGACAGCTTTTCTTGGAGACCCCTGTCACCTATCAGCTTAGCAATCTTGGCAGCTGCATCCTTGGCGTTCATGGGTTCGTAGTACAGGCAAGCATCTTCCATCACTTCGCGATTGAAGTCAAAATCGGTCGCCACCACGGGCAAACGGAAATACATAGCCTCTAATGTGCTAGCAGAAAATACCTCCAATAAAGTAGGTAAAAAGCAGAGTTGACATCCACGATACATTTCTGACAATTCAATCTGCGAACAACGGCCATGCGTGATAATCCTGTCCTGTAATCCAAGAGGCGACAACTTCTTTTTATACGACTCCAACAAGGTATTATCATATGGTATTGTTACGCGGAAACGTACATTATCAATACCAAAAGCTTTCAGTTCCCTCACAACGTCTGGAAGAATGTCAAAATTCTTGTGAGGAACCGGAGCCCCCACACAGGCAATATCAATCCATGAGCCGTCTTGAGGTTTAGGCGAACTCTTCAGGCCCTTAAATATCTGAGGCAAAACATTACTCACCACTTTAACATTTTCGGAAGGAACGCCTGTGATACGCACTATTCCCTTCTTGGTGGTTTCTGTTTGCGTTACAAAGTATTGAGCCTTGCGCATCATTCTTCGCTGGTTCCAGCAATATAGTCTGGTCTTCATCCTCTCCACGAATGACATTACCGACCACGAATATTTGTTGGGATGAGTCACCCATGGATTCGTGAAACGCATCACCTCGGGAGCCTTAAAGGTGAAGTACGACGGTGCCGTAATGGAATAAACCACATCCGGCTTCAGTCTTTCTTCCAACTCCGTTAGTTCTTTCTTCACGCGCTTATAAGAGTGCTTGAAGTCGGGTTGAGTCGGAAACACATAATACTCCGCCTTCTTTTTAAACGTTTCCGGCAAAATCTCATTCAAGTCTGAAGACACGACAAACACCCAGTCTATTTCTGGATGCTCAACCGACTTCATAAGGAAGTTATATGCTATCTGAAATGCACCTCCTGAATGTTTCTTAGTGGATATCGTATTTACAAGTATTTTCATACAATCATTTAATCTGTTATCTTGTTTTCTGGCAATTCTATCCATTCGCCAAATTTGTAATCCCATTCTTCTGGATCAAACCCTCCAAACCCACCAGTGGGGTAAAAAGTAATCTCACCAAAATAGACCCTGTTATTGACCTCATAAAAATCAATTCTAGAAAATGGTTTGTTCTTTGCAAGTTTTTTTGACAAATCCCACATGAGTTCCAAACAACAAGGCCTCGCTGGTTCGTTTTTTGCAAATGGGTAATCACTAGGTTCGTGAAATGACTGATGTTGCCAATTGTTATCAAAGAAATCTATACACATTGTTTCATTTCTCCCACTTATTACCTGACAAAACTTTGGTTCTCCATTAAAGCAGAAAAATTTATAATCTGGCAAATCGTTTGTTTTGGGAGAAGGTTCAATATATTTTTCGGCCAAGATTCTACGCGGCACGTTTTTATACGGCCACTCTCCTTGAACTCGAAAACCATCATCTTTCATTGAAGCTCTAAGTTTTGCTATGGCTTTGTTCTTATCAAACGTGTTCTTATCTTTACATACTACAACCCCTAAAGATCCACCACCATGAGTAGTTTTCAGCACGAATTGATTTGGCAGTTTATCCCAGTCGATGTCTTCTGGTCTATCCCATACGCCTATAGAAGGTATCACATACTCTTCTCCTATAATACCCGAAACATAATCCTTAACTGCAAGTTTATCAACCATTGTTGTATACTCGGGCTTGCGATTATGGATTTTCAACCATTGCAGCTTTTCACTAAAAGTTTTTGGATTCTTCAAATCCGGCCACTTACCCATCAACAGGCGAAAACGAACTCTCAAGTATGTCTCGTCGGAGAAAAGATGACCCACATATGACCATATTGCCGCCAACAAAAGATTTTGATGGCGGAATAAATAATCAAAGAATTTATTCATTCAAAGCACTATTTAGAAACAATATTCAACTTTTTTACTACCTTGCCCGGGTTCCCTACAATCAAAGAATCATTAGGGAAAGTACCTCGAACCACACTGCCTGCTGACACCACACAATTATCTCCTAATCTTGATCCTTTTAAGATTATTGCATTTATTCCTATCCACACATTATTACCAATCTGGATTGACTGTGGAATATCCCTGCCTTTTGTCCTATCATTACTTTCAAGAATATGACCATTACTGTCAAGAATATTAACACCAGATGCAATCACACAATTGTGACCAATTTTTATCATTTTTTCACAATGAACATAAACCCCATTTAACCGACAATTATCACCTATCTCGATAATGCTGTTTGGACCATCGGAAAGAATCTTTGAAAAAAGGGCATCCCTGCATGGTATTTCCTTGATGAGCATCCTATCATGCAATTACAACCAATGCTAATACTTCCACTGTAAGAGTAATTAACCAAAGAAGACTTATAATATACAATTGAGCCACTTCCTATTTTAATTCCTTTTGAAAAGAGGTTGTAAAGCTTAGTATGAAGTATTGATAATCCCCTTTCAAATGCTTTCACAACAAATCTATCAAATCTCATTTTAATTGCAAATCTTTAAATTTGTATTGGATTCTTGTGCGGCAACCTCCTTCTTATGGCAAACCATACTCCGTGAAGAGTATCGCTCGCCATGAATAGTTTGAGATCAAAACTCTTCAAGTAATACCAGAACGAGAGTAACGCTTTGCTCTTCTTGCCCCAATAGACATATTCTTGATAAGCCATACAGTGCTTAATAAAAGTTATATCTTTCTTGCGCAATTCGATGCCGAAATCTTTGAAGCACTTCATCGAGTAAGGCCATATCTGCATTCTCTCTCTCTTCTTATCCTCATCAATATGTGTACTAACACCTATCGCAGAATAATAGATATTGGCAACTTGGGGTATATAGTAATTCTTCTCACTAAAAATCTGCAATTGTCTGTCTTGGGCACACTCAGCAATGTGCGACCTTCCTTGGCTGAAATTTTTAAACTTGTCTAAGATTAACTTTGAATAGCAACATCCTCTTCCATTGATTATACCTCTAATTGCAAGTCTGAAAGCATCATCGTATTTTGAAATAGCACTCTGCTTGTGGACGATTGAGTCTCCGTTAGGATATATGCATTTGTAGTCTCCATAAATACAAAACAGCTCATTTTCCCAATCGATTTTGTTTTGAAGTATGTACTCCACTACCGCTTTATACCAACCAGCTGGAGTCGTATCATCACCGGCGATCTCGTTAATTACATCCCCCGATGGCATAGTCCAAGAATATACAGTATTCTCAAATATGCCGACATTAGGATTTTGACGGTGCAATTTTATTAAATCGGGATAACGCTTCTGATAATCTAACAATACTTCCCATGTACCATCCGGGGAACAATCGTCGCTCACGCATATTTCGTATAGATAGTCGCGCTGCTCAATCAGCGAATCCAAAGTTCTACCTACAATATCTTCCTGTTTGTAGGTTATGACAAGAACTGATATCTTGGGGATTCCATCTATCATCATATAACCAATTATTCTTTAATAACTCTATGAAATAGTCCAACTATTCTTGCGCCCTGCTTTTTACAATCCATACGATCCATGATAAATCGACGAGCCTCTGTTCCTATCTTCTCTCGCTCCGTATGACTCATCTGTTTGACAAGTGTAATGGCGTCTGCTATTTGTTGTGGAGTGCCTTCTCCCATATCCAGGAAATAACCATAATACTCTTTCGGCATACCGGGCAACTTGCATAATAATGTTGGGATTCCAGTAGACAAATACTCAATATCTTTAGATGGAAATGAATACTCGGTATAATCTCCGTCATTTGCGTTACGAGGATTTATTAATGCTGATGCAGAATATATTGCATCAACAGCCTGTGCATTTGGAACTCGACCATGAAAGATAATGCGGGAATCCCTTTCACAAGCCTCTCGTATCATATTCTCTGCACTCCCGGCACCATAAAGATGTAGTTGAATATCTTGTGCATTAACATACGCCATAGCTTCTACTAATCTACCTACGCCATAGTTCAAGTTAAGCGAACCTGCGTAAACAATCTTAAAAGATTCACTCTGAGCTACCTGTCGGTTGGGGATCTCACGGAAACCTTCTATGACCTCATATTGGCTTTCGTTAACATGAAGATGATCTGCCATCTTTTCTGTGTATAGCACAAAAGCGTCAAAATGAGAAGCCATTTTTTCGGTAATCCTATTTATAAACTTCCTATGCCACTTTTCTGGGAAGAAGATATCTGGTACAACAATAGCCTGAGCAACCTTCTTTGGAAACAACCATTTCAACAACCTTAAAGTTGCAACATGACGGAACACAATATAAGGTATAACCACTACCACCTTTCCTTCACATTGCGGGATAAATTGAACTGATTCTCGAATCATACTCACAATTGTCCAGAGCTGCTTGATAATAGAAATATTCAAAGAGCTTACCATTGTAATCTCTTCCTCGTTATTCTTCTCTCTTTTGATAAACAAAGGTCCCCGAGGCCAACTTGCAATGTCAGGCGATGTTATTACCTTAAGATCTATCCTCTCTTGGCTTTTTAGCCCTTTAATCACAGCCTGATCATCACGGTAGAGAGAGTCTATTTTCCCTTTGCTACGTTTTATTAAAAAATCGGGAGGGAAAGCACCAATGTATATAATATTCATGATATAAGATTTAAGCAGACTATTTATAACACACTCTCAACTTTTCTTAGAAGTGATGAATTATCATAAATAAAATACGACACCTCTTCTTTCATCCTCAAATACTTAGCTCGGTCTGTCAGTAATTCTCTAATGGCATCTGAGATGTTTTCGATAGGCATAACGCGACCATTCTTTGAATCTACCACAAACTCGTATGCAGAAGGGAAATCGGTTGTTACTATAGGTAAACCAAACAAATTTGACTCAATGAACACCATCGGGCATGCTTCAGAGTCAGATGTGCAAACATATAGGTCAGATGCTTTAAAATACGGATATGGGTTATTCTTGCCCCCTAACCATTTAACGCAATCATCCACCTCATTTTTCTTCACATTTTCATCAAACAACACTTTCTCTTTGGACTCGCTTATATCGCCTAATATATACCAATAAAACTCTAAATTACATTTCTTTATAGCTGCAGCTATCTTGGGTATCTCACTAAATCTTTTTACGCTATGGAATCTGCCTACTGAAAGAATAATAAACTTATCTGTCTCAAATCTTTTGTCGTCAATTTTGTGTCCCCCCATTTTCTTAATCTGGTCGGACTCTACAAAATTATGTATTCCCAAAACACGATTACTTAATGAAGGGTATCGTTTAGCAAATACTGATGCCGTATAATCCGAGACACAAACTATATGCTTAAATTGGTCATATAATGTGAGTTCTGTCCTATCTTGGGGCATCCATTTATCATAATTACAATGAACCCAAGCCACCTTATTGGGGTTACGAAAAAAAGACACGAATGATGTTGTATACCCTTCTTGATATGCAACAATAGTATCAAATACATTGTTGAGCTCAATGCCTTGAGCTGTTTTCTTTTCAGCAAGACACCTCAGATCAATATTAAATAGGTGAAGAAGTTTATCTAAAGATTTATAAAAGAATGCACATACTTTATTTAACCCTTTCTGTTTATTATAATCTGTATACAACATAGATAATGACCTATCTTGTGGTAAAAGGACATTATCAAATAGGTACTCACGGCTGCGCGACTGATGCACAATGGCGAAAACCTTGATTTCATATTTGTCCCTAATATGGCTATATAACGCCTCTAATGAGGGGTTTGTTCCCCCAGCGCCTAAATCCGGAATGACAAAAAGGATTTTTCTCATCTTATTTCTTAAATGTTATCATGTAGTAATTTCTAAGAATAAGCTTGTTGCATACTTAATTGCTAAAAGGTATATAAAATACGTACATTGTTTTGAGCCAAAATTGTTCTTAAAAAACAAGCAGACAACAAATGCTAACGGAAGCATCGATGATTTATACAAACGCGCTTGGATAGCTATTGAACCTTGCCCCAAGAATAAGAAGGAAATAAAAAACAAAAAGAAAGCGTACAGAAGAAATACTTTGAATGGATAATATGTAGGATTATTCTTTGATAAAGGGTAATGAAAAGCGATTGCATAAAAATACGTCACAGGAGCATAACCGATAATAAGGCTAAGGACACCCTTCCAGTTTGCCGCGAACGTATTTTCTGACTCAAGATAAATTTCGCCCGAACCTTCCATCAACCACAACTGCGTTGTGCTGATGAAATCAGAAGCCCACAGCATTATCCCACCATACAGTAATGGGAACGCCACCAATGCGATAGCCACATATTTCTTGTTGAGAGGAAGGAAAATCGACAAGAGAGCCAGTATAATATATACCGGCATACTTTTATGAAGGAACCAGGAGGCAAATACTAAACCAAAAAAGAAAATAGTATTAATTGTCTTCTTGGCAAAATTATCCCTCATACAATATAGGGCGATTGCAAGATAAAGGATTGATAATGCCAAAACGTTACGGGTATAATAATATGAATCAATTAATGCCAAAAGTAAGAAGAAACATGTTGCTATACTTGACGGCATTTTGAGAATTTTGAATATAATTGCTATTATTATTGCAGCAGGTAACCATATAGCAAATCTCCATAATAGATAATTATTGGGTATTAATCCCATAACCCAATAATAGAAATCCTCCATGTGATGATATGGGTAATCCACGCCCAATTCGTACGCTTCCAAATAGTGCCAGAAATCACCTCCAGCAGGACGGTAATATAATGAAAACAATGTTATTAACACTATAAAGAAGAAGTAACTGGTTCCTCTTTTCTTATCATTTATACACATATAATTATAGATAGCCATTATAAAAACGACCATCATACAAAAGCTATCCAATAAACTATTTGGCGAGATTTGATACATCTTAAAATATCAGTTTGTATAAGTAGAACTATACATAAAAATATGTTTTAATAGAGCTGCGAGAAATAAGCACAAGCCGGCATCTCCTTATAAGAGAACTCCGTCAAATTCGGTCTTCCTTCAACCGGGAAATTGGGTATAGGGGTCATAAATGACTTGCCATAGGTACATGCAACGTATGACTCAGTGTCGTCCGGGACATATACTTTGATACCTTTAAACTCCGTAAGGACCGGATCGATGACACCATGAGTCCACATTCTTGCCTTACACTTTTGAACCCTATTTAAATGGCGCTTTTTGGTCATAGAAACCATCGGATTAAAAGAAAAGCAATGAGTTTGATCTCCATCTCTTAGATAATAAAAAACATCAATCGTAGTAGAATAATCACGATGCTTGTAACACTCTTCAGTGCCGTCACCATTCTTCAAGTAATAATGACGAACTCGTTCGAAGCCAGCTTCTTCCAAGGCTTTCTTAACATTCTCTCGATTTTCAAACCATGTTGCTGTATCAAGGTCAAAGTCATGTTTAATAAAATCATGATCGCGATAATACCCAAGTAATGTTCCAAAATCTAACCAAAAAACCAATTCATTCTTTAATAACGCATCGGAATAAAGCCTTAAAACATCTGTAGCTTCTTTCTTAAAAGCTTCATTTACAGCTCTTATTCGTGCCTTGTATTTTTTATCTTTACGTTTTCTATACACCTTATAAATATAGGTCTTTTTCAGTAACTCTTTGATAATGCTCATATTTTAAAATTTTACTCTTGTGAATTATAATTTTTCCTCCTAATTAGCTTAACTTCTATAGCTTATGCTCTCTTTTATACTGTTGCGCAAGCAAATAACCCAGAAACAAGTCAAGATCTTCCTGTGTGGTTATCTTTATATTAGCATGACTCCCTTTTGAGAAATACATCGGAATACCAAGCTCCTCCATTATAGCAGGGGTATGGTGCTCAACGTAATCAAGCATGCTCTTTCCCTCTACCTGCTTATAAATATCTGTAATAACCTTGTACAGAAAACTCTGGGGTGCAGATAGCGTCATAAAAGTTTCGCGATTGATATTCTTCTTTGCGCAATCGCCATCATTGGTGCCATAGAGCAGGTAAGAATAACTTGCAGTGATAGCATTGCCATTATCCTTGCAAACTCGTATATTATCCGTTATCATTTCTTCATTGATAAATGGAGATGCGGACCAATGAATCATTATTACATCATCTGGCTTAGCTATGCCTTCAAGGCCCGCCACTCCATTCATAATCGATCGCTCGTATTCCGAGCCGCCTTTCACTATTTTCAGGACTTTAGTAATGCCATATTTTTGGGCAATGCCTTTCAAATGTTCCTGAAAGCCATCAACGCAAACCAATTCAATACCATCTATTTCTGGGTGGTTTTGAAAATGCTCCATGGTGTAAGCAATAATAGGTTTACCAAGAACCTCCACAAATTGTTTAGGTACTTTTGCCCCTAAACGATTCCCTACTCCTCCTGCAATAATTATTACGTAATTCATTCTCTCAGTTCTTACTTTTCGCTTTCTAATTGAATCTGACGGGCCTTCAGGAAATCATCAACACAATCAACCTCTGTCCACTCGTAATCTTTGATATCCTTGTAATATAACTCAAAATTCTTCTGGAAAATCATCTGTACTAGAGCATCCTCAAAGAACAAGTTATACATCTCATCGTTAACCATTTGGTTTAACTGTTCAAGTAAGAATCGGGATGAAACAGCATCCAACTTTGTAATGCTAGCATAATTGCCAGCATACTCTGTGAGGTTCTTGCTCATAACGCATACCAAATCTCCTTGAACCTGTACATTGTACTTATTGGCATCACGGTGGGTACTATCAAGTAACACATAAGGGTAATCTGTATATTGGCATACCACATCCTGCATTAGCTTGTCACTAGCTACGATGTCACCATTAATAATAGCCACATTCTCTCGCTGTAAATAGTCCTTGGCAAACCACAGTGAGCCCATTGAACTTGTAGTGGAATAGAACGGATTGTGGACAAACTTCACATTGTCATCCTCCAGTTCTTTTTGGATCTGCTTGTACATATAGCCAACTACTACCACTATTTCGGCTTCTGCATCGTATTTACGAATCATACGAACCAGTCGCTGTAAAATAGTAGTCTTGTCATCCAGTTTATACAATGACTTTGGGTGATTCAAAGTCAAGGGTTGCAACTTGACACCCTTACCTGCTGATAAAATAATATATGTCATATTTCTACTTTTTTATTAATTATACAATGGCAAAGCTTTCTTACTATATTCCTTAGCAAAGTGATACCATTGAGGCTTCAGATAACCAATGATTTGGCCTTGAGACTCCTTATACATCGTCCAGTGCATATAGAAAAAGCCTGTGATGGCGATATAGGCATAGAAGTGACGCTGTTCCTTCAGTGTTGGTTTGCGGCCAAAGTATGTAAACAGGATTCTATCTACCTCTTCTTCGGAATGGTCTCCCCCGCACACGTATGAACCAATGTCAAATCCCGGATCGCCAAAGCCGGCATACTCCCAATCAATGAGATGAATCTCTTCGTTGTTAATCAAGAAATTCTCATCACGGCAGTCTCCATGTGTCAAACACTTTTTAATTCCATCAGTCTTTGCAAGTTCGTACAGCTTATAAATGCGCTCTTTTATCTCCTTAAACTCGGGAAACTGCGCAAAATTATCTCCGTATTTGTCAGCAGGTGTCATATCACGGATGGATTCCCACTTCTCTTTGATGTCGAATTCCCATCTCACTTTGGGACGTACCGCATGGAGCTTACGTAGCTGAATAATGCCCCTCACCATGTCGTTCACATCATGGTAGTTGAAAGTGCGAGTTTCTACAAAGCGGGAGATTCTCCAACCGTAGCGAACACTCATGGCTACCAAAGATGTATCCACACCTGCATCTTCAATTTGCTTTTGAACTATTGACTCACGACCTCGGTCTATGAGAATCTCTGAGCCAAGACCAGGATAACGGAACACATACCTTCCGCCGTTATAACAGAACGACAATACAGAATTTGACAATCCCTTTTGAAGGGGTTTCAACTCTGTAATTGCATCAGGACTGCACCCAAAGACCTCACAGATACAATTGTTTATGAGTTCAATATCTTGCGGATGCAAGACACCGCCTGTTGTTTGTATTGATTCTTCCATATTATTTTTCTTCTATTTATTCGTTTTGTGCATTCCTTTATTGACACCCAGACTTCTTTCACATATTGGAACCTATCATAAGTATTTATTGCCCCCTTTAATAACAACTGTGATGTGTAATAATCATCAGATTGTTCATTTATAAGGATAATAATTCAAAATGTCCAGTCTCCCTCTTTCCACCGTCCAACAAATCCTTAATTTAAAGTTTTGTATCGCCCAAATAAAGACACACATCTATCGGCTAAATTCCCCAATATCGCGTAAAAAACTCATCACCTCTTTGTATTATTTATAACAATAGCCTCCGTTTACTTCTATCATACTACCATTGACAAAGGGATTATCTATGCAGAAGCGGAATGCATCTACGATTTCATCAACCGTAGCGAAGCGATGGATAGCGGTCTTCTTGTATATATTCTGTTTAATCTCTTCTGGCTTCTCATTCTGCCAAGGCGTAGCCACAAATCCGGGGATAATGGCATTTACCGTGGTTCCTGTGCCTTCAAACTCCTTAACAAGGTTTTTTGCAAGTGCACAGACTGCAGATTTTGTCACGCCATAAGCTAGCACAGTTGCATGAGGATGTACTGCCATCTGAGAACCGGTGAAGAGAATTCTACTTCCAGCAGGAATGATGGGAAAGAACTCACGAACCATGATATAGTGTGAATTAACCGCAACCTCCATCTGCTTGTCCCAATCAGCATCAGTAGTCTCGGTGAATGACTTGCGAATACTCATTCCAGCATTACAAACCAAGCAATCCAAATGGTCTGTCTTGGACTTTACATAATTGATAAATGCATACACCTCTTCCCTATTTGTCTGGTCAACAAGGTGTGCTTCGTAATTATCAATCTTTTCTGTGAATTCAGGTCCAACGTATGTGGCGAACACGTAGTAACCCTTTCCAACAAGCATTTTGGCAACGCCAAGTCCCATACCTGATGATGCACCTGTTACAACTGCATATTTCATATTTCATATTTCTGTTACGTTTTCTCCGTTACGGTATTTTTCAATTATCTCAGCTATAGCCACACTTTCACGACGACGTAATTTATAACAACTCCTGCGGTTGTTTACAATCATGGAAAGAAATTCTTGTATTTCATAGCGCAACCCCTCCCCATCATAACTATAGAAGTATTTCTTGTTCTTTGTTTGGTCTTCATAGCGCACTTCAAAGTAGCTTGTAAGCCACCATGGGGCAGGAACATATACATAGCCTTTAGTTCCGGAAACAACCAAGTTACCTTCTGTTTTTACACCTATGCCAAGCGTAAAGGATGATGTAGCATGGGGATAATTAATCACCCCTTTAGTATAAATATCAACCCCATTCTCTTTCTTTGTGTGGAAATTTATATCTTTCCAATCCAAACCCAATAGTTTAATGATGGCCATTAAGGTTAAGGGGGCATGTTCTGTCATTGCTCCACCTGCTTGTGTAGCATCCAATTCGCGTGTAGGTGGTTCAACCATCTTACTCAAAGAAGCTTTCACATCTACCACATCACCGATAATACCGCTCTTGATAAGTGTCACTATGTGACCAAAAGCTGGGCAGAAAGCTGTCTTGCTTGCTTCCATCAGCACGAGGTTTTTCTCCTCTGCCAGACGGTATAATTCTAGAGCTTCTTCTTTGTTGAGAGTGAACGGTATTTCACAAAGCACATGCTTCCTAGCTAACAGACTGCGATTGATGTAGTCATAGTGCGACAGGTGAGGTGAAGCAATATAAACGGCATCTATTTTTTCAATGAAGGAGTCAAAGCCTGTATATGCCTCAATTCGATGTGTCTTGGCAAATGACTCAGCTTCTGCTTGATTGGGATTCAGGACGGCCACAACCTCAGCACCATTCACCACCTTTGTTTCCGGCACAAAGCGATTTGCAATACGACCGCTACCAATAACGCCTATACGATAAGTATCTTGACTCTCTTCGCGAAGCATTGTGGATGATATACCTTCAGTTCGAGGTAGGTACACCACTTTACAATATTCATTCAAGTAGTCAAATTTACCTTCCCAGTCACTACCAATGGCAAATATATCAACATCATATTTTTGAATATCATCAATCTTCTGCCCGAGGTAATCTTCAATAATCACCTCATCAGCATAGCCTGTGGCCTTTACAGCCTCAACACGTTCTAAAACGTTGTTACGGACATTCAGCTTACCACGACCTCGGTCAAAGCTATCGCTAGTGACACCTACAATCAGGTAGTCTCCCAATTCTTTTGCACGACGTAATAGATTAATATGACCTTGATGAAGCAAGTCATAAGTTCCGTAGGTAATTACCTTTGTCATAATCTATTTAAATTATTGATCTTTACCATATATTTCATCTCGATATTCTTGACAATGGATTGCTTTTTTGATATCCTCTTCAGAAGGGAGCTTTCGCCAATCGCCATATACATTTGTAAGATAGGCATCCATATCTTTTGGAACAGGCATCTGTTCTCCTTCAAATTCTGCTGTAGTTAAAGGGAATGTATGTTTCAAATAAAAGATGTGGTTCGGCCAACCAGAACCTAAAGTGTAATGGTACTCTTTATGTGGATTAATAAGTCCAATAAACTTTAGTACAGGAAATAATAAACCAAAATTAAAGAATTCTATTATTCTTATCAATGGTTTGCGAATCCATGGTGTGTCAATGTGTAAAGTCTTCCACTGCATTCTAGAATATAACTTATCGGCCATTAAAGCCGAAAAATAGTTAGTCTTTTCGATAGCAAAAATATCAAAGCCTATTCCCTTCCACTTATAATATGCATACCGATGACTACTAGATTGAATAGCGCCATGCCTTTTGCGAAATTTTCCAAAGGAATTAACATAATCCACATCAGTTTTCATACAATGGAAAACGAATTCATCACTTTTAAAATTACAAAGAATCTTTTCTAAGCGTCTATAGTCCTTTTTCAAAAGAACAATATCCATATCATCGTCCCAAGGAATGAAACCTTGGTGACGTGCTGCTCCAAGTAATGTTCCCGAAGAAAGCCACCATTGAATATTATTCTCCTTACAGATATCTGCAACTATCTTCAACATCCTAAATAGTTCTTTCTGGTCACGCCGTAATGCAGAGCCTTCAGGATTATACTTTCTCTTCAAATCTTCGTACATATTATTTATGATTAAATTTACTTAATAAACCATTTGCAAGTTGCATAAAGAGATGCTTTTCGTTTTTATCTAATGCAAGATAATACAATGACAAACCCACCGAAAATATTCCAACTATAGTAACGCACAATAAGCGAAGGAAACCTTCATTTATAAATATGTGAATTGGATAAGTTGTTACTATCGAACATATAGCCACTAACGCTATTGGTATAATGACTTTGTAAGTATATTGTCTCAAAGACACATTAACTAAACTTCGAACAATAAACAATCCGACAATATGGCCAATTAACCTACACACCATAACAACTATAAGTGCCAATTCCGCCTGTGGATAAGATTTCAAGACAAAAAAAGCTATTGGTATGCAACTTATCTTTATCATGCTACTCCAAAACTGATATTTCTTCATATCACCAGTAGCGTGTACCACATTTGAAGTAGCTGCATTAAGGTTACTAATAAGTGAACCAACAAGTATAATTACCGTGAAAATTGCTGCATAATCTGGAACGTTATCGCCAAGCCATAAATGAAGAACATAGTTAATCTCAACACAGATTGGTACGGCCATCATTAGGAGGAAACAACAACTTAACTTACTTATGCTAAAGGTAAGGTTCATCATTCGATTATTGTCACCACGTGCATACGACTGTACAACCTGAGGGCGTACTGGCATCGTGATATTAGTAACGAATCCTTCAAGTCCAGCATTAACTTGAGAAGCAACGCCTCTTGCCGCATTAACAATCGGTCCAAAGAAATAGTTTATTACAAGGTTAATACCTTGTTCTTGCATCACACCAGAAAAGGACCCAAACAAATTCCAGCCTGAAAAACTCAGCATGGATTTAAACAATGGTTTATTAAATCCTCTTATGAATTTTATTTCTATAAAATTGCGTTTACTATAGACAAAATACATAAGGAAGTTAATAATACTGATAAGAGTAACTAAAACTCCATACCAAATTAAGCTATCTCCTGACAATAATGGTAACAAAAAGACAATGCCTAGTTTGAAAACTGCATCAAATACACTCACAATTGCATAGTAATCCATACGCTCATGAGCCATTACAGATGCAGAATATGGTGCCTGCATTATGACAAAGACAAAACTCATGACCGACAATTGGAAAATCCATTCGGCAGCCAGCATACGGCCATCAGGTATCACCATTTTATTATGCAAATACCATAACCCCAAACTCTCAGTTAAAACAACAATAACTATCGCAAGTAGTATCTGAGTATATAATGCAGTACAATAAACCTTTCTGGCACCTTCTTCTCCATTTTTTCCTAATTCAAAGTTGAAAAACCGTTGTATGCCATTGCTCATCGAAGTGTTGAGAAAGGTGAACATTGATACAAAGCCACATACCACATTATAAACGCCATAATCCTCTATGCCAAGTATACGTAATACCACTCGAGTGGTATATAATGATATGGCAAGAACTATCACCATTCTGATAGTTAGGAATACGCTGTTCTTTGCAAGCCTTTGGTTAGATGAGGAATAATTGGGCATATTAATTTCCTTATATTCGGATATTAAGGTTTCAACTTTTATGGCATATAAACAGAGAATTTTATTTAAATGAGTTGATCAAAGAAGCTATCATAATGAGTTCTTCCCTTTTTATGGTTGGTCCTATCGGCAGACTTAACTCCTCGTCTGCGATCTTCTCTGTAATGGGAAGTTTAAGTTGAGGTAGATTCCAACCTTCCTTAGCATAGCACTCTTGTTTGTGTGGGGCAATGGGATAATGGATCACGCTTCCTACTCCATTCTGCTCCAAATAGTCATGCAGGGCATCACGCTTACCATCTGCCACCAATATCGGGAACAGGTGATAAGCATTTTGCTCGTCAGGTAGCAATTCGGGCATGGTAATTAATGGATTATCGATATGCTCATAATAGAAATGAGCAACCTCCTTACGGTGAGCATTATCCTCTACAAGATACTTCAACTTTACATCCAGCACAGCAGCTTGGATTTCATCCAATCGACTGTTGCGGCCAGTGTATTTGAACACATACTTCTTCTGTGAGCCGTAATTAGCTAAAGCACGAACTACTGCAGCTAACTCTGGGTCGTTGGTGGTAACAGCACCGCCATCACCAAGAGCACCAAGGTTCTTGCCAGGATAGAAACTATGGCCAGCAGCATCACCGATGGAACCTGTTATTCTGCCATCAGTATGCTTGCATCCATGAGCTTGTGCATTATCCTCTACGAGCTTCAGATTGTACTTCTTGCACAACTCACCAATCTTCTCAGTGTAAGCATTGCGACCATAGAGGTGTACAATGGCTATGGCCTTTGTACGCGGAGAGATAGCTGCCTCAATGACGTCGTCGTCAATCTCCAATGTGTTGAGTTTGGGCTCAACAAGGATGGGCTTCAAGCCATTCTCCGTGATGGCAAGGATGGTGGCAATATAGGTATTTGCTGGAACAATCACCTCGTCACCAGGCTGCATCACACCCATCTCAATATAGGCACGGAATATCCAGATAAGGGCATCCAAACCGTTTGCACATCCAATGCAATACTTGGTTCCTATGAACTTTGCATAATTCTCCTCGAAGCGTTTGTTCTCCTCGCCTTGAAGATACCACCCATTATTTACCACTCTGGTTACTGCCTCGTTAATCTCTGCGCCATGCAGGGCAGTAACATCTTTTAATGAAAGGAAATGTATCATGATTAAACTATTTTCTGCCTAAGAATTTATCTAAGAACTTCTCGTTCGATTCCTGTACGCTTTCGTAGGTCATAATATCACGAGGTCCACAAAGGATGGCATAACCGAACTTGTCTCGGTCACCATCGTTGATATAATCACCATAGTCAGTATCAACCTTCAAACCGTCATGGTTCTCATAAAGAACGGTAATTCGCGGATCAAGGAATTCAGTGATATTGGTTTCTGCAACAGAATGACTATGGGAAGGAATGTCGTAGCCAAACCACATGGAGGCATTTTCTCCGTTCATATAATTACCGGGAGTGATGGCTTCTCCATGCAGCATCTTAACATAGTCACCAAGATAGTCGTGACCAGAGGCTTTCCAAACTGTATGGCTACAAATAAAACCACTGCTTCGAGCACCCATTTCAACAGGAGTAAATGTCCCGTCTTCTTTCATAATGATTTCAAGGTGACCAAACATACTGTGGAGACCAAGAGCCTTATAACACTCTATACCGAAATTAGCAATACGTACCCAGGTTTCATCATCATATTTGCGTGAGTTCCAGTGATGGATGACTGTCACATGATTCTTAAAGGCATAGAGTGAGTGGTGTTGGATGGAACTGCTGTAGCAATTCACATTGCCGTAGGCATCACCAAGCATATCCACCGTAAACTCTTCACCTTCTACAAACTCCTCAATCAGACAACGTCCATCAAAGGAAGTCTCCTTTGCTTTTGCTAAAGCCTCTGCAAGTGCCTCTTTGGTCTGTCCTTTTTCAAGAATGGTAATGCCACGAGAGCTTGCTGCCACATTAGGTTTGCAGATGAGTTTCATCTTTTTGGAAGTCTCATATATCTCATCTAACGGGAATTCATCGTCCATCTTCGAGATGCGGTTGAACACACCGGCTTTCATCCATGCATCGCGCATCTCCTCTTTGCTCAGCACGCTGTTGAACTTTTCGGGCATTGTCTTGTTGCCGCACCAGCCGTTGATAGCGTTTACTGTTGGTGCAGCCAAGTCAATACTTGATAAAGCGCCATAAACTTGCCCTTTCAAACCACGGGCCTCAAGTTCTGCAATAATGCCCTTTGAATCCTTTATATCTTTCTGAATATACATGTCACCCTCGATACGAGGCTTCTCGCTCCATGCTACCAAAATCACCTTATAGCCCAACTCACGAAGATGACATACTTGTCCCCACAGAAGGGGATTCTCGCCCAACAATATAAAATACTTTTCCATTTAAACTATGCTATAATTGTTTCCTAAACTCAATAAATTCGTTGTAATCTCGTATATAATCCTCTTTTCGGTACACCTCGCTGGCCAAAACCATTGCAACAGCACCAGAAGAGAAATCCACTAGATCACGCCATAACCCCGGCTTCACATACAATCCCTGATAAGGTCTGTTCAGCAGAAAACTACGTTTGCAGTCACCATCATCCAAGGTCACAGTAAAAGAACCAGAGGCTGCCACTATCAGTTGTTCAAGCTCTTTATGAGCGTGAGCGCCACGTCCTTCACCACCGGGAATGTCATAAAGATAATATACACGCTTCACATCAAATGGCAACGTTTTTCCATTCTCTACGACTGTGAGATTCCCCCTGCGGTCCTCGTGATGCTTATCCAATTCGATAATTGAACAATCGAATACATTATATTTTGCCATCTTGTTTCAGTTTTAGATATTCATCGTATTCATGGATATAATCCTGCTTATCATAGTGGATGGAGCCAAATTCCAAAGCCAATGAATTTGTGGAAAAGTTTTCCATTTCACGCCAAAGTCCTGCAGGAACATATAGCCCATAATAAGAACGATTCAGCGTGAATTTCTTCTTCTCCATCCCATCATCCACAATAACATCAAATGCACCAGAAAGAGCTACAATAAACTCTTCATTCTGCTTAAATGCGTGTCCTCCACGGTTCTCACCACCGGGAACATCATAAATCCAATATGTCCGTTTAATTTCAAACGGAATATGATTCAGTTGTTCCACGAAAGAAAGGTTCCCTCGTGGGTCTGCGAACTTTGGCAGTTCTATGATTTTTACATCATTTATTGACATTGTTGAAAGATATTAGTCCTTATATCGGAAGGTATCTGAATCTACCTCCTCCTTCTTTTCATCAATTACTCTCAAAAGGTACTGTCCGTACTGGTTCTTCAGCATGGGCTTTGCCAAGTCACGCATCTTTTCCTCGTTAATCCAACCATTTCTGTAAGCAATACCTTCCAGACAAGCGATCTTGAGTCCTTGGCGTTTCTCAATGACTTCAACAAAGTTAGAAGCTTCACTCAAACTATCATGAGTGCCTGTATCCAACCATGCAAAACCACGTCCAAAGACTTGGACTTTTAGCTCACCATCTTTAAGGAATTCCTGATTCACTGTGGTGATTTCCAACTCACCTCTTGCACTGGGTTTGATGTGTTTGGCTACATCAACAACCTTATTGGGATAGAAATAGAGTCCTACTACAGCATAATTGCTTTTAGGCTCCTTTGGTTTCTCCTCAATGCTAAGGCAGTTACCCTCTCGGTCAAACTCAGCAACACCGTAACGTTCTGGGTCACTTACCCAATAACCAAAGACGGTTGCTTTTTTGTTCTCTTCTGCATCTTTAACAGCTTTGCGAAGCAGACCTGTGAATCCAGAACCATGGAAAATATTATCGCCAAGAACCAAGCAAGCAGAATCATCTCCAATGAACTTCTCACCAATGATGAAAGCCTGTGCTAAGCCATCTGGGCTGGGTTGCTCTGCATACTCAAAGTGTACACCGTAGTCACTGCCATCACCAAGAAGACGTTTGAAACCAGGAAGGTCATAAGGTGTGCTGATGATAAGAATGTCACGTATTCCAGCCAGCATCAGTACGCTAATGGGGTAATACACCATCGGCTTATCATAGATGGGCAGCAACTGTTTGCTTACACCCTTAGTGATGGGATATAATCTAGTGCCGGAACCTCCGGCAAGAACTATGCCTTTCATTATAATAAAATTATATCAATGTTATTATGGTATCTACCATTTCGCCAACGTTCTTCCATCTAATTGTATCTGCTGACTTAAATCTGATAGAATAGGCTTTCTGAATTTCTGCCAATAACATGATTTGGGCAAGTGAGTCCCACTCATCAATATCGTTTGCGCTTGTCGTTTCTTTCAGGATAATCTCATCATTATCCAATACGTCCCTAAATATCTCAGTTAGTTTTTTATAAATCTCATTTCTTTCCATAATATTCATTATTTAATATTGATATAACATTCTCTTTCTTTATAATCAGTCAACGAGAGTTCCCATTGATTGGTGTTACTATCCACAATTGACGTAAAACCAAGCTGAGGGTAGTGCTCTGCAACCATTCCATTCTTTGGCGTAGGCAAGTATTCACCAATAATCTTCTTATAACCTGCAGCCTTTGCCTTTTCTACCATAGTATTCAATGTGAAGTTCTCCATACCGCGTTTCAACACACGGCAACTCATAAACCAAGTATCGACAAAAAGGATCTCCTTATCTAAAGGCTTCATAATGACAGCAGCTATCAAACCGTTGTCACCAAATTTGTCCTCCAAGGTAAAGCTCAGGTCTATCACATTAGGATCATTGGCCAAAGCCTCTATGTCTGCATCAGTATATCGGACAGTACGCAGGTTAAACTGATTACTACGCTGGCTGAGTTGAGCAACACGGGGAATATTGAACTTGGTGAAACCGCTTACAACGGATACCATGTTCAGAGACTTCAAGAAGTCAACCTCGTTAGTAAAGGTCTTGCTCAATGAAACTCGCTGAGCCTCTACCTGGTACTGCTTTGTTCGGTCTTTATCCAGATTGCTATAAGAAGCCGTCTCAAACAGGTTCAGAGAATACAGATACTCCAAATACTCCGCAGGATCTTCGGGCAATTCTGGTACTGTAATACCCTTTATGTTCTCACGTACCATATTACGCTCAAATGGGTTGTCATCCAAGAATACCATACTATCAAAACCTATGTTCAAGATGCTCTGAATGGTACGAATGTTATCAACCTTGGTCTCCCAGTTTGCTTGGAACACCGCAATGTCATCCAGTTTCAGAACCATATCAGGATGCTTTTCGAATGGTTCCTTGGCAGTGTCCTCATTGTTCTTGGAGGCAACACAGATAATGATACCACGCTGTTTAAGCTTCTTCACCCACATCTGGAATTCGGTAAAGGCCTTCCCAATACCCAGTCCATGACCAAGTTGAATACCTTCCAATCCATCATCACCAACGACTCCTCCCCACACTGTATTGTCAAGGTCAAGAATCAAGCATTTCTTGAACTGACCTTTTACTGCACAAACAATATCCATCAAACGGCTAGCCACGTAAGGCAGCGCATCCATAGAGAGGATCATCTCCGTGCTAGTATAGACATTTGCTGCAAACATCACATCGCGACCAAGCTTGTTTTGCAGGCCAGCAATATCGCAGATAAAGAGATTCTGATGTTGTTGTGAAAGATGCATCAACTCGTAGTTCAACTTCCTCACCTGAAACGTAAAACTTGAATCCACCTTGTTAGCATAGCTGCCAAACACAGTATCCTCTATCTCCGGGTAGTTAAAATAAATTATCTTCTTACCGGCTAGCACGGGATTTTCACAAACAGATGCCAAGAAACTGATTCTTTCGTCTGCCAATGTAGCCTGTTGCTCTGCGCTGAGCATAGAGTGATGTTCCCCGAGCTTGTGGGTGCTCTGAAATATGACAATGAAATCAGCGTTAAACTGATATAGGTCGCTTGTCGGGTCAAGTAACTGACGCTCTACCTGATTATACTCTGCCTCGAACAAGTCTATTTCGTAGCCACGTAATATTCCCGTCCCTTTTAATGCAGTGACGAGGAACTGCGTGGCAGTATCACCTACCAGTGCGAGTTTAACTTTAGCCAAAATTCCCTCTTCAGCTCCTCTCTTGGCTAACTTTCTTAATTCAATGAACGATATCATATCTTCATATAGCTGTTGATTTCCTTTGTTCTGTTAAGGAAATATTTTTGATAATTCTTTTCAAGCAATTCTAAAGGAAGGCGATCCGTCTCATCGTAAAGGGCTTTTTCATGTTCTATTATTTCTTCAGGAGTAAAACGGAATCCTACTAATTTAGCAGGATTACCTACAATAATTGAATATGGAGGCACATTACCTCTGATTACTGCATTACTGCCAATCTCGCAACCTCTGCCTACGTGAGCACCAGCTAATAAAGTCACTCGCGCTCCAATCCATACATCTTCGTCCACAACAACATCTTGATCCATCTTATGATTAACATCAAGTTCGTCCTTGACCTTATCAGTGACCTGTTTGAGATGCATTCCAACTACGGGCATATGATTGCCCGTAACGACAAGAAGTCCAGAAGCAGCACCAGACCATTTCTTCATTATGAATTTAGCGCGAGTATTCATTATAATAGCCCCATCATCAATATTTGTTAATTCTTCCATATATAGATGGTCTGGGCAAAGAACATTTGCAGAGTCATCTATCCTAGCGGTTTTTGCGACATTTGGATACACTTTGTGCCAATTCCAGAAAGATAAGATATGCTTAACAAGCTGTTTTAATCCATAGATGAAAGTACTCATATGCTGTATAGTATTTTAAATTATGAAAGGGGCAGGCCAGCTGTAATTATAAAACATTTAATTTATGAGAGATCAACGAGACATTGCCCTAACTTTATGTACAACTTGTTTTTTAGCAGCTGATTCCTAGCAGTAGAGATTTAAATCCATTATAATTCATTATAAAATGCTTTTGATATCTTTTCTGGCATTTTAGTTTTTTAGGGTTGATTTTTATCCTCATTCTCCTTCGGATGCAAATTATCGTCTAGTATGGCTATTTTGAAGGAAGCAATACACCATCTTTGAGGAATCATCTCCACCTGCGCGTAAAGACCGAAATCTCCCTGCCGCTTTGTTATGGATTATTCTTCTACTATAAATGTTCCATGAAAATGTGGATAAAACTTTCCTTTACTTTCCATAACCTTGCCAAACAATTGTTTTGGGAGGCGCAATATCGCATTAAATCTTCTACACCGATTGCGCAACATAGTCCTTATATGTTTAGCACTTATTCCATTAATCCGAACTGAAGCAATGTCCTAATACGCTCCTTCTCTTTCGTTGTCATACTTCGAGCCACATATGGGTAACTTCGTATGAACATCTGCTTCATTGTCTTAAATGCATCTTCACTTAAATCGTGGTTCTCATATATACCGTTGATGAAAGCCATCAATAACTTAATCCACATCGTTGGATTTTTCAATTCATCGATATCTTCCCACTGATCTCTGTATCGTCCTTTAAAGGGTGCACATAACTTGTGGTCACAATCTCCTTTACAGGCAAAATGGATCTCCTTTATCTGCTTATCTTCAAAAATAACATCCCCATTTTCATCATACTCAGAGAAAGGAGTAAGCGTGATATAAATACCTCGTTTTCCTCCTGCAAGTAAGTCTGCACCACAGACCTCGCAATGGATGGACTTTTCATCCGAAAACAGCTCTGCCGGGACAGGATTCTCTATGCGAAAACTAGCAAATGATTTCGGGAAATAACGTGACGCAAGATGCTGCCCTTCATTGTCGCGAAGAAGCAATCCTTCTATCTTCTCGTGGTCATAAATTGCCTTGTTTCTCACTCCAGAAAGAATTCCGCTTAAGGAGGTTGATTGGAGGGTTGAATACACTCCCATAAAGCCTTGGCATCCGTGCTGATTCAAGCGTTCTGTAATGTTGGGTTCATCTGTATCTTTTACTGAATTTCCACTGTGAGCAAAATGCTTGCAGCTGACTAGCCAACGTATTGTGTATTCAGAAGTGATGCCCGGAATGACCTCATCAACTATCAGGTCCTTTTTCCCATCAGCCCCTCTATCTGGATCGGCCACAATACGGTAGCCAAGATATTGTAAGAAATCTCTCGTGAATAGTTCAAACGTATCTTGCAATCCGCTACCACGATTTGCTTGTGGTATTTCTTTGAAATCTAATATCATTGTTTATGAATTTGCAACTTAGTAAACTATCTTTTTGTGAATTTTGGCGTATTTGAGTTCGGTTTGTTAACGGGCGCATTGATCTTTAGCGTCAATGGCATAGGAAAATCTACACCAACCATCAAGGCCTCACCTTCGCCCAGTATGGGAAGATAAGCAAGGCTATTGCGATTTGCTGAGGATGCGGCACTCTCAACAGCTTTTTTGTCCTGTTCGTTGATGAGACGATGTACTATGAATGTTCCCATCTGGCTGAGAGTACCTAAAGGTATGTCACGAGGCATCTGGGTGGCGATGCACAAGAACAAACCATATTTTCTGGCTTCCTTGGAAATCTGCTCGAACGCATCGAGTGGTTTGGCTGCAAAATACTCATCAGCAATGGCTTTGTTGAGGAATTGGTGAGCCTCATCAATAAAAATCACCACTGGTGAAGACTTGAACTTTTGATCTCGTGCCTTATAGAGCATAAACTTACCGATGGCATTCACCAGAATCTCGCGAACCTGATAATCGAAACTGACTTGGGAAAAGTCAATTCTCAAACAACTTTTGTCTCCAGCCAAGAATTCATCTATAACCGTCGTAAGGTCTTTCGACTCTCCTTCCAGTTTCTCCTTATTAAATCCGAATATCTGATTATACTCACCCGTTGATGAGATGTTGTTAACTCGTGAAATGAGACTAACACAGTTTGATACATCATTTTCGTTCCTGCCTCCAAAATTATTGGGAATCTTAGAATCAGTATCCCAGATGCACTCCAGCGTAATCTGGCTTGCCAGCATATTGAAATTGAAACGACAGGAACGGTCCTCTATTTCTGTGATATGCTTATAATAGAATACTTGAAGAGGCCGTTTGGGATTACCCGATTTATATAGGTTACCTCTTATTACTTTAGTGGGATCGTTTGAATCTTTTGCGTAGTAGCCTTTCAAGGTCTCGTTTACATCTATCTCTGCCATCTTTAGAGAACGGATTGCCTCCATAAGCTTAGGTACCTGCACTTTGGCAGATGGGTGGAGCAGGTAAAACATTTCGTCGACCGTCAGGTTCTTATAATCGAAAATGTATTCGCCCGTACCCATTTCGATGTTCTCCATCTGGTCACTGATGCTGCTATACTCCCCTGTGGCATCAATCAGAATGCATTTGTTCTGAGTATATTGGGTGTATAGTTCAATCAGCTTGGCCACAGTCCAACTCTTGCCGCCTCCAGTGGTGCCAAGAACTGCACAATGACGTCCAAATAGGGAGTCAAGAGAAACTTGACATTCCTGCCCATTGGATGTAAGCTTACCAAGAGGCACAAACGGAGTGTGCCCAATGTTGATATCTTGTAATCCGAATGTAGAAATATAATGTCCAATCTGCTCGTTAGAACAAGAAAACACCTTTGCACCTATTGCAGGATAACGTGAGACTGTCTTAACTATCTTCTCAGGAGCATAGACCGAAAAGAGTGCCAACAACTCAACCTTTGCCACTGGGTGAAACGTCTGTTCTGACTGCTGTAGGTTTTGCTCGGTGATGGCCTGTCGTTCAACCTGAGTCAATGTCAGTTCAAACAGTCGGCCCAAAAAGCCATATTCAGGCCCTTCAACTACTACAAAACATCCTACGTTACCACCTGTATATACTTCTCCCTGGTGATAGAAGCTGGTAAGATGCAAAGCAGATGGCATCTGCACACGAATGTAACCAGGAGTTACTTCGGCTACATAACCAAGAAACTTATGATGGTCAAATGGCAGCATAGGGAGGGTTGACGGTTTCTGAATACGACTGATTAAGAGGGTATGCCTCTACAAAGTCCTTGAAGGTTGAGAACAATATGGTTACATTGGACGGAACTGTCAAGTCGTCATAGATGAATTCAGGGGCATAGTTTTGTTGGATTCCCGTTTCATTACCATCTTTATCCGTACCATAACAAACTATGAGCAGGTGAAAATGAGCATTTTGACTCACCGCCTCTTTAATAATGCCCTGAATGTGCTTGTCCTTGAAGCCAAAACCAATCACAATCAAGAGTGTTCCTTCCTTGCGAAGGGTTTGCTGGAAATGTGCAATAAGTTCAATATAAGGTTGTTCGTAGGAACTTTCATACTTGTCGCTCGCAGGGTAAATGATGCAAGGATTCTCAACGTTTTCTTTTTGGACTATTCTTTCATCTGATTCCTTCTGCCAATCAACACTTCCGTGAATCTTATAAAGCTGAAACACATTGGGGATAAAACTCTCATCGGGCTTGATGCGGGAACGTTCCCGATAGACAATATCGTAGTCGAAGTTAACACCGCTGAAGACTCTCGGATGGGAAAACGTGAACCCGTCTATCACTGTTAAGCCAGCCTTCATCGCTGCCTGCTCAAAAAGCGTATCATAGTTGGTGGTGTACAGTTGTACGCGGGGGTCGCTCGGTTTGCGAGCTGTAAGTTTACGTAAAAAATCGCTATGGTGGCGATTGGTCTCATCAAGGGTAAGTCGGCAAGCTTTAGCTATCTTCTTTTGAAGCTTTTGTCTGATAGAATCGTCGTGCTCGTCTTTTATTTCTCCATTGAGTTTCTCGTAGATAACAACGATTGATAGGAAATCCTCTATGTTATGATCTTCCTTTGTCTTGTCCAAATTGGTCTTGAGTGTATCACCTTTATCTTTCAATACATCATAAATGGCATTGATTTCCTCTTCACAAAACGTCCAAAGTCCATCACGCGTTTTTCCTCGGTTGGCACCGTTATCCATTGAAGTACCTGCAGCCGTTAGTACGGCTACATTCTTGAAAGCATTCGAGAAGTTAATGATGGTCTCTGCAACTTTTGAATGAGCCAGTTTCTTGGCAAGTTCTGCCGTGTTTTCCCCTTTCTCATTAAGCATTGCACTACCATTAAGGTAGTGATTGTCATCGTCGAACGAAACGCGGTTCTTAGCATCTATAAACAGGTACTTCATACAAAGACTATTCAGTGTCAACTATTTGTCTCTATCCATCGATTCATTTCACCACATTCACCACTCCATTCAACTCATTAAGAAAATCCTCTGCACGGCGACCAATATGGGTATTGTTGAGTGCCGCTTGACGAACTTCGTCTGCACTTTTCTTGATTGAAATTGCTATCTTGGATACAGACTTGCGGACTTCGTCTGGCAATTGCTGCTCATAAGGTTGATTTACTTCCACATCTTTTTTTGATGTCTTTTCAGCAAGGACACGCATCCGAAAAGCATCACGAACAAGCTTTGACTGGGATTGATATAATGCCCACAGGGCATCTAATGTTGAAATCTTACCAGAATATGTTGTAGTTGCCATAAGTGTATGTTTTAATATAAAATGTAAAGATTGTTTAAAGTATTTTCTATTTCCTTCTATTTTAGAACTTTTTCTGCATATATGAATGATTCGCGCTCGTTCAGCTTTCTTTTCCTTCTATCTCTTGTACAAGGCTGCGTAGGTAGTTGTCTGAAACATTTTCAATATCAGATTTGTCGTAAATGGCCATCAGCGTTATGAGCACTTCGTCATCAGCCTTCTGCTGAACATTATAGGTAATCACACGTGCGCCGCCACTCTTTCCCTTACCCTTCGAGGCAATGGCCATACGATACTTATAGGTATGCAGACCTAGTGACTCGCCAGAAAAAGGATTTTTCTCCAGTTCTTCAAGAAACTTCTCGTAGTCGCTCTCGAATGAGGGATACTTTTTTCGAAGC
>CACYXI010000016.1 GCA_902778265.1 uncultured Bacteroidales bacterium | reverse complement strand
CACACGAGAGTTCTCGTATGGCTCGATGCTCTTCAGCAGAGCCTCGATATTGTCAATCTTCTCGCCGAATTTCTTTGCGAGAGCCTCACCTTCCTGACGACGGAAATCAACGAGAGCGTCGAGCGCAGAGTCGATAGCCTGACGAGCAACAGTCCATTCCTCCTCGGAAAGGATTTCTGTCTGATCCTGCTTAACGAGGATGTCAGGCATCCGCAAGATGATAGGCATCATCTCGGTCATTGAAGGAGTAGCCTCGTTGTTGCTGCTGGCAAGTGCTGTGAGTTGCTGGTAGTAGTTCTTCGCGAGTTCGATATTGATAGATGCTGCATCAGCCACCTCGTCCTTTTCAATCCAAATAGAGAAATCCACTTTTCCGCGGATCACTTTCTGTTGAATCATCTGTCGCATTTCCATTTCTTTCTCACGATAGAGTGGGGCGATGCGAGTTGAAAGGTCGAGTGCCTTACTGTTGAGAGATTTTATCTCAACATTGATTTTTTTGTCTTGAAAAGTGGCTATTGCTTTGCCATAGCCGGTCATTGAGAGTATCATTTGATTACTTTTTCGTTAAATTTCTGCAAAAGTACAAAAAAATACGGGAAAAATGAGTATATTTGCACATTATTTTTAAAACAAAGCGAAAATGTCGTGCATTTTACATATAGAAACGAGCACAAATGTGTGACAACTCGGCGTATATGTTGATGAAGCACTCAGTTTCATTGACCAGAGCCTCATTCCGCTTGATGCCGTTGCGGTGAGTGCCGGACCTGGTTCTTACACAGGTCTGAGAATCGGTGTGTCTATGGCAAAAGGCATCTGTTACGGTCGTGATGCGAAGCTTATCTCAATCCCAACGCTTGAGCTGATGTGCGTGCCTGTTCTGCTTAGGGAACTGGCAGCCGAAGAGCCGGAGCCATTACTTTGTCCGATGCTCGATGCCCGCAGAATGGAGGTCTATGCCGGTTTGTGGAGTCGTGCCTTGAAGCCTGTCCGTGAGATTGGGGCAGACATAGTGACTGCCGAGACCTATAAGGAATATCTCGACAAGCAGCCTGTCTATTTCTTCGGAAACGGAGCGGCAAAGTGTATGGAGACTATCAATCATCCTAATGCACATCTCATTGAGGACATCAACCCATTGGCAAAATATATGATGCCTTTGGCTGAAAGAAAATTCAACGATGGCAAGTTTGAGGATGTGGCATACTTCACACCTTCATATCTGAAGGACTATGTGGCAAAGTTGCCGAAGAAGTTGTTGTAAAAGCAAGGCCTCTCCCCCCGCCCTCCCCCGTAGGGAGGGAGCCGGAACGCGAAAGGCATGTTAATTGTTACATGTTAATTGTTAATTGAAATATATGAATATCGAAGGACTTGACTATAATACCCAGCGTGAAAGGATCAAGCTCAACGAGTATGGTCGTGAGATTCAGCAGATGGTAGATTACTGTGTCACTATTCCTGATAGGGAAGAGCGACAGGTGTGTGCTGAGGCAATCATCGACACAATGCGCAAGATGAATCCGAGCGAGCAGAACATCAACGACCGTATGCAGACTCTTTGGGACCATCTGGCATTGATGAGCGACTTCAAACTGGACATTGACTATCCTGTGGAGATAACGACTGCCGAACAGATGGCTTCAAAGCCAGAACCTGTGGCTTATCCTAACACCCGTATTCCTGTTCGTCACTATGGCAGGGCATTGTTTGAGTTGTTTGATACCCTCAAGACAATGGAGCCAGGTGAAGAGCGCGATACCCTCGTTCGCATGACCGCCAACCAGATGAAGCGTTGTCTTCTGCTCTGGGGACATGGCAATGGCGATGACGAGAAGGTGGCTGACGACCTTGCCCGTTTCACGGACGGTGTAATCCAGTTGGATTTGGATAGTTTCCGCTTTGACAAAATCGACGTGCTGTCTATTGCCCAGCAGGCTAAACAGAAGAAACAAAAGAAAAAGTAGCACTATATGGAGGCATTCCTTATTGAAGGCGGGCATCCGCTTCGTGGTACCATCGTTCCGCAAGGAGCCAAGAACGAGGCGCTTGAGGTAATCTGTGCCACTCTTCTCACGGACGAGGAGGTAGTGATAAAGAATATCCCTGATATCCTCGATGTCAACAACCTTATCAAGTTGCTGATGGATATCGGCGTAAAGGTTCGTAAGCTCGGAGTGGGAGAGTACAGCTTCAAGGCAGACGAGCTCAACCTCGACTATCTTAGTAGTGATGAATTCGTGCAGAAGTGTGCTGCCCTCCGTGGTTCTGTGCTTATGATTGGTCCGCTGCTTGGTCGTTTCGGTCATGCTACCGTAGCAAAGCCAGGTGGTGACAAGATAGGTCGTCGTCGTCTTGACACCCATTTCCTCGGATTCCATAAGCTTGGCGCAACATATAGTCGTGTGGTAGGGCGTGATGTCTATGAACTCAGGGCAGAGAGGCTAAAGGGCTGCTATATGCTTCTTGATGAGGCTTCCGTTACAGGTACTGCGAATATCATCATGGCTTCAGTATTTGCAGAAGGCACTACAACCATCTATAATGCAGCTTGTGAGCCATATATTCAGCAACTCTGCCACATGCTCAACCGTATGGGAGCAAAGATTTCGGGTATTGCCTCTAATCTCCTTACTATCGAGGGCGTGAAGGCTCTTGGCGGTACTGAGCATAAGCTTCTTCCTGATATGATTGAGGTTGGTTCATTCATAGCGATGGCAGCAATGGTGGGCGATGGCATCAGGATCAAGGACGCCTCTGTGGAAAATCTCGGTATCATTCCAGACGCTTTCCGTCGTCTCGGCATTCAGATAGAGGTGGATGGTGATGACCTCGTAATTCCTCACCACGACCACTACGAGATAGATTCTTTCATTGATGGCACGATAATGACACTTGCTGATGCTCCGTGGCCAGGACTCACTCCTGACCTTCTCAGTGTGCTTCTCGTGGTAGCTACACAGGCAAAGGGTAGTGTGCTCTTCCATCAAAAGATGTTCGAGAGCCGTCTGTTCTTCGTGGATAAGCTCATTGATATGGGAGCGCAGATTATCCTCTGCGACCCTCATCGTGCCGTGGTTGTTGGGCATGACCATCAACTCCGACTTCGTGCAGGCAGAATGTCAAGTCCTGATATTCGAGCAGGTATTGCACTTCTCATCGCAGCCCTTAGTGCCGACGGAACATCGCAGATCAATAACATCGCGCAGATTGACCGTGGCTACGAGAATATAGAATCAAGACTTAATGCACTTGGAGCAAAGATAACGAGGGTATAGACCCACCCCCTTACCTTTACACATACTCCGATGTTATCAACATCGGACTTCCCTATAAAGGGAGGGGAGTAAATACTATAGGAGAAAATAAAATTTCCTTTATGGGAAAAGAATGTAATAATAAAGATACAGCCACCCATTCGGGTTCAAAAGTAACTACTCCCCTCCCTTTATGGGAGGGGGCAGGGGGTGGGTCTGTCTATAAGATTGGAGTCATCGGCAAAGCTCATGGCGTTAAGGGTGAGCTCAGTATCCAGATTGATGATGATGTCTTCGATCGTGTGGATGCTGAATACCTCGTGCTGAAGCTTGATGGAATCTTCGTGCCTTTCTTCATGGAGGAGTATCGCTTCAAGAGTGATAGTGTTGCCTTGGTGAAGTTCGAGGGCGTTGATACTCAGGAACGTGCCCGTGAACTTACTGGCGTAGAGGTGTATTTCCCTCGTGAACTGGCCGAGCAGGATGAGGATGCCGAGCTTTCATATTCTGCCCTTGTTGGCTATACTCTCATTGATGATAACTCTGGTAAGCCCGTAGGCACTATTGCATACGTTGATGAGCAGACCATCAACATTATGTTCGAACTTGAGGACGGAAGGCTCATACCTGCCTCAGAGGAACTGATAGTTGATGTTGACCAACAAGCTCGAACAATCACCCTTGATATTCCTGACGGAATACTTGACCTATAGAGGACTAAGGGCTAAGGTCTTTATTGGATGAGGGTTGATAGATGAAGGATGAGGGTTTATTAGTATCAAACCTTATTCCTTATTCTTTCCTACTTTATTCCCTTCAGTCCTTTGACCTTCGTCCTTTGACAACAAAAATTTAAAAATGAAAAAACAACAAATATGTATTCTGGGTAGTACTGGCTCTATCGGTACTCAGGCCCTTGAAGTCATAGAAGAGCATAGTGAGCGTTTCGAGGCTTACTGTCTCACCGCTAATAATAAGGTAGAACTGCTTGCCGAACAGGCTCGTAAGTTCCGCCCTGCTGCCGTGGTTATTGCCAATGAGGATAAGTACGAGCAGTTGAAGGAATTGCTTGCCGATTGTCCTAACATCAAGGTTTATGCAGGTGCTCAGGCTCTATGTGATGTGGTTGAGGCAGAACCTATTGATATGGTGCTCACCGCTATGGTTGGTTTCGCTGGCCTTGATCCGACAATCCATGCCGTCAAGGCTCGCAAGAAGATTTGCCTTGCCAACAAGGAAACCCTCGTTGTGGCTGGTGAACTCGTCATGGGACTTGCAGAGAAGTATCATGCGCCAATCCTCCCTGTCGATTCTGAACATTCGGCAATTTTCCAGAGCCTCGTGGGCGACCATGAGAATGAGATAGAGAAAATCCTTCTCACGGCTTCTGGTGGTCCTTTCCGTAAGTTCACCCTTGAACAGATGAAGACCGTAACCGCTGCCGATGCCCTCAAGCATCCTACATGGGATATGGGCGCAAAGATAACTATCGACTCTGCTTCTATGATGAATAAGGGCTTTGAGGTTATCGAAGCTAAGTGGCTATTCGGCGTTGATGCTGATAGGATACAGGTGCTCGTACATCCACAGAGCATCGTACACTCTGCCGTGCAGTATCGTGATGGTGCCGTAAAGGCTCAGCTTGGCGTTCCTGATATGCGTCTGCCTATCCAGTACGCCTTCACTTTCCCAGAGCGACTGACAATGACTGGTGAACGACTGAATCTCTTTGCCCAGCCTTTGGAGTTCTTCGAGCCTGACATGGAGAAGTTCCAATGCCTTGCTCTTGCCTACGAGGCTATACGTCGTGGTGGTAATGCTGCTTGTGTGGTAAATGCCGCTAATGAGGTCGTTAATCTCGCATTCCGTCAGGGACGCTGCGGTTTCCTCGATATGGGCGAAATCATAGCCAAGACTCTCGATAAGGCAACAGTCATCAAGACTCCAACACTCGAAGATTACTTTGCTTCAGACAAGGAGGCAAGGAGGATTGCGGAGGAGATGATTAAGTAAAATGGCCTCTCCCCCCGCCCTCCCCCGTAGGGAGGGAGCCGGTGCGCGACAGGCTTGTTGATTTAGAAATATTCATTATTAATTATACATTATTAATTGGTGTGCCCTTCCGGCTCCCTCCCTACGGGGGAGGGCGGGGGGAGAGGCCGATTTTTTTCAAAAAATGGAATCTTTTCTGATAAGAGCAGCACAGTTTATTCTTGCTATCACCATTCTCGTGTTTCTTCATGAGGGTGGGCATTTCACATTCGCTAAAATGTTCGGCACACGTGTGTCGCGCTTTTATGTCTTCGCTAACTGGAAATTCCACCTCTGGAGTTCATACGATAACTGGTGGCGTAAGCTACGTGGTAAGGAACTCGTAACCGAACGCGATGACGAGAGCGTTAATTTCTGTCAGCAGATAAAGAATTTCTACTATTCTATCACAGGAAATAAGGATAAGATAGTAACAAAGAATGTTGGTAACAAGAAGTACAACGATAAGGTTGGTACAGAGTACGGTATCGGTTGGTTGCCACTTGGCGGATATTGCCAGATCGACGGTATGATCGACGAGACACAGACTGCCGAGAAACTCTCTGCTCCTGCAAAGCCTTGGGAATTCCGTAGCAAAAAAGCTTATCAACGACTCCTCATTATGGCAGGTGGTGTTATGGTGAACTTCTTCCTCGCCCTCATCATCTATTCTGCCGTGTTCTACACATGGGGTGATGAGTATTATGCCGTTAAGGATATGACTATGGGCATGAAGTTCAATGATGAAGCTAAGGCTCTCGGCTTCCAGGATCACGACATCCTTCTGCGCTCTGACCTTGGCGAGTTCAAGGATTTCTCAGGCAACCTGATGCGTGACATCTCAAAGGCGCACGAGGTAATTGTACTTCGTAACAATCGTGAGGTACTTGTACCTCTCAACGGCGATCTCAACCTTCTCAATATGCTGAAGGCAGAACCTATGTTCTGTATGCCTTATATCCCTGCTCTTATTGATAGCGTTGATGTAAGCTCTCCTGCATATAAGGCAGGAATGCGTAAGGGTGACACAATCGTTAAGCTTGGCAGTAAGAAAATAGATACTTGGACTACCTTCAACTATGAGGTGAGCAGAATGTCAGATGCCCTTACTGATGCAAAGACTTCAAGAGATAGCATCGCTACCCTAACTAATAATATCGTTTGGAAGAAAACCGATGGTTCTATGGACACGGCTCAGGTAGTATTTAATTGTGTCGAGGATCATTTGCAGATAGGAGTGTTAAGGGCAAGGCTTGATAATTTCTATGAGCCTCACCATGATGACTACGACTTTATGTCAAGTCTCAAGAAAGGCCCATCCTATGGCATAGACGTGCTTAGTGGCTACGTTAGCGACCTCAAGTATGTTGCAACCAAGGAAGGTGCAAAGAGTCTTGGAGGCTTTGGTGCAATGGGCAGTATGTTCCCAGACCATTGGGACTGGATGATTTTCTGGAAGATGACAGCTTTCCTCAGCATCATTCTTGCCTTTATGAATATCATTCCTATTCCAGGACTTGACGGTGGTCATATCCTCTTCTTGCTTGTTGAGGTCATCACTCGCAAGCAACCAAGTCTGAAGTTCATGCAGATAGCCCAGAACATAGGCATGGGCTTCCTTCTCCTCCTTATGATTGTAGCCAATCTCAATGACATCCTCCGTTGGATAGGAGTGATGTAAAGCCTAACCAAGCCTTCCCCAAGGGAAGGATGTATTATACGCCAGTTAGACCAATTGTAATTGTCTGGCAGCAAGCTGCTTTTAACTGACAATAATTACCAATCTACGCAATCTTTTTCCATAATTTACAATTTTTATTGGGCAAAGATTGGTAAGATTGGTAATTATTGTCAGTTTAAGCACCAACGGTGCGTATTCGTCGAGATTTGTCGCAGACCCACTGACCGCAGGGAGGTAACTCACGTTATTATACACTTTCCCCAAAAAGAATGTTTGCATATCGCATCCCTCCCTTTGGGAGGGCCTGGGTGGGCTTTACCACATATCAAGTTCAAACGTCTTGAACGTCACGTTAGACACATCGAGCTTGCAGGTCTTCTGTATATCCGTAGGCTGTTTGATATAGAAGATAACTGAGTTCTTAATATCAATATCATGAATCAGACCTTCATCACCCTTGGCAAGAATACCAGTCTTGCAACCGCGACAGGTCACCTTTTCTATATGAATGTCCTTAAAGTCCGGGGCGAAGTCGGTAGCACCAACGTGCTTGTCCTCCTGTCCTACCTGCTTATTCGAGTATGAAGCCTCAAACACAATTGCCTGATCTCTAATATCAGTCATTACGATGTTCGAGATATAGATGTTGGCAGTAGCACCACCACGACCATAGCTCGTCTTGAAGCGCAAACCAGTATCTGTACCCATGAAGCGGTTATTCCTAACCACCACATTCTGCACACCACCACTTGCATCAGAACCTATCACGAAACCACCATGAGCATGAATCACGGTATTATCCTCAACAAGAATATCCTTACAAGGACCAGCAAGAACACCATTCTTGCCCGATCCACTCTTTAGGCATATTCCATCATCACCAGCATCAATGGTACACTCCGTTATAAGACACCTGTTGCAGTTGCTAAGATCAATGGCATCACCATTCTGGGCATTCCAAGGACAACGAACCGTTACGCCGAGCACGCTTACATCCTTGCAGTAGCAAGGGTGAACATGGAAACGTGGCGAGTTCTGTACGGTAATATCCTGAAACAGCACGCGCTCGCAATGCTCAAATCTGATAAGGTCGGCACGTGCATTAGCCTCCTCTTCAGGTGAGTCAGTAAGCGAAGGAGCATTCTTCAGATTGTAAGGGTACCAAATATCACCCTTAGCGCTGATGATACCACCCATCTGAGTATATTGTTTCCACTCAGTAGAACTTACCTTACTCTTCTTCACAGGACGCCAATAGGCACCACTACCATCAATGGCACCAAGTCCTGTAATGCTTATGTCGTGCGCATTCTTGGCATAGAATGCAGGCACCACAATCTTACTCGTCTTATTTGTGGTATTCTTATGCTTGCTCTTGTCAGGAGTCATCTTCACTATGGCATTACGACTAAGGTTAATGTCTATGTTGCTCTGGAGCATCACCGGACCAGTAAGCCATATACCATCCTCCACGATAAGATGTCCGCCACCTCTCCTACTAAGATCAGCAATAGCCTTAGCGAAAGCATCTGTGCAAAGAGTGATACCGTCGCAAACCGCACCATACGCAGTCAGTTTCACGTATCTGTCCGGAATCTTAGGCAGCATAGGCTTCTCCAAAGGGATAGGCAGGTTCTTATATAGATATGAGAAATCCTTTCCCTCGGTCACTCGCTTATCCTGTGCGTATATGCTTACCCACCCAAATATGGTTAGGAATAGGAATAGTGCAACTTGTTTCTTGTTCATGGGGGTAAAAATAATAAAAGTTAGTTTATAGATTCAAGGCTAAGATATTAGTCTTTGGCCTTTGAGTGCCAACTTAGGCTGGCGCACGTTTTATTTTGCAAGTGCAAAGATAGTTTATTTTATCCAAAAAAGGAAACTTTATCACGTTTTTTTGTTGAAATTATTTATTTCCATAGTTTCAGAGCTTAAAACCATATCTATCTCTGCAATTTAACGTGTGTTCAACGATTTCGCACCTTGCGGTGCTTGAACTGACAATAATTTTTCGCTAAAGCTCAACAAGCTAAAGCAAGTTCCCAATCTACGCAATCTTTTCCCATAAAAATATGTCAAGAATTAGAGAATTTGAGATCCTTGAATTAATGAGAAAAAGAGAAGAATTGCTACTTGCGTAGCATTAGGAAAAGTCGTGATTGACAGAAGCGTAAGCGTCATTTCTCAAATTCTCAAAAATTCAAAAGAAAAAATCTATAATTACTTCCCTGCGGTCAGTGGGTCTTCGACAAATCTCTCTAATTCTTGATAAAAATAAAGATTGGATTAAGATTGCGTAGATTGGCAATTATTGTCAGTTAAAAGCAGCTTGCTGCCAGAGTATTTTTCGTGTCTTTTTGCGTTTTCCGTGTTCAAAATTTATCTCCGCGTCTCTGCGCCTTTGCGTTTGAAAAAAAAAATAATTTTCTGGAACAAATTTTCTGGTCATCGTCGCTAATTTTCTTAAAAGCCCCAGCACCGCAAGGTGCATTTCCTTACATTCATCTTTCGTTTTCTTTTTTTTTACTCAATCTGTCAATTTATCGTTAATTTTTGTAATTTTTCCGTGTAAAAACGACAATTATTGCACAGAAAACGAAGAAAAGTGCAAAATTGTTTTTTTGTTCAACTTTTTTGCGTAATTTTGCGCTCAGTCATGATAGATGAAGGATGGTATAAAATAGTGTGATTGTGGTAATTGTATTATTTCCATCATACAATTTGCATCAACTGTATTTCCTTCGATTTGCAACTATGGCATAAGTAAAACTTAATCGAAACAACAAATTTTATTAACAACAATCAAATGAAACACTTATTGAATTCAGTCATGCTGTTTCTGTTGCTGATTATAGGGCAGAACGCATGGGGACAAGAAGTAGTGGCAAGTGGTGATCTTACCTCTACTATTACATGGTCTGTTGAACAAACAGGCACAGATAGTTATACCCTGAATATCACGGGTTATGGTGATATGCCAGATTACAGTGGTCTAAAGGATATGCCATGGGCAAAATGTCAATCTGCATATGGAGTAACAACGAATTATAATTCGATGATTACGGAGTTAAATATTGACTCACGCATTACGAAGATAGGTAGAAGAACATTCGTTAAAGCTGAAAGTATCACTTCTGTTACTATCCCAGAAAACTGTGTGTCAATAGGTCAAGAAGCATTTAAATATTGTAGTAATCTTAAAGAAATATATATTCCTTCATCTGTAACTTCTATTGGTACAGATGCATTCTCAAATTGTCGTTCCCTCGCTCTCATTCATTATGATGGTCGTTGTAATGCTAATACGGGCATAGCATTCTCTAATGTCGCAGCAGCAGGTAAGATCATTGAGAAATCTGGCACAGGCACAAGCTATGCTAATGTTCCAGAGGGCTGGGAATACTATACCCACGGAGAGCAATGTACCCGTAAGGCATGGGTAGCAGAGAATGCAAGTGGCGATAAGCTCTTTATCTATGGTCAGAATCCAGGTGCAAGGGTTAACTATGCAGCAAGTGGAGCTGTGTATAATACTGACAGTCCTGAATATCATCCTTGGAGAGTGAACTGCTGGAAATACAAAAGCCTTGAAATCAATAGGAATGTATCAGTTATTGAATCTAATGAATTATGTGGATATTCAGATAACGGTGTAGGTAAGGAAGGCTTTGCTTCTTTGGAGACAATCACCGTGGAGAGTGGCAATGAGAGTTTCGTGGTAGGCGAGGATGGTGCTTTGTATAATGCGGCAATGACATCTATCCGTCTCTATCCTGTTACAAATACAGCTACTCATATTGATATTCCTTCAACCATAACATCTATAGGATCTGGAGCTTTCTATGCTACAAAGAATCTTGAGTCAGTCACGTTCCATGCCAACAGCTTGTATTTCGGACAATATTCATTTGCGCGTACTTCGCTCAACTTTATTTATTTCGATACTTCACAGGCATCTTTAAGTTGGTCTGCAACATCATTTACAGGAGTTGCAGAGGAGGGCGTTGTTGCTGCCAATGGAGAAACCAATGTTTTCAAGAATTTTACAAGCATGATTGGCTCTGGTTGGACATTCGACGGAGAGACCTACGGCCCTGTAAAAACTTATATCTCTGACGGCACTCTGTATGTTATGGGTAAGGGCGAATATACCACTCCAAGCTCTGATGCAGATTGGTATGACCAGAAAAGCTCTTTCTGGAAGATAGTAGTAAAAGAAAATATTACAAATATCGGAAGCTATGCATTTGCAGATTGTGACAATGTTACAGAAGTCACCCTCAATAATAATGGTTATATAGACTATTATGCTTTTAAGGACTGCTCTGCACTTATCCGTGTTAATGTCGGTTCTGGAGTGACGGAGTTTAAAGGTGGTAATTATAATATAGATGATGCTTGCTCATTCTCAGGCTGTTCCAAACTCGCAATCGTTAATGTTACAGACCTCGCTAAATTTTGTTCCGTAGAAGGTGCTAAGTATCTTACAGGTAGTGGATATGGCATGACAGGGGAAAAGACTCTGAGGATAAATGGCATTGGTCTTTCATCTACAATCGAATTAGTGATTCCGGAGGGAGTGAAAGAAATTAAACCATATACTTTGCATTTCTCCAATGTGACGAAGATAAAGTTTCCGTCAACTCTGACAGAAATCGCTCCTTATAACTTTATTGGTTACACCTATCTCACGGAGGTTACAATACCTTCAACTGTATCTAATGTAGGCATTTATGCGTTTTGTGGCTGTACAGCATTGCAAACCGTCACTCTCAATAATACAGGTATTGTCTATTGGGGTGCGTTTAAAGACTGCTCAGCTCTTACCCGTGTGAACATTGGTGGGATAACAGGTTTTAAAACCGCAGGATACCCCAATACTGGGTGGCATGATTATCCATTCCTTGGCTGCTCAAATCTGTCAACCGTGAATACTACAGACCTCGCTGCATTCTGTAAAATTGAGAAACTTGAGTGTCTTACTTGGGGTGACAGTGATTATGGTACAGCACGGAAGGAACCTTTGTTGATTAATGGTGTTGCTCATGCTGATACAGATGTATTGGAAATTCCAGAGGGAGTGACTTATATATCTGAGTATGCTTTTCGTTTTTTCTCAAATGTGAAAAAGATAAAGCTTCCGGAAGGTATAGATACAATCCCTAAATATTACTTCTCGAAGCACTCTTATCTTAATGAAATTACAATACCTTCAACTGTGACTTATGTAGGAAGTAATGCATTTTATAACTGTACAAACCTTAAGCGTATTATTTGTGCGGCAAAAACATGTCCTTCTACTGATTCTGACTATAATAGTATTGCGCCAAATCCTGACAAGATAACGCTAATAGTTCCAAGAGGTACGGCTTCACTATATGGTGCAACGGATATGTGGAAAGAATTTAATATTGAGGAGGGCAAGCTTGAGTCAAAGTATATTGATATGAAGACCAGTCAACAGGCTACGCTCACTGTACCGACAAAGGCATTATCATGGAGCTTGTCAGACGAATCTATAGCTACACTCCGTGGTTATGCTGCGGATCATATAAGCAGATATGTAAGTTCTGGTACTTTCGTATATGATGATACTACAAAAGAGCCTTACAAAACTGTTACTGTCACAGCAGATCTCGACAACTGCGACGTATATGTTTTCAATATAAATGTATATCCAAGAGAGGTTAAGCTTACTGATGGAATTGCCTATAAGAATACTGAGGATTTCGATGTTGAGAAGGTTAGCTATACTCGCAATTTCCCTGAAAAAATTGTTGGCAAATGGCAATGTTTTTATGCTCCATTTGATATAGAGATAACAGATGAACTTCTTGAGGACTTCGATTTTGCAGAACTATATATGGTTAGCTATCATGATGTTAACAATAATGGTGAGATTGAGGATGGAGAACCTCTGAGAATGACATTTAGCAGACTCTATGCAGGTAAGACCCTCTATGCAAACATTCCATATTATGTAAGAGCGAAATCATCTGGTCAAAAGACATTTGAGGTAACAAATACGACCCTTAAAGCTGCGGCTAATGGTTCTGTTAATTGCTCTACAACGAAACATGAATATTCACTTGTCGGCATCTATGATACCACAAATATCAAGGGATGTTATACTATGGGTGTAAGTGGTGGTTTCAGTTACTATCCAAATGATAAAAACATCAATCAATATCGTTGGTATATGGAGGTGAAGAGTCGTACAGCTAATGGTGATGAGTTGGAAAACGATGCTCGTCCAATAGAGATTGTTATTGATGGCGAGGAAGAAGAAACAACAGGCATCGCTACTTTTGATGACAATGCTTCTGCTCCAAGGAACAGCAAGGTATTCACTCTCGATGGTCGTCAGGTTAATGATGTTGACAACCTCCCACGTGGTATGTATATCATCAATGGCAAGAAAGTTGTCAAGAAGTAAATGAAATAATTTAATCAAGAATTAGAGAATTTGAGAAAATGAATTTATGAATTTGGGAAGAAATTTGAGATGTCGCTTGCGCTCTCGCCAATCACGACAGTTCCCAATGCTACGTAAGTAGCAATCTTCTCTCTTTCGCATTAATTCAAAAAAATCTCTAAATCTCTAATTCTTGATAAAAAATAATATAGATGTCGATAGATTTCGAAATGCGATTACAAGTCCTGTAAGGACGGCATATCATAGGGTAGTACGGAAGTGCTACCATATTGAGAAACCATATTTACAAGCCCTGTAAGGGCGGTATAATTCAATGTTTCTCAGTATGATATGTAATTATGTCGCACCTACGGCGCTCTTGGGAATGGATACTAATGTTACGTGGGTTGCACCCACGCCTATATTATTTCGCCTTTTCAAGGCTTTTCGGGAATTTATCATCATATTGAATAAAATTAATTTTGAATCATAACATTAAAATCAATAGGTAAAAAATAAAGAAATGGAAAAGAAAATTTATTTTACACCAGAGGTGAAGTTTCATCAGTTAAGGGTAAAGTCAATGATAGCAGTGAGTGATGGTGATACTGGTTCTGACCAGGTTGGCGATGGTGATGAAACATGTGCTAAAGGTGGTATGCTCTTCTTCGACGAGGATGAGGACTAACCTCTGGAATCGCGATAACCTCTAAAACATTAGGAGCACTCTCAGCATCGAGGGTGCTCTTTTTAGTATCTTTAATTTACTGAATGAAGGAATATCAGATACAAGAACCCCAAAAGATGCAGAAATTGCAATATGGAGATTACAATTTTACTTTCAGAAAAAGAGTTTTGAAAAAACTCGTCACTCGTCACCCATAACGCTGTAAGTCGTTGGATCATTGAGACTTACAGCGCTGGTTCGCCCTATGCCACTCGTCACCCAACTCATCACCAAAATCCGTGTATCTTATTGAATGTGTGGTAATTATACGCGCAATTTACCCTCATTTCACTCGTCACCCATTTTTAGGGTGACGAGTGAATTAACCTTGCAACTCATTCTATATCAGATTGATATGCTACTTGAGGGTGATGAGTGGGTGACGAGTGAAACGAAATGAATCACCGCTGTAAATTGCTAAGACACAAATCTTTACAGCGTTACGGGTGACGAGTTGACGAGTAGTATGAAAATTCTATTTTTCTATATGTAAAAAGTGAGCGACAAAATTCAAAGACTATTGTCTTCGCAAGTCCGTAGTAAATCCGTTGCAAAGTTGTAAGTCCCATTCCATGAAAGGGAGCTGAAACGGTTTAGAAGCGAATTAGAAGCGAAGGAGAAGCGAACCTGAAGTGAATGAAAAATGAAAAGTGAAAAATGAAAAATAAAAAGACACGAAAATGCACCTTGCGGTGCTGGTGCTTTCAAGAAAATTAACGACGATGACCAGAAAATTTATTCCAGAAAATTATATGTTTTCTTAAACGCAAAGGCGCAGAGACGCGGAGAATTAATGCGAAATTAATGTGGTATTAATGCGATATCATATGTCTCACTTTGTGAAAACATTAATTACCATGACTTGCGTAGCTTGATGAGCTTTGCGAATAATATCACGTTAATGTCGCATTAATTCTTGTTTTTCTGCGTCCTGAAAAATATAAATGTCTGAATTAACGTCTTAATTCATGTCCTAATTAACGTGAGTTACCTCCCTGCGGTCAGTGGGTCTGCGACAAATCTCGACGAATAATATTTTAGCAGCAAGCTGCTTTTTGTTTTACTGAAAATTGCCACGAATTATTCGCTATGGCTCATCAAGCTAAAGCAAGTGTCCTGAAAATTTCCAAAAAATATATTTCTTTCTGGATTTTTGTATGATGTGTGAGGAGATAGTATCAATTCAGGCTTTTCTTGCCATCCTTGATAATGACACCTTTTGTGTTTAGTGTGGCACGCTGACCGTTGAGGGTATAGGCGTTGGATGTGGATGATTGAAGATGGAGTGGGGTAGCGATGGCAGATGCCTCAGAATTCTCAGCAAGGCCGATAATCTTTACGAAGTCCGATTTATAGTTCTTGAGTACGGTTTCGAGGTCGGTGTTGATATCTGATGAAGCATCGTCCTTGCCGTTGTCGAATGTGAACTTTAGGTCACCTTGCTGACAACGACCAGCGCCATAGGTTCCCGTAACATTGGCAGGAACATCATTGGCTGCATCGGCGGTGTATTTGTAGAAATCCTCGGATGTGTCGAAGTTGCTATACTCGGTAGAGCCTTTGAGGGCGATAACCGTAGAAGGAACGACCTCATCGCGAGTCTTGGCAACGAAGGCATCGAAATGCTTGCTGTAAGTGGCATCGTTGGCATCATAAGGCTCAAAGCTCGTCTCGCCAGTCATGTAGTTGCCGTATGCCTTTATAATACCACCGGTCTCATTAGAGAAAGAGCCTTTTGTGTCCTTTGAATCACCTACGCCATTGTGAATGTCAGAACCCTGTTGGGAAATGAGCATAGGATGAGCGCAGTTGCGGAAATAGTTGTTCTCGGCAAAGATGCTTGAACCTGTGGTTGCGCCTATGCCATACTTTGAGTTTCCGTCATAATAGTTATTGAAAACGTGCAGGTGCTTTGAGATTCGCACACGAGGGTGACGGGAATCAGAGTGGTCGTACCAGTTATGGTGATAGGTTATGTAGTCAACCTCATCGCCGTTAGAGTTGAGCGTGCATTTGCCCGTGTCCCAGAAATGATTTGCTGAGACGGTGGAATACATCGTTCCTTTGACATCAAAGGAACCATCGCCCTTTGACTTGTCGCCACCCTTGTTCTTACCATAGAAAATATCGAGGTTATGCCCCCAAAGATGCTCGTTCTTTGTATCGAAACTGATACCATCCTCTTGTTGAAGCATAATGGCGAAGTTGCGAAGTTCCACGGATTTAGAAGCACGCACCAGTATTCCGAAGCCATAGAATGTGGCGTCATTTCCTACGCCTTCAAGGGTTAGGTTCATTTCATGCGACTTGCCCTTCACCTGAAGTCCGATGGCAGAGCTACCGAGTTCTGGCATATCATCCTTGGTGAATGTGCCGATGAAACGTATGGCGAGAGGGCGCGACTCTTGTCCTTTCTCGTATGCTGTAAGGATATTCTGAATGCCTGTGCATGTGGTTGTGCCGCCCTTGTTGTTTGTTTTCATGTCAAGGGAAACGGTCTTGGCATTATCCTTAGTGACATATATAACACGGGCACCATCCTTAAGCGTACCGTCATTATTATATGCACCAATGCCCTCGCTTGTGTTGTCGTGGGCATATCCATCGCGGTTGTATGCCTTAACCGTGAGAGGGGATGAAACTATGGCATCATCGGAGATTTCGACAGATCCCTTTACTGGCACCACCTTCAGGGTGTAAGAGCCATGGGCAAGTCCGAGTGCATCCACACGACCGTATGAGCCGTAAGAGCGGATGAGTTCGCCATCAAGTTTCTTCCAGTCAGTTCCGTTGGCAGACACGTAGGCATTGTAATGCGAATATTCGGATGACAATCCGTTGAACTCCATCCATGCAGCTTCTAACCAACCGCCATTATCCTTGAGGGTGAGTTGAGCCGATGCGCATGTGCAGATACCTGACATTGCCATGAGAAGTATAAAAGAGCGTGATAAATGCTTCATAATGAAATAGTAATTTGTGTTTTATGATAGAAATGTCGTGCAAAAGTACAAATAAAAACTGAGAATTCTTGATTTTGAAGTGTAAATTAAGTTAAAACGCAAAAAAGGCGCAGCCGACAAAAATGGGAAATAAATGGGAGGCTTTTAAACACAAGGAATATTGTAGAAAAAGAATAAGGGAAACGGATTTAACGTGAATTTGATGAAATTAAACGCTGCGCTTGGCTTTGAAACATTAATTAAAACGTGAATTAAAACATTAATTAGGACAAAAATATATGAAAATTCAAGCCGTAAGGCTAATTAATGTCCTAATTAATTTTATGCGACAGCAACAGAAAATTCGTCGAACTCACGTTAATTAACGTTCAGCCGTAAGGCTTTTTTCTGTAACACATTAATTTTATGCCATATTGGCAATTTTAGGTCTATTGAAGATCATTTTCCATTTATTGGGATGAACATCCCAATAAATATTTTCTATTTTATCTTCTCAAGTTAAAAATATTTGTATATGAGACATATCCAAATGGAAAATCTTGGCTCAATGCTTTAAAATTGCTAATATGGCATAAAATAAAATTATATCGCACCTACGGCGCTCTTGGAAATGGAAGCTGATGTTACGTGGGTTGCACCCACGCCTATGTTATTTCGCCTTTTCAAGGCTTTTCGGGGAAAATTTGGGCACGTCTCGTTTCCTGAGTGCAAAAATACAAACTTTTTCCGAGACGAGCAAATTTAGCGTGTCTTAGTTGAAAAAGTAGTAGTAAAAAATCCAAAACGGTGTGGCAGACCAATATGCACATACTTGTTAACCGCACATAGGTATGGAAAATAAAGGCATTTGAGAAATAATGTAGCGAAATGTTTGTAGGTGTGATATGTTTTTCGTATTTTTGCAGATGATATTAAGGTGAAAATATGCTTAGTAATGATTTCTTGATATATTTGGCGGCTTTGCTGCCTGTGATGATTGCCTTGTATTTCATCTACAGGAAGGATAAAAATAATCCTGAGCCTACTTGGCAGTTGGTGAAGGCGGTGTTCTTCGGGGTACTTTCCGCTCCGTTGTCGCTGGTGTTGTCCGTTCCTTTTGGTGCTATCGGGGTGTATTCTGAAGAGAGCACTACTGTTATGGGACAGTTTGCACATGCTTTCTTTGGTGCAGCCATTCCTGAGGAGTGTATGAAGATGGTGATGCTGTGGCTTGTGGTGAATAACAATAAGTATTTTGATGAGCATTTTGACGGGATAGTGTATGCCGTCTGCATCGGAATGGGCTTTGCAGGTATTGAGAATATTATGTATCTGTTTGAGAACTATGAGGAATGGTTGGGTGTTGGAATCGGACGTGCTTTGCTTGCCATTCCTGGTCATTTCTTCTTTGCCATCCTCATGGGATATTTCTATTCTCTGGCACACTTTACAAGGAACTATGCCAAGAAAATGATATACTTCCTCCTTGCCATAGGTGCACCTATTATGGCTCATGGCATGTATGACGGTTTCCTGATGGTTCAGTCGGTTCTTCCTGATATTGCAGGAACTCTTACGCTCGCGGTTATCGTTCTGTTATTCCGACTAAAGAAGATTTCGAAGAATCATATCGCGAGCCTGCTGAAGAAGGATGGAGTGGGGTAGGGAATTATAAATAACGTGAGTTCGACGAATTAGCTCTGAAAGAGCGATACCTAAAAGGGTAGTACGTAAGTGCTACCTATGATGATGTTTTTTTAGTGAGCGCCGTAGGTGCGGCACCTAATAAATATGATAGGTGCCGGTCCTTGGCTTTCCCTTCGGCCGCCGACCTCTTCGACGTTCAGACCTCACGCCCTAAATAATGTCTATATATCCAGGGCTTACGCCCTTCGCTATGAGGTGTCGCTCTTTCAGAGCTTCTCCAATCACGTGTTTTTGCAGATGATATGAAGAACTTATTAAAAAGAATTTGGACTTTTGTCTTTGAATGGAAATGGAGGTTGGCATTAACGGCTATTGTATTGGTTGTTAGTGCTGTAGCTTGTGTCTTGCTTTGCGATATGAGAGTTGAGGCTGTTGCTGAAGGGCGGCATTATGATGATGTGAATAAGATGCCACATCGTAATGTTGGGCTATTGCTTGGCACTTCAAAATATACTATTTTCGGTAGGGATAATGAATATTACCAAAGACGCATTGAAGCTACGTATGAGCTGTATTCCAAGGGCAAAATTGATACGATTCTGATTAGTGGTGATAACAGTAAGAAAGACTATAATGAACCAGAAACAATGATGGCGGACCTTGTGGCACTTGGTGTGCCAAAGGATAGGTTCGTGCTTGACTATGCAGGCTTTAGGACGTTGGATTCTGTGGTAAGGGCGAAGAATGTGTTTGGCAAGGATAGTGTGACGATTATCTCGCAAGAGTTTCATAATGTTCGTGCCTTGTATCTTGCTGAGAATTTCGGTGTTAATGCCATTGCTTATAATGCCCTTTATCCCATTTACAGGAAGAGCTTTCGGATAATACTCAGAGAGAAACTGGCACGTGTAAAGGTGGTTCTGGATGTGTTGTTGGGCGTTAAGCCGAAGTTTGAGAAGTAGGATGGCTTTCCGTCCCTTTCATCTCATTACCATTAGAGTCATATTGCTTGCGCTTACCTGTAGGTGGCTCAGAGAGGGTGATTCTGATAACGGCGGTTCGTGAGAGAGAACGTTGTATAGATGTATCGAATGCGTCCATGTGCTGTGGAAGGAAGCGTTCGCAGATGATACGAAGGGCATGGATTTTCTCTGTATCATCTTCTATCATCTCTGCCTTGCCAAAAGCAACGGCTGATTTGTATTGAAGAGTGAAACTGCCGTCCTTTGGGCCTATGGTAGGAGCGCATTTAGTGACTGCTGACAGACAAACTTCTGGGTGTGCCTTGATAGCATCGAGTTTCTTGCCCTCAAGAGCACCATGAAAATACCAATGCTTGTCGTCATCGGTTGCTAAAGACAAGGGCAGACCGTATGCCTTGCCTTCCGCATCGATAAAACTAACGGTTATATATGGGGCTTTGCGCATTACTTCTGTTGCCCATGCGCTATCCATTGCCCTTGATTGCTTTCTCATTACGGAATCCAGAATCTTAAGATATTTGTTATAACTCCATTCTCTATCTTCACTCTGGTGTTGAGTTCTGAAAAATCGCGCTTGTACTCCTTTACGTTATCAAGCCATTGCTTATGATTTGTGCGAATGGTATCGTATGGATCGGTAGGATTATCTCCGCAGTCAATTATGGTAAGGTTCTTGCTGATAGGTAACTGTACCTTACCAAGTTCGGAGTATTGTGGATGGTCGTCCATAAGTTGAACTCTGTAGGTGTCGCTATCGTTTTGGGTAAGGTAAACGCCACCATACTCTATACCTCCATTGATTGTGAGTATTTTGTCTTTCTGGATGTTATCTATGATGATTGTATCATTTCTGAAAAGGATGCTGTCGCCAATCTGCATTTGGTCAATCGCCTTTGCATCATAGCAGTCTATGGAAAAGACGGTCATAGCAAGTGTTCCGTCCTTCCAGTTGAAATCTGAGGACGAGAATAGGGCGGGTACGGTGACATTCAGACCCTCTAAATCCCCCTTAAGGGGGGACTTGTCTGCTGGTATTGGCTTTACGAAATGATATGCAAAATCCTCTTTTACAGAATATTTTGTGCATCCTGCCAATATAACGCAAAGCAGAAGAATTAGACATTTTACATTACTCATTTTTTACAGGTTTTAAGGTTTAAAGGTTTTTAAGGCTTTAAGGTCGGAATGCTTTTGGGGGCAGGTTTTCAGGCAAGAAAGCTTATTAGCGATGCTGACCTCTAACCTTCTAACCTCCAAACCTTCTATCTCTTTTCATGTGCAAACATATTATCGAGCGTTTCTTGTGGGAATGGGCATGGCTCTTGCCTTACCTTTGCCAACTGAAACTGCTTGCAGGCATTGAAAACGGACTGCTCCTCAAAGCATTGGAAAAGCATATCCTTGAGTTCGTCAAGTCGCTTTACGTCCTCTTCTGAGAACTTACTGCACTTGCTATAACTGACGTTCTTTTCTGGAAGTACGTCGTGATAGAAATAGCTCCATACCATGAACTGCATGGCGGTGTCGGGAGTCATAAGTATTGTATTCATATTTTTGTGTAAAGTGTAAAGGGTAAAGTGTAATGTAGATAGTATTTTGGGGTAAAAGTCGCTATCTACATTAATCTTTATACTTTCATCTTTAATATTTATGGGCATAAACTGGTTCTACTACATCCTCATCTGGCCAATTAGGTAGGAAGAGTAGGGGATGAGGATTACCTCCGACTCCCGACCAGTCTATTTGCCTGACATAATCGAAATCAGGTACTCCGAAATCGAATGAGCGTCCGTAGAGCATTATTGCACCTCGGCTTTCGTCTATCTTCCACAGACCTCCACCATAGATGCATTTCTCACCATGCTTCAACAGGTCTTTGTGCAGATAGACTCGTCCGAACTTTAGGACACCATCTTGGTTTATGATGAATTTCTGATACAATTTTTATATGTTGTTTTCTTCTTGCCTTTTCTTTAGCTTTTCTGCAAGGTTCTCAAAATACTTGTGTATTAGGTGTCGCCTGTACATCACTCCAAGTGCAGCGAGGCTATAGATGATAGCAAGTATTATCAAAGCTCTGAACTCTGGGAGGACATCACCGATGCGTGCTCCCATACTACTCATCCTGACGAAACCTCTAATGGCAAATGTTGATGGCAGACAGTAGGAAATACCTTGCCAGAAGCCTGGTATTGCGCTCTGTGGCCAAGAGATACCAGACAAGAAAAGGAATGGCACGGAGGTACATACGGCTGTAAGCATAACTGCCTCACGGAAAGGTATTATCTCACTTCCTACAACGGCAAATGCTATGCAAGCTATGAGGTATGGTGTCATGAAGACCATCCAGTCGGAGAAATGCACCATCATCACAAAGCCGAACATTCGTGGGACTGCAAGCGTACAGTATGCCAGCATTACGGCGAAGATAAGGAGGAAGGCAATGCCCTTGCCAAAGTAGGCATCTATAACGTGCTTCACCATTGGGTAGTGCTTCTCGCGTTGAGTACCAGAAAGAAGTCCGACACTTAGCAGAAGTGCCTGTTGAATGATGAGTACGAGTACACCAGGCAACACGAAGTTACCATAACCGCATGTGGTATTGAATATTGGCACCTCGTCAAAATCAAGTGGCTTGGCTGCTATTTCTGCCTCTCTGTTGGTGTATGCTCCACCCTTGACCGCCTGTATCTTAGCACCCATAAGTGTACTTACGCTCTGGGCAGTCTGGAAGATAGCCTTGTAGGTTAGCATATAACTCATATCGCAATAGACGCTGACGTGAGCCTGCTCATGGCGACCTACGGTTGTGGCAAAGTTGTGTGGGAAATACAGGATTCCATACGCATCTCCATGACCTATATAGCTCTGAGCCTCATGAATACTGCCTGCATAGAAGGCTACGCTGACATCTGGTGAGGCATCCACTTTCTGTACGAACTCACGACTGAGTGCGGAATGAGAGTCATCTACAACCACGACAGGCACCTCACGAGCCACCTCATTGTTGTAAATCCATGAGTAGAGTATAGGATATGCCAAAGGGAGCACAATGCAAAAGAGCACCGCACCTGAGTCCTTGAATATGGCGACTGTTTCCTGCCACCATATATCGGCTATGTTTTTTATGTGGTCTTTTAAAGACATCTTTAAAGCCTAACCAAGCCTTCCCAAAGGGAAGGATGTTTTATAGTATCTATCCCGATATGGGAAGGAATATTTATTATCGTTACCTTTTTATTTGAAAGATGTATCTACTCCCCCCCCTTGAGGGGGTGAGGGGGAAGGACCCCTCCCTTGGGGAGGGACTGGGTGGGCTATTCTATATAATCATAATGCCTCATTGCATCACCGATACGTTTTGTCAAGATATATGGCATGAATGCGAAGCCTACGAGACAGAGTATGTGTGGCAAGGCATCAGCGAGTGGGTATGTATTGAATACGCACAACTGATAGATTATGTAATAATGGCGTAGTGGGAAGAGCCATGATAATGCTTGAAGTGGAGCGTCCATAGCAAAGACAGGGAAGGCACTTCCTACCATTGAGAAACTCAATACACCCATCAAAGAGCATATACTCATACTCATACGGAGAGCAGGAATGAGTCCGAAAATTGTAAGGCCGAATCCCTGTGCACCAATGACGGAGAGGAAACCGAGCAACGCAATTCTCCAAATACCACCAGGTGCAGGGAAATGCAGATAACCAAACAGGTAGGTCATTATTCCTGCCATCACGATGCAAAAAATAATGGTGTGAGGTATCAGCTTTCCGAGAATCGCAATAAGACTATTGTCACCTGCCGCCTCCATGAGTTGCTTGGACTTGCCAAACTTCAATTCCGTCCCGAAACAGAATGGTGTGAGCAAGAAGATGAATAGCAGGAAACATGCTGGTATGAGCATCATTGATAGGTACATATTGTAGTTCACCCACGGATTACCTATCATGTGCAAATCAACCGAAATTGGCTGAAGAACTGGCATTATGAGTTCTGGTCGAAAACCTTTTGCCTGAAGCGTTGCCTGACCTACGCCTGCCGAGCCAAGCGATGCCATTGTCTTCATATCCTTGAAGATGAGAGCACCAGCCGTAAGTGATGTATTGCTATAATAGAATGAAATCTTTGGCTGTCGTGAGGCAAGCAGATTGTCTGTGGTGTGCTTCGGGAAATACATGAAACCGTAAATCTCGCCTGTCTGTATTGCGTGTCGGGCATCATCCACGGATGGATAATGTGCCACCACCTTAGACGACTGGAACGAGTCGAGCATACGTGTCAGCTTTCGGGTTGTGGTGGTATTATCATTATCCACCACACCGACAGGCATATCCATAGGCTGTCCGCTCTCCATCAGGGTGGTGAAGAACATAGCGCAGAGACACGGCATGACAACCATGCACATCAAATATATAGGATATTTGAATATGATGTGTATCTCTCGGGTTATTACGTTATATAAATTGCGGAACATAAAAAGCCTAACCAAGCCTTCCCAAAGGAAAGGATGTTTTATAGTACTAATCCCTCAAATGGAAGGGCTATATGTTGTCAATATAATTAATTACATTCCCTTGTGATTGGAAAAATGTATCTACTCCCCCTTGAGGGGGGAAGGGGGGAGGAACCCTCCCTTGGGGAGGGACTGGGTTGGTCACTTTTTTATCACCAACGACATTCCTGGTCTCAAACCATCGAACTTGGCAGTAGGACGAGCCTTAACCTCAAAAGTTCTGAGATCATACTGACCATTGCTCTTGGTAGCCTTCCATGTGGCATAGCTACCCTGATCCTTGATGCTTGACACCTGGAGCTGGAGTTCCTTGTTGAAGGCTGGGACAAAAGCAGTAAACTTATCGCCTACCTTCATGCCGTTGAGGTGGTCTTCACGCACGTTGAATGTTCCCCACATATCAGACATAATGCTGATTGTCATGATTGGGCTTCCTGTGCCGACAAGCTCACCTACCTTTGGATAGATATTGCTAACCTCACCCTCCATCTGAGCCACCTGAACGGTCTCGTGGATGTATGAGTTAACCTCCAGAATAGCACCTCTTGCGCGGTTCACCTGTGCAGCAGCAGCACGCTTCTCTTCGGCACGTGCACCATTCTGAGCCATATCATACTGACTCTTTGCTGCCTTCTCCTGAGCCTCGTAAGCCTTGTACTGAGCGTATGCCTCGTCACGTTTCTGCTCGCTCAGAACACCCTCGTCGAAGAGGCGCTGAACACGCTGATATGATTTCTGGGCAATCTCAAGTCCAGCCTTGGCCTGTTGCCAAAGCTCGAAAGCACCTTGAATCTGCTCCTGACGTGCACCAGCCTTAGCCATATCGCTCATGGCGCTTGCAGCATTCTCCGCACTCTGCGCCTGAACCTTCTTTGCCTCTACCTCTGGCGCATCAAGGATAGCGAGGGTATCGCCAACCTTAACGTAGTCGCCTTCCTTGACACGAATCTCAAGGATTCTGCCAGGCACCTTACTTGACACGCGGTACTCTGCAACGTCAACCTGACCTTGGATAAAATCCTGTTCGTTGTCAATTGTGAAAAGACCGATGATACCAACAATAACGATGACGGCAGCAAAAGCTATCACGCCGAACAGTACACTCTTATGTTGTGATTTCGTACTCATCTTGTATAATTACGAATTACAAATTACAAATTACTTTACTCCTTACTCTTTACACTATACTATCTCATTCCCACAGCTTTCTTCATTGCAGCTTCGCTGAGACATACATCTATCTGGGCATCAATTTTCTGCGTCTTTGCCTGAAGCCATGCTGTCTGGGCTGCCATAACCTCTGTAGCATCCATCACGCCCTCCTTGAAGCCTACGTTGGCGCATCTGAGGTTTTCCTCTGCTCGTTGTATGTTCTTCTGAGCTGTAGCGAGTTTCTTGTTAGCCTCCTTTAGACGATAGTCGCATTGGTTCACCTGAAGGTCGATCTTTTCGCGAGCCTCGTCAAGTGTCAAGCGTGCTATGTTCGTGGCAATCTTGCTTGCGCGAACCTTATATGTTGCATCTCCCCAGTCGAGAACTGGTACGCGAACCATAATTCCGACAGTCCAGATACCGCCAAATTTCTTCTCAAAACCGTTATAGAGATTTGGATTACTTACGTGGAAACCGCCTGTGAGAGCAACCTGTGGAAGCATCGTTGCTCGTGCGATTGCTGTTGTCTGCTCGCTAAGCTCAACTGCATTGTTGAGGAGTTTCAACTCCGGACGACTTTCCATCGCCATCTGCTTGTTGTATCTGTTTGTTGATACAACGGCAATATCGTCCCTCGTCTCGTCAACGAGCGACACCTTATCACTAATCTGAATGCCACACAATTGACAGAGAAGCATACGCGCAAGGCTCAAGCCGTTATCAACCTGAGTCTTGGTCATTTCTGCCTCATTGACCTTCACGTCAACTTTTAGACCGTCAGCACGTGTTGCCACGCCCTCCTTGATCATCTTATTGACATCCTCGTCAAGTTTCTTGACCAGATTAAGGTAGCTTTCTGCCAGACGTTGTTTCTGCTTCAATGATACAACGAGCCAGTATGTCTGATCAATGTCGTAGAGCACATTCTGCTCAGAGGCATCGATGCTTGTACTTGCCATCTGCTCGCTTATATCAGCCATGCGATTAGCTGCCGTAATGGCACCACCCATAAAGATAGGTTGGTTAACCACCACGCTACCAACGATGATGCTACGGGTATCAGAACGGAACGCATCCTTGATCTTTTCGCCAAGGGCATTGCCGTATGCGGAAAATTGTTGGGTTGCACCCGATACCATTTGACCATATTGTTGTGCCTCCGCAGGAGAGAGAACTCCCTTCTGCACCATTGAGGTAATGATATTTGAGACCTGCGAGACATCAACCGAACCTACGGCAGCCGTTCCAAGATTTGAAAGGGTGTTCTTCTGGTCATTGTTGAGAAGTGAGATCTCGCGACTTGACAACATCCATCCGCCTGCCACATCAATATGGGGCAGGTATTTGGTGCGTGCGGACTTTCGCACGTTCATTGCCGCTTGTTGCTTGGCGCGTGCAATGCCCAGTTGCTTATTGTTGCGCAAAGCCATTGCCCGACATGAGTCAAGCGATAGTGTCTGCGCCTCCAATGGCAACGCTAAGCATAGCGCTGAAGCACAAAGTGATAGAAAAAGGAATCTTTTCATAAGACCTAACCAAGCCTTCCCCAAGGGAAGGATGTTTTATAGTTTTAATCCTTATGTGGGGAAAAATGTTTAGTATAATGAATTGTTTTTACTTCCCTCTTGATTGGAAAAGTGTATCTACTCCCCCTTGAGGGGGTGAGGGGGGAGGAACCCTCCCTTGGGGGGAGGGACTGGGTGGGCCGTTTGGGCTTTTACTTCACCGCAAAGCTCTTCGACCCAATCATCTGACCATCGCAGAAGATGGCAACCTGATAAGTTCCAGCTGAGTGAACCTCGTGGATGTTCCAGAACATAGTTACAGGTGTTGTCTCACCATTATATTCTATCTGCTTCTTGATAGAGTACTCTATGTTCTTGTTCTCGTAAGGAATGGTTCCAGCAGAGAGAACAGAGCCTGTTGGGGTGATGATGCGGACGTAGATCGTCTTCATACCGCTCTGGGCAGTAACGTTGCGTGAAATGGTGAAATCCACTTTTAGCTGCTTTGCCTTGCTGACCTTCTTCTCTTCCTTACCCTTCTTGTTGAGAGGCATGAAGTTGATGCCAGTAGCATCCAACTGAGCCGCAATGGCTACCTTTTCAGTAAGAGAAGCCTTTTCTGAGGTAAGAGCCTCGTTCTGACGGTTAGATTCTGCAAGAGCAGAGTTTACGCGGGCATTCTCAGCGGTAAGGTGCTCGTTCAGACGGTTGAGAGAGTCAATCTGAATGACATACTCACGAAGTACGGCACGTACCTGAGCCAGTTCCTTCTTCAAACGTGCAATCTCGGCAGCATCGTGCGACTTGGTCTGCTGCAATTCCTTGAGCAACTGCTGTGTGCGCAACTGTTCCTGAGTGAGCTGAGCGATGATAGAGTCATTGTTGATCTTAGTCATCATCTCACTATACTGGTTGGCGAACTCACGATATTCGTTCTCCATCTCCTTCTTGTCCAGTTCAGCAAGCTCCTGCATCTGTCTGGTGTTCTCTTTCTCGGCATTGAGCGAGAGGAACAAATAAACTACTCCGCCAGCCAACACGACGAGCAGAGCTACGAGAGGTATTATTATCTTCTTGTTCATATTCATCATAACGGTTGTGCAAAAGTAAGAAAAATCGCTTAAAAACGAAAGAAAAATGCCGAAAATGCACATTTTATTATAATTTTTTTAATCCTTTAAGGAAAAAATGAGCATCTTTTGAGGAAGAGAGAACAGAAATACAATCGAGAAGTGAAAGGAAAATATCAAAAAGACCTTTTCCAAAAAACAACGTAAAACCGAAGAAAAAAGGGAACGAGGGTGTCCGATTTGTCTGATTTTTTGCCAAATATGTCCTTAGTGCGCCAGCCATCAGACGAATCAGATACATCCGTTTCCATTATTTTTCATCGAACTCACGTTAGGTATTAAGACCGCTTTTCCTCCCCTCTAAATCCGAAGATACTCCATCGATACTCCATCGTATCTCCATCGATAGTCCATCGTTTCGATGGAGCAGCGATGGAGTAGCGATGGAGCAGTGATGGAACTACTTGGGAGGAAGAGCGGAATTAGATGCCGTCGGGAAAAGATGGAAAAGAAGGGAAATTGGCAATTTGCAATACGTAATTTGCAATTATCTGAAATTTGTAGTCTTTTACAATTTTGTATTCGTTTTTCTTTGCAATTTCGGAAAATATTATTAACTTTGCAGCCGTTTTGTGTGTTGTACTCTAAACAATTGGTAAATTAAAACTCATGTTTAAGAACTTTACCGGCTATAATGTTCTTGCCAAGCATCAGGATGACAAGAAGCAAAGAAAAGCAGCCGAAAACAAGACATTAGCTAAGGCTATTAAAATCATTGCGGTAACACTTATCAGTCTTATCGTGTGGTGTCTGCCATCTGATGCCCTTGGTATTCCTGATCTCACGCTGACCGAGCAGCGTACAATTGCAATTTTCCTTTTTGCATCCCTCATGTGGCTCACAGAGGCTATCCCTTCTTGGGCAACATCAACTCTGACCATCGTCGTCTTGCTCTACACCTGTTCAGATTCAAGTCTGTTCTGTTTCGTAGATGGCATTGACGAGGCTAAGCTCGGAGCTCTCATTCCTTATAAGAAGTTGATGTCATGCTTCGCTGATCCTATCATCATGCTGTTCATCGGTGGATTCATCCTCGCTATTGCAGCTACAAAGGTAGGTCTTGACGTGAAGATGGCAAGGATGATGCTCGCACCATTCGGAACAAAGTCAGAGAATGTGCTTCTCGGCTTCCTGCTCGTAACAGGTATCTTCTCTATGTTCCTTTCTAACACGGCTACTGCAGCAATGATGCTCACATTCCTTGCACCTGTGCTGAAGCAGCTCCCACCAGAGGGTAAGGGACGTGTAGGTCTTGCTCTTGCTATTCCTATTGGTGCTAACATCGGTGGTATTGGTACTCCTATCGGTACACCTCCTAACGCTATTGCGCTCAAGGCTCTTAAGGAATCCCTTGGTATGGATATCGGTTTCGGCCAGTGGATGATGTTCATGTTCCCTCTCGCTATTATCCTCCTTATTATTGGATGGTTCCTTCTGAAGACTATGTTCCCATTCTCTCAAAAGAATGTTGAGCTTAAGATTGAGGGTGGAAAGGAAACAAACTGGCAGTCATACGTGGTTTACGTTACATTCATCGCAACTATCCTTCTCTGGGTATTCGATAAGCAGACAGGCGTAAACTCTAACGTAGTAGCTATGTTGCCAGTAGGTGTATTCTGTGCTTGTGGCATCATCACCCGTAAGGATCTTGAGGAAATCAACTGGTCAGTACTCTGGATGGTAGCTGGTGGCTTTGCTATCGGTCTTGCTCTTCAGGAGACAAAGCTCGCTGACCACCTCATCAATACAATTCCATTCGACACATGGCCAGCATTGCTCATGATGATTGGTTCTGGTATTCTCTGCTATGTTCTGTCTAACTTCATTTCTAACACAGCAACAGCAGCTCTCCTTGTACCAATCCTCACGGTTGTAGGTTCAGCATCAAGAGATACCCTCGCAGTATATGGTGGTGTTTCTCCATTGCTCATCGGTATTGCTCTCTCTGCATCTTTGGCTATGGTATTGCCAATCTCTACACCTCCAAATGCCCTCGCTCATGCAACTGGTATGATTGAGCAGAAGCAGATGATGCGCGTTGGTATCATCATGGGTGTTATCGGTATGGCTATCGGTTATGTCCTCCTTGTAGTTATTGGTAAGGCAGGGATGATTTAGTCCATAATTCATAGTTCATAGTGCATAGTTTGTTGGCGCACGCTTAACTATGAATTATGCACTATGAACTATGAACTTGAATTTTGATACTATTGCCGCTCATGCGTAATCCTTATTGGAACGTATGAGCGGTATTTTTTTGCCCTTTTGATTGATAAATACGACTTTTAACATAAAAATATTTTGATTTCTCAAAGGAAAACATTATCTTTGCATCTTGGAATCCGAATCATTTCCCTCTCCCTAAAAAGGAAGTGTATGGTAAGATAAACTTATAACATTATAAATCTATTATTAAAAATTAGTAACCAACCTCTTTAAGCGAAAGAAGGTGTAAAACATCTTTCCCTTTGGGAGATTTGTCGAAGCCCCTTCGACGTTAGGAGAAAAGGCTTGGTTAGGCTTTTTTTATGAAGAAAATTACTATCCTAACAACTCTTGCTATGCTTGGTTGTTTGAGTGCGTCTGCCCAACTGTCCTCTAATAAGGATAAGTTCCTTGGCAACATCACTACGACATACCAAGTGGATTATGGTAAGGAGAAGTTCTACACTCTCTGGAACCAGATTACTCCTGAGAACGAATCTAAATGGGATGCCATAGAAGGTTCGCGTCGTGGCAGTTTCAACTTTAGTGGTGCTGACAATGCCTACAACTATGCCAAGAACCACAATTTCCCTTTCAAGTACCATTGTCTTATCTGGGGTGCACAATACCCTGGATGGATCAATAATCTCTCTACCGAAGAGCAGTACAAGGCTATCGAGGAATATTTTGATGCAGTAAAGAAACACTATCCAGAGCTTCCTATGATTGACGTGGTGAACGAGGCTATTGCAGGTCATCAGCCTGCACCTTACAAGGCGGCTCTTGGTGGTGACGGAAAGACTGGCTATGACTGGATCATCAAGGCATTTGAGATGGCTCACGAGCGTTGGCCTGATGCTATCCTTATTTATAATGACTATAACACCTTCCGGTGGCAGAGAACTCAGTTCATTGATCTCGTTAGGACTCTCCGCGATGCAGGTGCTCCTATTGATGCTTACGGATGTCAGTCACATGACCTTACAGATATGGGTGAGACTGATTTCAAGAATGCTATGAAAGAGATTCAGAATGCCCTGAAGATGCCGATGTACAGCACGGAGTATGATATTGGTACATCTGACGATGCCCTTCAGCTTCAGCGTTATAAGGAGCAGATTCCTTACATGTGGGAGGCTGACTATGTGGCTGGCGTAACCCTCTGGGGCTATATCTACGGCAAGACATGGACTACCGATGGTAACTCTGGTATCATCAGGGATGGCAAGGATCGTCCTGCTATGACGTGGCTTCGCGAATACATGGGTACTGATGCAGCCAAGAATGCCAAGAGCCCATTCCCTGGCATGGTCAAGGAGGCTTCTGTCTATGTAAAGCCTGCTGCTATTGCCGTAACAAAGGGTGAGGCTGTACCTGTAACGGTTCGTGCTCGTCTCAAGACAAAGGAAATCGATCATGTTGAGCTTTATGTGAACAATACCCTTCAGGCTACTATGACCGAGGCTCCATATTCAACAGAATTTACTCCTGAGACTCCTGGCAAATACAACCTCAAGGCTATTGTCTATGCTACGGATGGCAGCACATACGAGCGTCTGTCTGGTGTTACTGCCTACGAGCCACGCTCTCCTTACAAGGAGATTGTTGAGATTCCTGGCACTATCGAGGCTGAGAACTTTGATGCAGGTGCAGAGGGCATGAGCTATCATGATTCTGACTCAAAGGATGAGGGTGATGGAAAATACCGCACAAATGGCGGTGGCGTGGATGTCGTTAAGGGTAATGGTGGCTATGCTATCGGCTACACCAACTCTGGCGAGTGGCTTGAATATACAGTTGACGTGAAGGAGGCAGGCACATACGAGTTTGAAGCCGTTGTTTCTTCTGGTGCAACAAATTCTTCATTCAGCCTTGCGCTCAACACAGACGAGGGTCTGAAGGAACTTACTGGCTCTATTGCCGTTCCATGTCTCAAATCAAACGACTGGAACACATATTCTACCGTTCATGGTCGTCTTAGCATTCCTCTTGAGGCTGGCAAGCAGATTATCCGTATCAATATCACAGGTTCAAGCTGTAATATTGATAAGATCAAGCTCCAGCACTTGGATGTAGATGACAATATGAAGGTGGCTATTGCTGCTGATCCTGCACCTGCTACGGTTGGCGAGCAGACAACAATCGTTGTTGATGCTTCTTCCGAGACAAGTACTATCGCCAAGGTTAATGTCTATGTTGGTGATGTCCTTTTGAAATCTATCACTTCTGCTCCTTTCGAGACTCAGTATAAGCCAAAGGCAAAGGGTACATACAAGGTTACTGCCGAGGCTATTGATGCTGATGGCAAGATTTCAAAGCTCGTAACCTACAATCTGACAGTAAACAACAAGCGTACTCCATACAAGAGCAATGTTACTATCCCTGGTATTGTGGAGGCAGAGAACTTCGATAAGGGTGGTGAAGGCTTGACCTTCCACGACTCTGACTCTAATGATGAGGCTAAGTCTAACTATCGTTCTGATAACGAGGGCGTTGATATCAAGAAGGCTTCTAATGGTGGCTATGTTCTCGGTTGGACTTCTCTGGATGAGTGGTATGAATATACCGTTGATGTTAAGCAGGCAGGTAAGTATTCATGTGATGCCGTTGTTTCTTCTGGTCTCTCTGGCTCAGGCTTCAACGTGGGCATTGTAGAGAATGGTAAGGTTACGAACCTCTGGAGGATGAATGTTCCTCAGACGGGTAATAACTCTTGGGATACGTACAAGACTATCAGTAACACTACTCTCAAGGAACTCAAGGAGGGCAAGCAGGTTATCCGCATCTCTATCTTCGGTGCAAACTGCGATATTGACAAGATTGAGCTGAAGTGCGTTGAGGCAACTGCAATCAACGAGATCAATGCTGATCCTTCTAACGGCAAGACCGCTATCTACAACATCTCTGGCCAGCGTGTTGATGATAACTATAAGGGTATCATTATCATTAATGGCAAGAAGATGCTCAAGAAATAGAGTATAAGGTGTAAAGTATATAGTGTAAAGAGTAATGTAGATTGCTCTTTCGATGAGAATCAATGGCTCGTCACATCGTGGTGGCGAGCCATTATAATTCAATCCATAATTACGTGACAGGCGGGCTGAACGTCGAAGAGGTCGGCGGCCGAAGGGAAAGCCAAAGCCCAAAAGCACATAGCATAGGGCAACGCCCTATGTACAAAGCAGTTAGTATATTCGCCCTGTAAGGGCAAAAGCCCTAATAAAAACAAATGCTTTTGCCCCTTCAGGGCGCTCTATCGGGTAATTGCGAATAATCATAAAAAAAACTAACCGAATATGAACTGGAAGGAAAATAACATCGCGGGATGTCGCAACATAATCACCATTATGCTCGTCCTCGTCGCAATAGCAGGACAAGCACAAATACATTACCGACTGGAAGGAAACATTGGCAATACAGAATTTTCCGGAAAAATGATGGTCAAGGATTGGTCTAGTAACGAGATTCTTGATTCTATCAATATCATAAACGGCAAGATAGAACCGATAGAGGGTACTATACCAGATTGTACAATTTGCATTCTTCAAGGTGGTTCGCAGCCTCCTATCTATCCCGTATTCTTGGGCGGTGGAACTACCCACATTGAGAATGTTTCTATTATGCTTGGTTTTAGTCCTATGCAAAGTGGTACGCCATTATGCGATGACTATGCCAAATACCAGAGTGTAGTACAACAGGCAAAGAGAGAGATGATAATGCGGAAACTATCAGGTGATAAACGTGAATTTAACACGAAATTAAAAGCCGAGACTTCCCTACAAATATCGAATATGGCGAAAGACATCATCACTCGTCACCACTCTGATGTGTTAGGCTGGTATCTCTTGTTTGTTGATGCTCAAAATTACATACAACCTACGGATTGGCTTGCTTTGGCAGAGAAAATGGAACTTTGGCTAAAGGATAAAGCCATGTATAAGACATACGAGCATCAAAAGTCCATAATGAAGGCAGCAGCCCAGACAAGTGTGGGATGCAAGTTCGTGGACGTAGAAACAGAAGTTGACGGCAAGACATTCAAACTATCTGATTATGTAGGTCGTGGCAACTATGTTGTCGTTGACTATTGGGGATCTACATGTGCGCCCTGCATAGCAGAGTTTCCCGATTTTAAGCAGATTCATCAGCAATACGCAAGCCGTGGATTGACCGTGCTTGGCATTCCTAATGACAAGGATATTAAGAAGTCGCGTATGGCAATAGAGAAATACCAGTTACCCTATACTCAACTGCTCAACACCCAAGATAAGTTCGCAAAGGCATACGGTATAGCCTCTATGCCCTTAACAATCATCTTCGCCCCCGATGGTACTATCATCGCCCGTGGACTAAACACGGACGAATTGAAAGCGAAAATTAACGAGATATTCCCTGATAACAAATAAATTTTTTGAACACAAAAATCACGGAAAAAACGAAAAAAATTAATGCGAGATTAATGTGGTATTATACGTTTTCACTTCGTGAAGCCAACATTAATTATCACGAATGTCACATTAATTTCGCATTAATTTTTTAATTGACAGGCAGCCTGAAAGGCTAACAAACTCATAGCCTAGGGCATCGCCCTAGGTACAAGGTAGTTAGTATATTCGCCCTGTAGGGGCAAAAGCATTTTTATGTTAGAGCTTTTGCCCCTTCAGGGCGAATGAATCCATTGGGTATTAATACCACAGGGCGTTGCCCTGGGCTATGTGCTTTTGCCCCTTCGGGGCGCTCTACCGACTAAATATAAAACCACAGATATTCGGGATCTTAGGGATCTCAATCACGAGCGCAAGCGAGATAATCCCTTCAATCTGTGAGATCTGTGGTTCCCAAAAAGAAAATAAAATGGAAATGGATTTATCTGATTTATCTGAAATTAATCGCACAAACAACTATGCGGTAGCTATCAGATAAATCGGATAAATCCGTTTTCTTTTCAAAAAAACTTCGCTCTCCGCGCTACAAAATTATTTTTTTTCTGAACACGAAAAACACGGAACACACAAAAAACTTTCGTTCTTTTCGTGTATTCCGTGTTCGATAAAAACTTCGCGTCTCTGCGTAAAACGGATTATATCACATCATCCTCATCAATTGTATCATCCTCACCCGGGTATATCGGGATAGGACTACTGTTATGCTGATCGTAAGGATCACTACTACTGCCTATGAGCAGATAGTTGCTATTCATCAGCCTTTCAACGCTAACACCTGGTTTAATGTATTTCTTTTTCATATTTTTTGAAGTCTAAGGTCTAAGGACTAAGGTCAAAAGTTTGAGGTAAGGGCATAGAGCCTTTGACCTTTGTCCTTTGACCTTTGTCCTATTTAATCACCACTTTCTTTCCGCCCTTAATGTAAACACCCGGCTTGAGGTTATTACCGCGAACCACACGGCCGTTAAGGTCGTAAACAGGTGACTCGGCAACTGTCTTTCGGAGCTGGCGAATAGCGGTAGCCTCCTCATCAAACACCATAGAGAATGAGCGGGCATTAGCCGATGCAGGAACGGTGAAGAAAGCCTTGCGAGCAGGAACATTGGCTGCAGCGAAGCTGTGGAAGCCGAAGTTATTGTTCTTGTTGCTAAGCATATAGAGCCTATAGCTGTCGTTAGAAGTGAGGGAAGTGCGAGCCGTTGGCAGATCCACGCCCTTAAGGTCGTTAACTGCGCTATACTCGGCAGCAGAGGCATCATCACGAGTCATGCTGATGCTGTTATCCTCACCAACGATAATCACAGCCGTACCCTTAGGAATCACCCTGCCAAGCATGTGAAGGATAATCTTGTCATCGCTCACAGTAGCGGTATAGGCACAAGCCTCCTCGCCATCCGCAATACGATAACCTGCATCGCCACAATAGAAAGTGCTCCAGCAAAGACCGTCTATCATACTTGCCTTTAGGCTGATCTCATTCTTAGCCTCCCACTTAGCCGTAACGCTCACGCTCTTATCTGGCATAGTGAACTGTCCATTCTCAATAGTAACATCATCGCTATTGAAACCACCGAACTCATATCCATCACGATTATTTGCTTCAAGCTTTATGATACTGCGCTGGGTAGCCACGTTATAGTTGCCGTAGGTAAGGGCATCAGATGTAACTCCAGAGCCGAGGTTCAGGCGATAGAGAGGCGTGTTGCCGCCACCGTTGGTAAACCGGGAAGAGCAGATTTTCTCGTTTGAGTCAACATCATAGAGGCAGTTGCTAATAGTCGTCGAAGCTTCAGAGCCAATGTAACCAACGACACAGCCGCTCAGTTCACCATTGATCGTGGTGCCGACCACGGTGCAATTGATGATAGACTTCGTCCCGTTTCCACAAGCATATCCAACTATACCGCCGGCACGCCCGACATTACTAAGGCTTCCACCCACTACGTTGCAATTTCGTATCGTGCCCTTATAAAATTCTCCAACGATACCGCCAGCAAAAGTAGAACGATTATAACTACTATGTTTGAACACAGGGTTAATGAGTGTTACATTCTCAATAATAGTATTGGCACCATCTACACAACCAAAGAGTCCATAATAGTTACTGGAATCTGCAAAATAGAGACCGCTGATAGTATGTCCCTGGCCATCAAAATGACCAACAAAAGAGTGTAGTATTCCAATTGGGCTAAAAGAAATATTGCTTAAATCGAGGTCATTAATCATTTTGAACTTGATTCCCTCGCAGCTCTGGTATGTATTGATTGACTGAGAATAATAACCTCTCATATTCGTGAAATCCTGCTCATTGGCAATAACGAAGGAATGGTCGGATTCGTCAAATGCCAGCTTAATTTCATCAGGGAATATCTGGCAGATGCTAACGGCATCGCTACTTTTTTTCTTTAAGTTGAGAAAAGAGGTGATTACCGTATTCATTGCCTTAGTGCTGAAAGCCTTGAATGCACCGTTGACATATAGGACACTATTTTTATAAGAAACCCTGACCGTAGGTTTGTAGGAGATAATTCCGCTATAGAATGCATCCTTCTTGATAGTCCTTATGCTGATAGGCAGATATACGGTATTCTTCCTGTATTCCTCAAACACCTTCTCACCAATGGTGGTAAGGCTGGTGCAGTTACGCAGATCTACGTTACCGCTGAAAGACCTGAATGCATCGGTGGCAATGGATGTGAGTTTGCTACCCTTGGCTGCGGTAAAGGTACAGCCTTTAGAAGTATGACTTCCCACGCTCACAAAAGCACTTTCACCAATACTGGTGACGCTGACAGGGAGAGTTACGCTCTGGATAAAGGAATTCAAGAAGAAAGCGCGGTTACCGACATGAGTCAGTCCCTCAGGTAGTTCGAGGTGAGTAATGGCATTACTATTGCTCCACCAAGGAGTATCGCCGGAAGCAGCATAGTCCGTCATTGCACCTGTACCTGTAATTGTCAGGGTGAGAGGGGTATAGGTCCTGCTATTATAAGTGAAATCAGCCTCACCATTCTCGGTAAGCGTCCATGTGAGGTTATCGCCACACGTGCCTGTGGCTACTACATCGCCTTTCTCTGCCCACGCCGTAGCTGAGGTGAGCAACACGAATAACAGCATCATTGCCGTTTTAGAAAACATCAGTTTCTTTGTTTGTGATTTTTTTACCATCTTTATTTTTTTTTGTATCTTACTTACGTTTAGTCTATTTGGATGCAAAATTAACTAAATTTTCTGATTCGTCCAAAGAGATGCTCAAAAAAAATAATTCTTGCCTTATTTTTCTTAGGGAGAGGCCCCCTCCATCTCCCCGAGGGGAGAGTTTTTAGATAGTATTGTCGCTCAAAGGCTTTCAAACGCAGAGAGAGGTATTTTGAAGGGAAGAAACGGAAATTAATGCGAGATTAATGTGGTATTAACGTGAGTTCGACGAAAACAAACGCATCTCCGATGCTGAACAGACAATAATCTTTCGCATGACTCAAGTTGCAGGTTTTGAGGTTAATAACGTGAAGGCTGCGAGGGCTGAAAGCCCGCCACTTAAAAGGGCAGTCCGATAGGGCTGTTATTCGGTAGATGTGTGATTAAAGGAGCGCTGAAAGTGCGACACCTGAAAACTGAGACTTTAGGTGTCGGTCCTACAGACCTCTTTCCCCCTATATCGACAAATATAACAGCCCTATCGGACTGCCCTTTTAAGTGGCGGGCTTTCAGCCCTCGCAGTCCTGTTTTCATCGAACTCACGTTAAATCATCTTCATCTCGTTGAGAATCCCTCTTAACATTGCTTTTCCTCCGTTGATAATACCATTATAATACCATTATATTACCATTATAATACCATAATAATACCATAAACTATGGTAATATAATGGTATCTTTATGGGATTTTAAAGGTATTTATATTGGATTTACTACCTACCAAGAACGGCGCCAAATCGAATTTTCTCCCTCCGCACGTTTGTATTGAACAAAATGCAGGTTTACCCCGTACATCGAATTCACGTTAATTTAACGTGAACTCGACGAAAAAAGGGAAAAATCCGTGTCTTCCGTGTTTTCCGTGTTCAAAAAATTCTCTGCGTCTCTGCGTTTAAATTATTAATTTTTTGGAATAAATTTTCTGGTCATCGTCGCAAATTTTCTTGAAAGCCCCAAGCACCGCAAGGTGCGTTTGTGATTCCATTGCAAATCCCTACCAAATCCCATGCAAATCCCATTTCTCTCCCATCCTATGGAACGGACTTTCACCGACTTTGGAGCGGACTTATAGCGAAGGAAGAGCGAAGGACGAGCGGATGTAATAGGTTGGTGTAATATCCTTGCAAAGAAAAAAATAAAAAAGTTTTTATAGGGGGTATTACACCTTTTGATGTTATGTGCAATATTTTTTGCTGATTATCAACGAGTTATTCTTGGTGTAATACCCTTGAAAGTATTACACCATTTCGGGCTATTTGGTGTAATACTGGTGTAATACTTTCGGGGGTATTACACCAAAGTAAACAAATTGATACTCAAACATTTAATACACTCAAAACCGCAAAGGTGTAATACTCGGCGTTAAAAACTTTTTGAAAAATAGTATTACACCAACTATTACACCTCATTTTTCTGAACACGGAGGACATGGAATAAACGAAAAAAATATAATAAATGCAACTCCGTTACTTGATTTTTGAACAAAAATTAGCGACGATGACCAGAAAATTTATTCCAAAAATTATATTTTAGAACGCAAAGACACAGAGATGCTGAGTTTTTTCGAACACGGAAGACACGGAATAAACGAAATCTTTATATTGACCACAGATCTCACAGATTGAAGGGATTTACCCGCTTGCGCTCGTAATTAAAATCTCTTAGATCCTGAATATCTGTGGTCAATTAATAATTAATGCGATATTAATGTGTTATTAATGCGGTATTATATGTTTTCACATTGTGAAGAAAACATTAATTATCACGAATGTCACATTAATTTCGCATTAATTTTTTTCGTTTGTTTCGTGCATTTCGTGTTCGAAAAAACTCTGCGTCTCTGCGCCTTTGCGTTGAAAACATTAACGTAATCCCTATTCCTCAAGGATGCGTTTCCACTCCTCAAGGCTATGCACATCGAACTTGCTCCATGCGGCAGCAAATTGATAGGTGTAGTGCTGTCCGGGATCAAGTGTGGCGATAGCAAGGAGATGGTCTTGCTCGTGCTTGAACTTTGTTGCCTCAGGACACTTGGCTCCTATGTAGATAATGCCATCTGAGCCGTCTTTCTTCACCATAGTAGGGTCTTGGTAGTCCTCGTAGGCTATGTAGTGGTGCTTCTTGTCGGCATAGACTTTGGTGTTCTCCTTATGCACCACGATACCAACGGCAATCTGCATCTTGCGGTCAAGACCTTCATACCATATCTCGCAGGTGTTGAAGCGTTTTCCCTTCTCAACTGTTATTATTCTGTGCTCGGTATAGTGAATGGAATCACCATTCTGGAGCTTGTAGTCAACAGGCTTTAGGGTGACGTGCATCTTCAATCGTTCTGGCGTCTGCTCCATAAACTCGCATTTCTCCCAGCTCCAAGGGAAGATTATCTTGCCGTCTGTGTCGAGCAAGGCGGCAGTACAGCAACCGAGACTTGCACCTACGGCATAGCAGTCCATACCGTTGCCCCAGTCCTCGTGGAAAGACTTCATCTTCACGCCCTTAGGTGGCATGTGAAGACGGTAGCGGAGGTCAACGATAGTATCATGTGTGTTCTTTACCCAGATATCATATCCGAACAGTTTCTGACCGGATTTTTGAACGGCAGGACCATACATGCGATAGGCGCACCACTCGTTTTCCCATGTGAGGTCATCCATGCGGTTATGGTATATCTTGCCAAAGACAGAAGCCTTCTTTTGGGTATCAAAAACGGGAAGGGCGAGCAACTGGTACATCAAGGTCTTTGCCATTCGCTCATGACCGAGGTCGTTAGGGTGAAGGCGGTCGGTCTCTGCATCCTTGAAGAACTTGGCATATTCGTCAGCCATAGGGTAGAGACCGCAGAGGGCATTCATATCAATGACAGGCACAGCCCAGATGTTGGACGCCTCCTTTACGGCATCAACATATTCCTTGAGATAGATGCCGCATTGGTTGGTGTAGTCCTCGGAGCATTGCCAGTTCTTGTCGTTGGCATGGAAATTCTGGCGATGGATAGGCGTGAGAAGCACAATCTGCTTGTCGGGGTACATACGCTTCACCTTGTCGAGAGCGATATTGATACGTCCGCGGTATGTGTCCTTATCCATGCAGAGATACTGACGCTTACGCTTGGTCATCGTCTTTGGCTGTCCATGACCATACATCACCTCCTCCTCTTTCTCCGTGTACCATTCACCTATCTTTACGCCGTTGTTATAGTCGTTTGTACCCATGAAGATGATGATTGCATCCACGGAATCCCCATGCTCTTTCATGCACTCCTCTGCTTGACGTGGAATGTCGTCCCACATACGCCCGCTTCGGGCATAGACGTATGGCGTTATGCCGAGCCATTCCTGAAGGAAAGTCCAATATTTCTTCTTTGAAGCCTTATTGCGAGGGTCGGTTATGGAGTCGCCGAAATAGGCGACGCGCTTGCCGGACCAAGGGTGAGTGGCCTCTCCCCCCGCCCTCCCCCGTAGGGAGGGAGCCGGAGTGCTAAATACCTTAGAGTGTATTGGCAATGAAGACCAGAAAAACGATGTCGCGAGTATTATGAATAGTTTCTTATACATAGTCGGTTTTAGTTTAGATATGCAAAGATACACAATATTCATGAGACCTCCAAGGAAATTCGGGAAATAGTGAAAAAGTTCTTTCGTCTAATATGTACAGACACAATCCATCCCGAAAGTTTTTGATACTTCCGGGATGAATTGATTATTGACAGATTATTCTTCCTTGCGCAGGATAGCGGCTGCAGCTACAAGATTCTTGAGGCT
>CACYXI010000015.1 GCA_902778265.1 uncultured Bacteroidales bacterium | reverse complement strand
GCCGACCCTCTGCTTGTAAGGCAGATGCTCTAAACCAGCTGAGCTAAACGCCCGGAAGAGATATTTCCGAATTGCGAGTGCAAAGGTACTACATTTCTACGAGACTGCCAAATTTTTTCGGAACTTTTTTACGAAAAACTTTCATTTTTGTAGAAACGCGCTAAAAACGCTGCTCAATCTCGTTATTTGTGAGGATTACGGTCACAGTCTTGCCATCTGGCGTGTATCGATAGTTTTCGCAAGCAAGTAGGCGCTCTATAAGACTTTCCATCTGTTCTTGCGATAATATCTCGCCGTATGGTGTGGCTGCGCGTTGTGCAAGTTGCAAGGCGAGGAATGAGTTAATCTCCGATTTCACGTCAGAGCCGTATTCTACTACCGCACTAACAAGTTCGTTGACGAGAGTGACGGCATCAAGTCCGGCAAGTCCACCAGGTATTCCCGACACGCTATAACTGCCGTTGCCCTCCTCGCTTATCTCAAAGCCAAGACTGCACATCTCGCTGATAGCCGTTGACAGGTAGGGAGAATAAGATGGTGGGAACTGCATCACCTCTGGGAAAAGTAACTTCTGCGTGCTTGATGTCCTCGTTTCAAGATTGTGCATATAGTACTCAAAGAGAATACGCACATCGGCTCTGTATTGGTCGGTAATCATCACGCCACCCTCAACTTGAGTCATGATGTATCGCCCACTATATTGCAGATGTTCATGACCACGATTCAGCAATGGTGCCTGCTCATCCTCTTCCTCGTTAAGCGAAGATGAAAAGAGATTGCCAGATGACTGTAGAGTGAGATCGTCCGACGTATCATCAAGATTGATAGCCGATGGCTGATACAGGTTCTCCCACTCCTGTGCATTATGGCGCGGCTTAAAGTCGGAAAGTCCGAGAGAAGAGCTTGGTATGCCACCGCTATGTGAACTGCGACCACCGCCAGAAGCACTATGTGACGGCTTGAGATACTGAGGCTCGTCAGAAGTTCTTTGAGAACATGCGAATGGGTTATACGAAGAATCTATCTCGATAGTAGGCTGTTGGGCATCTATCATAGACTCTGGGTTATAGACGGGAATGTCGGGACGCCCCTCTACATCGAAGTCGATCTCTGTGACTCCAGAGAACTTACCAACTGCATCGCGCACGGTAGCCATAAGGATCTGCCATATAGCCTGCTCGTTTTCAAACTTTATCTCTGTCTTCACAGGATGGATATTGACATCAATATCTTCTGGATTCACCTCGAAGTATATAAAATAAGGTACTTGATCGCCAGAAGGAACCAACCTCTCAAAAGCCATTTGTACAGCCTTGTGGAAATATGGGTGCTTCATGTATCTGCCATTGACGAAGAAGAACTGCTTTGCGCCTTTCTTTCGTGCGCTCTCAGGCTTGCCCACGAATCCTGTTATCTTACATAGTGTGGTGGCTGTATCGAGAGACAGCAACGATTGGTTTATCTTCTTGCCAAAGACATCTATGATACGCTGACGGAGTGAAGCCGCAGGTAGGTTCATTGCCTCTTGGCCGTTATTGTATAATACAAAGGAGATATGCGGATATACGAGAACGATTCGCTCAAACGTCTGGTTGATGTTGCTCATCTCCGTGGTGTTCGATTTTAGGAACTTTCTTCTCGCTGGTACGTTGAAGAATAGGTTCTCAACGCTGAAGTTACTGCCTACGGCGCACGCTACAGGCTCCTGAGATACGACACGCGATCCCTCTATTGTGATTCGCGTTCCTAATTCATCCTCTTCCCTGCGTGTCTGCAACGTCACCTGAGCAACAGCGGCAACAGAGGCTAATGCCTCACCACGGAAACCCATAGTGTGGAGCGCGAAGAGGTCGTCAGCCTTACGTATCTTGGAGGTGGCATGACGCTCAAACGATAGTCGGGCATCAGTTTCCGACATACCGCAGCCATCATCAATAATCTGTATTGATGTACGACCAGCATCAACCACAAGCACCTTAATCGTCTTGGCACCTGCATCAATAGCATTCTCCACAAGTTCCTTGATAACAGAGGCAGGGCGCTGAATCACCTCACCTGCCGCTATCTGATTGGCTACACTATCGGGAAGAAGTTGAATGATATCCATTGGTTAAATGAATTCGGCCTCTCCCCCCGCCCTCCCCCGTAGGGAGGGAGCCGGAAGGCAAAAGGCATATTGACTATTAATTACACATTATTAATTAGTATGGGCACTCCGGCTCCCTCCCTACGGGGGAGGGCGGGGGGAGAGGCCGCTACTCAAGTTTCCTCTTTGGAGCTTCACGACGTTTCTCCTGCTTCAGCTCATTTCCCTTGCCCTTACCTCTCCAGTAGAAAATATCGTTCTTGTTTCTTGGACGGATATAGTCGAACCATGCAAAGGCGGGAAGGCGGAGTTTATCGGGCGGTATCTGCGTGATAGGGTACATGGTGCCTGTTGACTTAGAAGCCCATATCTTCTCTAACTTACGCTCAGGCGACAGGTACATCTTCATCGTGTCAGTCTCAAGGAAGTTAAGTCCGATGATTGTGGTATCTGCATCATCAATAGGGTAGTACACCGCCTGTACGTTGCCTATCGCCCATGTCTCGCGTGCCTTGCCCTCACGGAAATACACTTGCATCTCCTTAGAAGCCAACTGATTGTAGTGGGCTGAATCCATTCGCTCTATGCTCATCGCCTGACCTATGACATCGGCATAGCGAATGGTGGAGTCCTGCATATATGCGTGCATCACCTCTCCAAGCACCTGACGTCCCATATTCCATACGATAGGGTCTTTGTAGAGCGTAAGGCAAGAATCTTTTGAGTTGAACACTAACGAGTCGCATACCGCCTGTATGTCCGTGCGATATGCCCTCACCTTATGAAAGCCGTGCATAACGCGATACACAGAATCTGTCTCTATGTTATAAGTATAGAGCTTTAGCGAATCGGCATGAACGTAGAGCGTATCTTTTTGAGAGAAATCCATAACCACGGCAGAGTCGGTGGCATAGCCATAACCGATATTCTCATCAAAATAGACATGATTACCCTCGAAACGGTGCTTGTTCTTCTTGTCAATATAAATCACCCTACCGAATCCCTCGTCTATCTTGTTCTTGCTATCAGAAAACAGACTGTCAGCCGTTATCGTCTTGTCCTCGTTATCAACTGTAGAGCGTCCGTATAGCACAGATGCCTCGGTACTGGTGTTATAGTAGCCGTCGGTGGTATATACCACGTTTCCTTGGTTCACAATCTTAGAAGGCCCTTTCTCATTCTTGTCAGATGTGTATTCGCCTACTATATGCGCCATAGAAGTGCGGTGGTTGTAGTAAAGAGTATCGGAATACATCGTCATCTTGTCATTCTTCAGACGAACCTTGTAATAGAATACCGACTGACGTGTCTCGGTATTATACTGTCCCCAGTCAGAGGTCAAAGTGCTACCTTTGTCAATAAGTTTACCACCATCAAAGAAATATGCCACGCCATACATTCGGTCATAGTCGAGTGAGTCGCAATACAGTTTCGACTTACGATGTGTGAGCACCACGTTTCTACGTGCCTCTGCACGCTCGTCATTACCGTCATACCAAGCCCAATCCGACTTTAGTGTGAGCGTGTCGCCCTGTTTCATAAAGACATTTCCGAAAGCCTCGAAACTATTGCTCTGCTCGTTGAAATACGCGCTATCGCAGGTGAGTATTCCGCCCTTGTGACGGAACTTTACCTTGCCTCTTGCAATCTGAACATCAGGACGCAAGCCATAGATGTCGTATTCCAGCTCGTCGGCATGTTCCAGATACACACGAGGATCTTCCTTCTTTGCACCGGCACGCTGACGGCGGGGCTTGGCTGAGAAAACAACACTCAAGCCAAAAAGGCACAGGACCATCAATATGATGGTTCTGTGCCAGTTTATATTTCCTATCTTGCGAGTAGTCATTGCTTTACCCAACCCTCGTATTCAAAATTACAGTTCTTAAAGCGATCGTCCATACGAATATACGTATCCTTGATCTTTTTCTTCACCCAGTTGTGAATGAGTTCTTCACGACGCTTCTCGAGCACCACGTTCTTCATAACCTGGAAATCATCGGTAATCTTTGCACGATGACCTTCCGTTCTTGACTTCAGTTTCACTATGGCGCAGACTGTCTTCTGCTTTGAATTAATCATAGTGAATGCCTTTGATATCTCGCCAACCTTCAGTCCTTCAACGGCACGAGCCACCTCTGGTGGTAGATCCTTCATCTTGAACTTAGAAGTGTTTGCCATTGACTCCTGATCAAAATTGGCCATAAGACCATTGCTGAGACGTGTGTCCTTATCGTCAGAGATATAGCTTGCAGCCTCCTCGAAAGTAAACTTATTGGCACGAAGATCATCTGCAATAGAGTCAAGGCGATGCAGACCTTCATCGATTGATGCCTGGGATACCTTCGGTTTACGGAGAATATGACGGCACTTAATCTTCTCGCCTCGCTTGTCGATAAGCTGGATGATATGGAATCCGAACTCAGACTCAACAATCTTACTCACCTTCTTAGGGTCTGTAAGGTTGAATGCTACGGCAGCAAAGGCAGGGTCAAGATGACCACGACCTATATAATCCATCTCACCTCCCTGACGGGCAGATACAGGATCCTCTGAGTAGAGACGTGCAAGTGCGCCGAACGAAGAGCTACCATCGGTTACGCGCTTGGTATAATCACGAAGCTCATCCTTCACCTTATTTATATCCTCTATAGGAATACGAGGTGAATTAGTCACGATCTGCACCTCTACCTCTGTAGGCACGAATGGAAGACTATCCTCTGGAAGTCCTTTGAAGTAGTTGCGTACATCGGCTGGTGACACCTTGACATCAGCAACCAGTTTCTCACGCATCTTGGCTATGAGCTGACGGTTCTTGAACTCATCGTGAAGCTCGTTCTTCATCTGCGCGATGGTCTGCTTGCGGTATTCCTCCAGACGCTCGCGTGAACCAGCCATCTGTATCCAACCGTTCAACTGCTGTTCGATAGCGTTAGCCACCTCAGCCTCCGTCACCTCAATACTGTCAATGGCAGCCTGATGAAGAAACAGTTTCTGTACAGCCAACTGCTCTGGAATACGGCAATCAGGATCTCCACCGAAGTCGATGCCTTCCTGCTCGCCCTGCATACGCATCATCTCTATGTCAGAGAGGAGGATAGGCTCGTCACCTACCACCCAAACTACTTCATCAACGAAATGAGGGTTTTCTATCGTATTCTTCTCTACCTTGACAGAATCATTTGTCGGTACTTCCTGCATCGCAGAGCCGAAACCAAGACCATTGGTTACAGCTGAGGCTGCAAGTCCGATAAAGAGAAATGAGGAAAGGATAATTTTCTTATTCATAGAAGCCTAACCAAGCCTTCCCAAAGGGAAGGATGTTTTATACAATCTTTCGTTCAGAAGGCTTGATTACAAAAAAATTATAATGATTTTATAATGTTTGTCTCATATATCGCATTCCTCCCTTGGGGAGGGCCTGGGTGGGGCACTAATGCTTATTTACCGTCTCAAGTACTTTCTTATCTACCTCAACAGGGAAGCGTTCACGTAGAACGGCGAGCCATCCCTGTTCGAGGGCATCCTGATAGTCGGCAACTACCTGCGCACGTACATCCTCCATATCCTTAGGAGCCTTGAGAACTGTGCCGAAGGTAGCATCATTAGGATAGTTCTTCAGCGGAGTTGGCTTTGCGTCAAGTCCGAAGACCTCCTTATCCACGAGTGGGTTGTCGCCCATTTTGAAGATACCCTTCTCTACACGGATTCGAAGTACGGAATCAGCATTGAACGTAGAGCGAAGAACCTCGTTCCATTCGCTGAATGCCTTACCCTTCAGTACCTTCTTCACAGCCTGAACATCCTCTATATCACGTGTGTGGTAAGCTATGCCCTTGAATCGTGGAGCATCCCAAACGTATTTTTTCTTGTTCTTCTTAAAGTATGCCTCAAGACCAGTCTCGTCCTTGCTTGCCTTTTCCCATACTTCGCGATTGCTTATCTCATAGAGTAGCAAACCGTCGTGATATTCCTTGAAGAGATATTTCATCTCAGAGTCGGCAGATGCGAGTGAGTCGGCACGTTGATCCATAATCTGCTCCTGTGGCAGACCTGTTGCCTTCACCATCTGCTCAAGCTTACCGTTAATGATAGACTCACGAATGCCACGAGCGTCAATAAAACGGTGGATGTCATTGCGCAATGAGTCGTATGTAGGAATAGGTGAATGCCCCAGCATCTTGATGATGTGATATCCTACAGGCGAAAGAACTGGTTTTGAAACCTGACCGTCCCTAAGCGCGAAAGCAGCATCCTCAAATTCCTTGAGTGTCTGTCCACGTGAGATCTGTCCGATGTTACCACCATTATTCTTTGAACCAGGATCCTCGCTCAATCGTGATGCGAGCTGTGCAAAGTCGGCACCAGCCATAATGGCATTATAGATAGAGTCGGCACGGTTCTTTACACGTATCTGCTCATCATTGCCAGCCTGTTGTGGAAGACGCAGAAGAATATGAGCAGGAGAGATAAGTCCGTCAGGTCCTACTCTGTTCTTCGTGTCATTATATATCTTACGTGCCTCAGCCTCTACGTCAGCCTCATTGATAAGGGTAGGGCGCACCTGCTGATCACGATAGCCCACATACTCCTTTTTATAAGAGGTCATAGTGTCCATCTTTTCTGCAAGTGCAGCGGCAACCTTCAGCTTATAGTTAACGAAGAGGTCAACGTATTCCTCAACGGTCTTCTTGTCTATTACGCCCTCAGTATTATTCTTGTTATATGAATACTCAAACTCAGAGCGAAGCACAGGCTCTCCAGCGATTTTCATTATCACAGGGTCGTTGTTCTGCGCAAATGCCGTCATCTGAACAGCAAGACAGGAAGCGAGAAAAAATAATCTTTTCATATTCTAAAATCATAAAATGAAAAATTATAAAATGAAAAATACAAATTACCATTCTATAGCGAAAGCCTTAAACGAATGGTAGAAACTTGTATTTTTCATTTTTCACTTTTCATTTTTAATTTACTGTGGCCTACTATAATTTGGCGCCTCACTTGTAATGATCACCTCGTGTGGATGGCTCTCTGACATACCAGCAGCGGTGATGCGAGTGAACTTAGCATTATGAAGTTCCTCAATATCATGTGCTCCGCAGTAGCCCATACCTGAACGAAGACCACCAACGAGCTGATAGATGACCTCCTGAACAGTTCCCTTGTAAGGTACACGACCTGCGATGCCTTCTGGAACGAGCTTCTTTGTTTCCTTCACGCCACCCTGGAAGTAGCGGTCGGCAGAGCCTTTTTCCATAGCCTCGAGAGAACCCATACCACGATATGACTTGAACTTACGGCCATTGAACAGGATTGTCTCACCTGGAGCCTCTTCTGTACCTGCTACGAGAGAACCAATCATTACAGAGAAACCACCAGCAGCAAGAGCCTTAACAATATCGCCAGAATAGCGGAGACCACCGTCAGCAATGAGAGGCACACCAGTCCCCTCAAGAGCCTTTGCAACGTCATAAACGGCAGAGAGCTGTGGAACACCAACACCTGCCACGATACGTGTTGTGCAGATAGAACCAGGACCGATACCAACTTTGACAGCATCAGCACCAGCCTCTACGAGAGCCTTTGCAGCCTCACCTGTTGCGATGTTACCAACAACAATATCCACGTCAGGGAATGCAGCCTTTGCCTCACGCACCTTCTCGATAACGCCCTTTGAATGACCATGAGCAGTATCAATGATGATAGCGTCAACGCCAGCCTTAACGAGAGCCTCCATACGCTGGAATGTATCAGCAGTAACGCCGACACCTGCAGCTACACGAAGACGACCCTTCTTATCCTTACATGCCATTGGCTTATCCTTTGCCTTTGTGATATCCTTGTATGTGATAAGACCGATGAGCTTGTTATCGTCATCCACAACAGGAAGCTTCTCAATCTTGTGCTCAAGAAGAATCTGTGAAGCAGCCTGAAGGTCAGCCTGCTGATGAGTAACGATAAGGTTCTCCTTTGTCATGACATCCTGAATCTTACGATCAAGATCGCTCTGGAAACGGAGGTCACGGTTAGTTACGATGCCTACGAGCAGACCTTCCTTGTCAACAACAGGAATACCACCAATGTGATATTCAGACATCATATCAAGCGCATCCTTGACAGTCTTCCAAGGGTTGATTGTCACAGGATCGTAAATCATACCATTCTCAGCACGCTTTACGATAGCCACCTGACGAGCCTGTTCCTCTATTGACATATTCTTGTGGATAACACCGATTCCACCCTCACGCGCAATGGCGATGGCCATAGGAGCCTCGGTAACAGTGTCCATAGCCGCTGTTACGAATGGGATCTTCAAATCAATGTTACGAGAGAACTTGGTACCAAGTGATACCTCACGTGGAAGTACTTCTGAATATGCTGGGATCAGCAATACATCATCGAAGGTTATACCTTCCATCACAACTTTGTCTGCAATAAATGAAGCCATAGAATTAATCTGTTTTTTATTGAGGTGCAAAGTTACTAATTTTTTCCGAGATAATCATCATTCTCTTTCATTTTTCTTTTCCTATTAATGCAAATTAACGCGTTTTCCGTTTTTCTCGTTATATTTTTCACAAAATTATCTAACATAGTAAATTTTTCATAATCAGGAATTAGAGGAAATAAAATTAATGTTTCAATTAATGTCCTAATTAACGTCCAAATTAACGTGTTATAAAAAAAAGCCTTACGGCAAACATTAATTAGAACACTAATTAAGACGTTAATTCTGATATTAATATTTTTTCTTCAAACAACGAATCTATCAAATTTAACGAATTCTATTCGTTTTAATTGGTTTAATTCGTTGTTATTTTTTTAGTTGACCACAGATTTTCGGGATCTTAGGGATTTCAATCACGAGCGCAAGCGAGAAATATCCCTTCAATCTGTGAGATCTGTGTTCAAGATATAAAACGGAAAGAAAGGGAAACGGATTTATCTGATTTATCTGAAGCTGGCGCAGTAAGGGCGTGAACGATAAAATTCAGATAAATCAGATACATCCGTTTCCTTATCAAATACTGTTTCAGATAAATACAATTCATCGGTTGTAACCGATGAAATTGATTTTTCAATGATTCTGGAGTTTCCTTACCGAATGGCGAATGTCAACAGTTTCCATCTCTTTTCCAAATTCGACAATCGCGATTGTCGAATTATGACTTACAGGATTTATAATTAACGACAGAGACAATGTTCTTTAGATTTTTCGCATTGTCTCTACACTAACTCCTTGTTTCCTCGTATGTAAATACCATTTAATTACCATTAAAATACCATTAAGATACCATTAAAATACCATTGGTAATGGTAATATTATGGTATTATTATGGTAATATAATGGTATTATGATGGTATTATCATCGGAGGAAGAAGGGAGGAGGATAGGAGCAAGAACGAGCCGATTACGATATTTTATAATACGAATCTTTGACGTCAATATACCATATATACACGTCCATTCGCATAAAACAACTTGTAATTTTTAATCATTCTACTCCAAATAAAGACACCATCATGGTTTATGGAGCAAAAGCGTTCAACACACGTTTGCTTTATTTCAATATTACCATCCCTAAGACTACTACGTTTATTTATTTCCGCACTTTGCATGAAGTCATAAATAGAACGAATTGACCTGTCATAATTTTCAGGTTTTACAACAAATAGAAGTGTTGACCTGTCTGGATTAACATTCTCATGTACAATAAGAATGTCCTTTGATTTGCATTCTATAGAGAACATGAAGGCACACTCTGTCATATCGCTATCTGTATGGGCAAGCCTTTCCACACAAGGTATCACCTTATATTTTTTACTTTGTTGCTTAACTAAGTAGTTGATATATTCGGATTTATACTTTTCAAACTCCGCAGCAGTCATCTGTTTAGCCTTTGATAGTGCTTGATCAAATGATATTTGCTGTGGCACTATTATTCCCTTTGAAGTCTTATTATCCACTACAGAAATACCTTTTTGCTTAGATGCCGTAGCAAATTTTTGTATGGCTTCATTTAAACGAATATTGTCATAAATTGTCAGTCCCATTTTCTCTACTGAGCAACGAACTGGTGCAAGCCTATCGTTAAGATAAGCCGTTAGATAGTTATATGCTTCCATTACTCCTGGCAGACATACTCCTTTAGGTTTAAATTTAACGCTTCCATCCGAAGGAGGATATACTATCATCATTCCATTTTTAAATCGGACGCAACTCCAATCCAATATCCATTCTTTTTTTTGTAGTATTTCAAACGAGCTATCCTCTTGGGGGATAGCTGTTATTTTTTCAAAATCAAATAGCACCCCCTTGAAAGATAATCCAGCATCGGTGGTAAAATAATTAACCCGAACTGCGCTTTTATCTATTTGTTTAAAAAGTATTTGCTTTTGTCTGTTTCTGAAGAGAATATAATAAAGTCCCTTCTCGTCCCCTGCAAACTCTTCATCATAACATATTTCACCACTATAGTCGTAAAAACTTCCAGAATGGATAATTTTGTCAAAACCCTCTTCCCAATAAAAGTTAGTATTTCCCTTTTGTTCTATTATTTGACTCCAAATCTCATCATTAACAGGCACTATAATAGTACGATCAGACATTTCAATATGACTCATCTTAAAATGGCGAGAAGAGTACTGACTCCTTTGAATAGGCGCAATGTATTTGAATTGATGAAATGGAATATCAAAAATAGCAGAGCTAGTAATTTCCCAATCACACTCTGACACTTGATTGCCAATTACAAAGTTCCCTACATAACAATTCTCTTGAAAGGTATCGTCATGATAACTTCCTGTAGAAATCGCATTACAAAAATTTGTCCAAATATTTGAGTTGTACTTTATTTTATTCGCCATTTTTGATGACCAGCCGTTAGCATAAACAAATACGCTGTCACCATTATGGAGTTCATAGTTCTTATTTATTTTTATCTGTTTTACAGAACCCGTTACAAGGAGAGAGGCTAAAGGCTGGAATACTGAAACAATTTTATTAGAATTGACAATTTCAACACGCAATTTTATTTCAATCCCTTCAATATACCTTTTCTCCCATCTTTTTTTGGCATTTTCCTTAGTTATATGTTTATTAACAAAGTCAAAATTTATTTGACTTAAACAATGACCACTCGACACAAATTCATCATAAACAGCATCTATATTTTGAGCATCATTTATAGGATCATACTTTACGAGTAGCTCTGCAAGATAGGACATAGCATCAGAATCAGGCTCGATATATTTTAGTGTACGACTTTTCTGCTTGTAGTACAAAACCAAAGAAAATTTGTCAATTAAACGACAAATCCACTTGTCCAAATAGCAATCTATTTGGCAATTTCTTTCTGTCAATAAGTTTACGAGTTTATCTATCTGTGCCTCACTATTGAGAGGTTTAAGTCCTATTATCTGACTCCTTAAAGATTTTCTATTCATAAACAGGATCTTATAAACACATTACATTAAATTAGTAAGAGTTCGACGAATTTACGTTAAAGTACATTCGTCGAACTCTATTTAGTTCGCCAATTCCGAGAGGAACTTAATCCTTACAAGGCGAATCTCATCTTCTTCGTAGTCATCGCCAAGCTCGTCGAGGGCAACGGAAATCTTGTCCGTCTCACTTCCACGGAAATACTCGTAGATATCTTCCACTACTTCCTCGTCCATCACTTCCTCAAGGAAATAATTGATGTTGATCTTCGTGCCACTATCAACGATACGCTCAACTTCTGTAAGGAAGTCTTCAAACTCCATATTCAAGGATGCAGCAATATCATCAAGTGGCATTCCCTTGTCTATGCTCTGGATAATCTTCACTTTTTTTAGCGAGTTCTTGGCAACAGTCTTCACACGAACATCCTCTGGACGTATAATCTCATTGTCCTCACAATGCTTGCGGATAACATCGCAGAACTCCTGTCCGTAACGCTTTGCCTTGCCCTGACCTACACCCTGAATATTCTGTAATTCAGTAAGGGTGATAGGGTACATCGTCGCCATCTGTTCCAGAGACATATCCTGGAACACAACGTAAGGCGGTACGTTATGCTTCTTCGCAACGTCTTTTCTGAGACTCTTCAATACGGCAAACAGTTCAGGATCAAGTGCCGCGCCTCTTGCTGCTGGTGTATCGTCCTCTTCCTCTTCTGAGAACTCATTGTCCTCTGTGATGAAGAAAGGCTGCGGATTCTTCAGCCAACGCTTTCCTGCCGCCGTTATCTTCACGGTACCATAATCCTCTACCTCCTTACGTAGCAAGCCTTCCACTATGGCATAGCGGATAACAGGATTCCATAGTTTGTCGCGCTTACCCTCACCACAGCCGAACTGCTCAAGCTGATGATGCTTGTGGGATGTGATATCGTCGGTAGCACGTCCTTTAACGAAATCTATGAGATACTGTGTACGGAAATTCTCCTTGATAGCCACAACCGACTCAAGTACGCACTTTAATTCCTCGGTAGCCTCAAACTTCTCCTTCGGATGCAGACAGTTGTCGCAGTTATGGCAGTTCTCCTCGGTGTAAGTCTCGCCGAAATAGTTGAGCAAGAGCTTTCTACGACAAAGTGAAGACTCTGCGTATGCCTCTGTCTCCTGTAGCAGATGACGGCCTATATCCTGTTCTGCCACCTGCTTGTCGGCCATGAATTTCTCCAGTTTCTGAAGATCCTTATGTGAATAGAAGGCTATACACTTACCCTCACCACCATCACGACCTGCACGACCTGTCTCCTGATAATATCCCTCAAGACTCTTCGGAATGTCATAGTGAATGACGAAACGCACGTCTGGCTTATCGATACCCATACCAAAGGCGATGGTAGCAACTATCACATCTATCTCCTCCATAAGGAAATCGTCCTGTGTCTGATTCCTTACAGGAGTATCAAGTCCTGCATGATATGGTGCCGCCTTAATGTCGTTGGCACATAGGATAGCAGCAAGTTCTTCCACCTTCTTCCTTGACAGACAATACACAATACCGCTCTTGCCTGGGTTCTGCTTTATGAAGCGGATAATCTGCTTGTCTATCTGATTGGTCTTTGGACGTACCTCATAATAGAGGTTAGGACGGTTGAAAGAACTACGGAACTCCGTTGCATCAGGAATGCCGAGATTCTTCTTTATATCCATCCTCACCTTATCGGTTGCCGTTGCGGTAAGGGCAATGACAGGCGACTTGCCAATATCGTTTATGATAGGGCGAATCCTACGGTACTCAGGACGGAAATCATGTCCCCATTCCGAGATACAATGCGCCTCGTCAATAGCGTAGAATGAAATCTTAACCTGACGGAGAAATGCCACGTACTCATCCTTGGTGAGCGACTCAGGAGCCATGTATAGCAGTTTCGTCTTGCCCGACTGTATGTCGTTCTTCACCTTGTCGATAGCAGACTTGTTCATTGACGAGTTGAGACAATGAGCCACGCCGTCGCTCTCGCTGATGCCGTTGATGACATCAACCTGATTCTTCATCAGCGCGATGAGTGGTGATATTACGATTGCCGTTCCGTCCATCAAGAGCGAGGGCAACTGGTAGCACAGCGATTTGCCGCCACCAGTCGGCATAAGCACGAAGGTGTCGTTACCAGCGAGCAGGTTGCGGATTATCCTCTCCTGATCGCCCTTGAATTTGTCGAAACCGAACAACTGCTTCAGTTTCTCTGTAAGGTTTAGGTTTTCCATAAAGCCTAACCAAGCCTTCCCAAAGGGAAGGATGTTTTATACACTCTTTCGCTAAAAGAAGGCTCGGATTAATATTGGATTAATATAAGTTAAACTTACTTTACTATATCGCATCCCTCCCTTTGGGAGGGCCTAGGTGGGCTAATAGTGCTTCTCCAACTGCTCTGCTGCGTAGTCCTTGGTTACTTCGAATTTCTTCATTCGCTTGCCAGGACACTCAAACATAGCATCTGTCATTACCGTCTCTACGATAGAACGCAAACCACGTGCACCGAGCTTGTACTCAACAGCCTTGTCAACGATGTACTCCAAAGCCTCGGTGGTGAACGTCAGTTCTATCTTATCCATCTTGAACAGCTTGATATACTGACGCACAATGGAGTTCTTTGGCTCAACGAGAATCCTGCGAAGAGCATCCCTGTCGAGTGGGTTGAGATAGGTGAGCACAGGCAGACGACCGATAATCTCTGGAATAAGACCGAATGACTTCAGATCCTGTGGCTGCACGTACTTCATCATCTCCTTCTGGTCGATCTTACGCACATTCTGCACGGAGTTATAACCCACGGTATGTGTGTTCATTCTCTGTGCAATCTTACGCTCAATACCATCAAAGGCACCACCGCAGATGAAGAGGATGTTACGGGTATCAACATGGATATAGTCCTGATCAGGATGCTTACGGCCACCCTTTGGCGGTACGTTAACGATCGTACCCTCAAGAAGCTTCAACAAGCCTTGCTGAACGCCCTCACCGCTTACGTCGCGAGTGATGCTTGGATTGTCGCTCTTACGCGCAATCTTATCAATCTCATCAATAAAGACGATACCACGCTGAGCAGCATCAAGGTCGAAGTCGGCTACCTGCAACAGACGGCTTAGAATACTCTCCACATCCTCGCCCACATAGCCAGCCTCAGTAAATACTGTAGCATCAACGATAGTGAATGGTACATGAAGGAGCTTTGCAATGGTGCGGGCAAGGAGAGTCTTACCTGTACCAGTAGAGCCCACCATTATGATATTACTCTTCTCAATCTCCACACCGTCATCATCATCAGGCTGCTGCAAGCGCTTGTAGTGATTATAAACGGCAACGGATAGATATTTCTTTGCCTCATCCTGACCAATGATATATTGGTCAAGATATTCCTTTATCTCATTAGGCTTAGGCACTTCCGAAAGACGTGGAGCCTTGTCATAGTCAGGACCTTTCTTATCTGCTCCCTTTGCACCCTCAGGACCGAATCCCTGGGCACAAACTATGTCATAGGCCTGACGTGCACAATCCTCACAGATATAGCCATTTAAGCCTGTTATCATCAGACGCACCTCACTCTCGCTACGTCCGCAGAAATTACATGTGTTTTTTTTCTTGTTCATAAAAACGGCCTCTCTCCCCGCCCTCCCCCGTAGGGAGGGAGCCGATTCGGCTGCGGGAGATTCGCTAATGTCTTTTTTTGTGATTTTTTATAATGGGTAATGCCTTCCGCCTTCCGGCTCCCTCCCTACGGGGGAGGGCGGGGGGAGAGGCCTTTATTTCTTCACTAGCACCGCATCAATCATGCCATACTCCTTTGCCTCCTCTGCGGTCATCCAGTAGTTACGGTCGGAATCAGTCCATACCTTCTCGTAAGGAGTGTGAGAATGGTTAGAGATGATGGTGTAGAGCTCCTTCTTGAACTTCTGAATCTCCTTAGCCTCAATCTCGATGTCGGAAGCCTGTCCCTGAACACCACCGAGAGGCTGATGAATCATTACGCGAGAATGAGGAAGAGCCGAACGCTTGCCTTCCTGACCTGCTACGAGCAACACGGCACCCATAGACGCAGCCATACCAGTACAGATAGTAGCCACATCGCTTGAAATGAACTGCATAGTGTCATAGATTCCGAGACCAGCCGTTACGCTACCACCAGGCGAATTGATATAGATAGAAATATCCTTGCCTGGGTCGGTAGAGTCCAGATACAAGAGCTGTGCCTGTATTGTATTGGCGGTATAGTCATTAATCTCCGTACCGAGGAAGATGATTCTGTCCATCATCAGTCGTGAGAACACGTCCATCTGAGTTACATTCAACTGACGCTCCTCAAGGATATAAGGATTAAGGTACTGAGCCTGAGCTCTCATCACATCATCAAGAGCCATGCCATTCATTCCGAGATGAGCAGTGGCGTATTTTCTGAAATCGCTTGTTAAATTCATTATCGTTTTGTTTCAATTACTAATTACGAATTACTAATTAACTGTTTAGCTTTTGTTACTTAACACCTTTCGACGGGAAGGGTATTTGGGTAATTCGTAATTTGTAATTCGTAATTACATTGTTTTCCTTAAATTTATTTTTACTAACACAAAATTACGAATAAAACAGCGAAAAAGCAAAATTTAAATGTTAAAAAAGGAAAAAAGACTTAAAACAAGCCTTTTCTCCTTATCTTGACACATACTCCCGTGATTATTTTTTCATTAATTATTCGCTGAAGCTCATCAAGCTAAAGCAAGTTCCCACGAATTTCTCATTAATACTTTTCTTTTAGATAAAAATTAATGGATAATTAATGTAGCCAAGCGCAGCGTTTAAATTCATCGAATTGGCGTTACTTAGTAAATGCACAGAATATTCTTGATAATGATTATCCGCAATTACGTGACAGGCGGGCTGAAAGCCCAAAAGCACATAGCATAGGGCAACGCCCTATGTACAAAGCCGTTAGTGTATTCGCCCTGTAGGGGCAAAAGCATTATTATATTAGAGCTTTTGCCCTTGCAGGGTGATAATCACCCCTCCATTTTACCACAGGGCGTTGCCCTGGGCTAGGTGCTTCTGCCCCGTCAGGGCGTTATCACGTAATTGCGGATAATTATATCACTAAAAGTCCATAACCTTATCAACCTCCCCGGCAGGAAGTATTCTCTTCAATGCTTCTGAGAAATTCTTCAGGGTTAGGCTCTTGCTCAGTATCTTACCATTGGAATCAATGATTATGAAAGTAGGGAAGCCCTTAACATCATACTTCTTGATGATATCACGAGCCAGGTTGTGGTCGTTCCATTCGTGCCAGCTCACTTCCCCTACAGGCTTCTTCTTCCACTCTGACAGTTGGTCGTAGGAAATGGTTATCATCTCGAACCTGTCCTTATATCGCTTGTAGAACTTTTCAAGATATGGCCTTGCTTTCTGGCAAGGGCCACAACCTATTGCGCTAAAATCAAGAACGGTGTATTTCCCCCTGCCCAAGAACTCATTGAGATGATGTGGCTTGTCGTCATAGTCATACAACACGAAGTCAACCATCCTATCGCCTTCCTTCACTGATCTAACCTTCCATCCGTATCTTGCCAGATTCTTTTCCGCATTAGCCCTACTAATCCTATACATCTCTACAGAATCAATCATCTGATTATCCTCCAGACTGCTAATGTCGTAAGAATAGATAAACGTATTTGGAATATTCTCGGAATAATCTGACACGAGGTAAAGAGTCTTACCATCTTCTGAAAGCATCACGTTCTGCCCATAATTGTCAATATGAATCACTTGTTGCTTTACGCCATCCCAGTCAAACACTTCTATCTTATTGCCATATATCCACGGGTCATTTTCATCATATTTGTCAATTTTTGCGCCCTTATAGTTTGAATCTCTGAAAAGCACATAGATCCTGTCGTTATTAGCGCAGCAAGCCAATCGTTTCCCCGGAGGAGTCGGGGTAGGTGTATATGGATATAACTCATTCAGAATATCAGTATGAATACCGTCAATACTGAATATGAAAGCCATAGGAACCCAACCATTTTGATATAGGAATTTACCCTTGTCATTTCCCAAAAGAACGCAGTTTTTATCATAATACAAATGTTTGTTCCAATTGTCTGTCGGACCTGCATCCGGCCAATAATCCAGAGGGCTAATCCTTTGATTCCTATAGTTGATTTCGAACAGCGCATGGTTGGTAGCCTCTTTAAGCATTCCGGCTACGAGAATGCTAGAATCAGACGTGAACACGAAATTATTGCCCATAGTGATATTTTCTGGTACTTGTTTCAGATCAAAGCTTTCCCATTTTGACTTATCCATAACGGCAGCAATACTGTCAGCATGAGGTATCTTTATCAGAGAGTGCAACTTCTCCCCCGTCCAGAAACGATTCAGAACGAACAGGTCACCGTTCCTATCACGTGATAATACCATAAGCCCCAACTCATTGTGCTCATCAGCCACCAACAAGTGCTCCACTCTCCTCCACTCGTTCTTGGTGAGTTTTCCGCCATGATAATTCATGTCCCAGGCATAAAGCACATCACCAAACAGATGCTTTGGTCCCATATTCCTATTCCCAGAATCAATCATCACTTCCTGACCTCTCAGAAAGTGTTCACTCACTACCGTATCCCCATGTCCTAAGTAGGAACATAGCAAAATTGACATTAAAACCGCAAAACAGGTTTCCTTCATGATGGTTTTAGTTGATTAGTTTTACACACCTACTCTTTTTTCAGATTTTCGGCAATCTCTGTTCACTCGTCATTGTCGTTAGTAATCACGATGTGGTAAACACATCGGGATCCCTTTTGATGTCCGTTATGGCAAACGGATTAAAAGCGGATTAGAAGCGAATTAGAAGCGGACTTGAAAGAGAAGAGCTAAAAGGTCTCTCTATTCTTCTTCATTTATCCAAGTGCAAAGTTACAAAAAAATCTAAGAACTGCAATAATAAATTGCGAAAAAATGTCAGAAAAAAATGTACTTTTTTATTTCAATAGTAAAGTGATTTGAAATTGTCGTGCTGTCAGGCGTTTATAATTGGTCGAATTTACATTAGTTAACGTGAGTTCGACGAATTTTAAACGCTGCGCTTGGCTACATTAATTATCCGTGAAGGTTTAGCTCGGCGGCCGAAGGGAAAAGCCAATTATCACGAGATTTGTCGCAGACCCACTGACCACAGGGAAGTAATTTTCCATAAATTTTTATCAAAAAGAAAAAGTGTTAATGATAAATTCGTGGGAATTAATGACAAATTACTTCCCTACGGTCAGTGGGTCTGCGACAAATCTCGTGTAGCTCCACGCAGTGGATAAAAGATCACGGCAATTCGTCGAACTCACGTTAGTTAGATAGTTGTAAGAATGAACTTACGGAAGTCGTCAAGATCCTTTTGGTTGGGATGTCCCATGTGGATAGGTCCCATTGAGCCTTTGCATGAAAACTCCTTATCAGAAACAGTAATGCCCCTTGCCTGAAGCATCTCGCGCATCTGTGGTACAGGCGACTTGATGATTGCGCTCGATCCAAAGCAGACAACACACTTCGCCATGTCTGGAGTAAGCGATTTTATAAATTCTACGATGCTGCTATCTACTTTTCCTAATAGCACGCCTCCACCCAGATAAAGCGTATCTACTGGCTCGCTTAGGCGAACGCTTGCCAATTCCGGACGTGTGTTGGTTAGCTCACCAACAATCTTTGCCATCTTTTCTGTATGGCCAAATTTACTGTAATATCGGATTGCTGTTTTCATTTTTTTGTTGTTTTATACAGCCATTTTCTCTATTTCTTCTCTATGTTCGAAGAGTGTACAGCCACCAGTATGTTCCCAACCGAGTGCCTTTGCTGCACGGATCTTGCGGAATAGCGGCGACTGTAATGCCTTTCTGACACCCATTGTTGCAACATTGCTGTCGCTGAAAGGTGAGAACGGACAAGGTTCAGCAGAGCCGTCAGGACCTATGTGGAAGAATCCGCGCCCGGAGGCAAGACAGCCACCAAGCGCCTTCTCATCGCCTGGGAAAGAAAGGAAGATAATGTCTGTGTAGGCATTACGACGCTCCTCAAGCAGACTTTCCATTTCAGCCACATGTTCATCTCCGAAAGCAAGATGTTCCGTTCCCCTCTCTATTGGCACGTATTCTACGTAGAACACAATCTTACAGCCATATCCACGCAATGTGTCAATGAATTGAGACGAAGTAACAAGCCGGTAGTTCTCTGTGGTTACTGTTATGCTGGTGCCAAAGAATAGTCCTTCCTTCTTCAGCATCTCCATAGACTGCATGGCACGCTTGAACACACCCTGACCTCTGCGTTCATCTGTTCCCATAGCAGTTCCCTCTATGCTGATGATAGGTACCATGTTGAGGTTGTCCTTCAGAAATTTCATATAGGAAGGGCCTATGAGCGTACCGTTGGTGAAAATTGGGAATATCATATTTTTCACCTCGGCGATTTTCTCAAGAATGTCTTTCCTCATGAATGGCTCACCACCAGCAATAAGCGAGAAGTTAATGCCCATGTCAGCTGCCTCTATGAAGATGTTTTTCCATTGCTCTGGCATCAGAGTCGCTTTCTGGTTGGCTGCTTCATCCTCGGCTATGCCGTTGCTGCGTGCGTAACATCCTTTGCAATGTAGGTTGCAGGTAGTGGCGATGCTACTGATTAGGAATGGTGGCACCTCCAGTCCTTCCTGCTCCTTCATCTTCCTGCGCTGTCTCTCCGACTTCTGAAAGAGCGTCTGCATACGGAATGCAAACTTTGCCTCACGCGGATTTGACAGCACACTCTTATATGCTGTTGCCATTATGGTACGTATGCTGTTGCTCATGTAAGTACCAAGATCAGGTGTTCCGTTTGTTGCCATGATTATCTTATTTCTTTAAAGTTGTAATTATTGAATCAAGTTCCTGTGCCAGATGCTGATAGTCGGCTAATTTCAGCGGACAGGCGGAAAGCTGCTTGCCCATGCCAGGAGGAATCTTTGCATAGGCCTGTTCCTCTAATACCTTGCCTTTAGAAGTGAGACTGACAATCTGCTGACGCTTGTCCTGCTCGCCTTTCTTACGGATTACGATACCCTGTTTCTCCATGCGCTGAAGCAATGGGGTAACGGTGTTTGTTTCCAGAAGCAGACGATTGGCAATTTCGCATACTGACTGTTCGTCCTTCTCCCATAGCACCATCAATACGAGATACTGAGGATAGGTAATCCCCAACTCAGTCAATATTGGTGTGTAGGCCTGCGTAATCAGTCTTGTTGCCGTATAGAGACGGAAGCAAATCTGATTGTCAAGTTGTAACTCTGCATGCATACTCTAAACTCCCAGCCTTGCTTCTACGTCCTTCTCGAAGTCCTTTGGCTCTGTGGTCGGAGCATAGCGCCTGATTTCTTCGCCGTCCTTCGAAATGAGGAACTTAGTGAAATTCCACTTAATGTCGCTGTCCTTCTCCACGCTATTGCTGATAGCCTTGAAGAGAGTCTTTGCAGCTTTTGCTTTTATTCCGTTATACTCCTCTGTCGGAGCCTGTGCCTTTAGGTACTCAAAGATTGGTTCTGCAGCTGCGCCATTCACATCAGTCTTCTTCATAATCTGAAAGGTCACGCCATAATTGATTTGGCAGAACTCCGCAATCTCTCCGTCTGTACCCGGATCCTGCTCCTTAAACTGATTGCAAGGGAAACCGATGATGACCAGTCCCTTGTCCTTGTACTTCTGATTCAGTTCCTCCAGTCCAGCGAACTGAGGGGTGAATCCACACTTGCTTGCCGTGTTGACAATCAGCAGAACCTTACCTTCAAACTGAGAGAAATCAATCTCCTTGCCTTTGCTCGTCAGAGCCTTGAAATCATAAATTTTAGCCATGTCTTTTCCGTATTTTTTGAGTCGTTTGCGATATTTTATGCCGCAAAGGTAGTGGAAATAATTTACATCGCAAGCGATATACCTAAAATTTTAGAACACTTTAACAAATGTCGTGCGCGATGTATCGTTCGTGTTTTTCAGTCGCTTAGTATTTATGTATAGAATTATAAAGAGAACGCTAAATATACAAAAAGAGAGTACAAATGAATCGTCATGGTATATAAAAAATGCAACTGTGTAACGTTCTTTGTTACACAGTTGCATTTCCCCCTCCACAGTATAATTAGTTTATTTTGTACTCAATAGCACTCTTACTATCGAGGAAGTCTATCAGCGTCTTGCTTACGCTCACCCTGCGAGTGTGCGAAACGAGATTGACAGGGCGCATCAGCTTTACGGAGTGGCATTGTATATCCAGTTCCACCTCGCCCTTCGACTCTTCTATCTCATCAACAAGCTCGGTGGCGTCAAGCTCTGTGAGGTCGTCGATGTTAATGACGAGTGTGAGCTTGCGGATGAGTTTGTCGCGCACGTCTGCCAGATACTCCACGCTCTGCACCTTACTGCTGATATAGGTGCTCGTAGGGAATTTCTTCTCGTACTTTATCTTGATGAACAGCGAACTGCCTTCCATGAACATTCCGCGCCATTGAGCCCAGTCGTCGAAGAAGGCTATCTCGCCAGCACCTCCATAGTCCTCTATCGTGACGATACCGAATGGTGTGCCACGCTTGGTGAAGCCCTCACGCAGACCCGTCACGATACCGCCGACACATACAACGTCCATCTTTGCAAGCTCTTCCTTGTCGGCATCAGCCCCAAGATCAACACATTGCTTGTTGCATAGATTCTTCAATACTACGGCATGATCATCAAGCGGATGGGCTGAAAGATAGATACCCACCAGTTCACGCTCACGGTTCAATCGTTCTATGGTACTCCACTCATGCACGTGTGCAGGCTTTGGTTTATTTATCTCCACACAACCAAAATCACCAAACAGGGAATTGGCAGCCTCCGACTTTGCCGTCTGATACTGGTTGCCGTATCGGCTCAGCAGATCAATAAATGTGAAGTTATTGACCACCTCACCCACATACTGCTCACGCTGAAGACCGAAACAGTCAAGTCCGCCGCTAATGGCAAGGCATTCAAGTGCCTTTTTGTTCATAGAAGACGAAGGTACGCGCTCAACGAGAGCGTAGACATCCTCGTATGGACCGTTAGCCTCCCTCTCGGCAATGATAGCCTGTACAGCAGCATCACTCATACCCTTGATGCCTGAAAGTCCGAAACGAATCTCGCCTTTCTTGTTCACGGTAAAGCCATCCATAGACTCGTTTACGTCAGGTCCCTTGGTTGGGATGCCCAACGACTTACACTCGTCCATGAGTTTGGTGATTTCCTTAATATCCGAGCGACGGCGAGTCATAAGAGACGCCATGAACTCAGCAGGATAGTTAGCCTTTAGGTACGCCGTCTGGTAAGCCACCCATGAGTAGCAAGCAGCATGAGACTTGTTGAAGGCGTATGAAGCAAACTTTTCCCAGTCAGCCCAGATCTTCTCCAGAATCTTAGGATCATGACCGTTTGACACACCGCCCTCGATGAACTTAGGCTTCATCTTGTCAACGATGTCCTTCTTCTTCTTACCCATCGCCTTACGAAGGGCATCAGACTCGCCTCGGGTGAAGTTGGCAAGCTGACGGGAGAGCAGCATCACCTGCTCCTGATACACCGTGATTCCGTAGGTGTCCTTCAGATACTTCTCCGTACAAGGAATATCATATTTAATCTCTTCACGACCATTCTTACGGGCAATGAACGAAGGGATATAGTCCATAGGCCCCGGACGGTAGAGGGCATTCATCGCGATAAGATCCTCGAAGACAGTAGGATGTAGCTCACGCAGATACTTCTGCATACCAGCCGATTCAAACTGGAATGTACCTACCGTCTTACCCTCCTGATACAATTTGTATGTGGCAGGGTCGTCGATAGGAATATGGTCGAGGTCAATGTCTATGCCTCGCGTCTGCTTCACGAGTTTACAGCATTCCTTTTGCTCAGAGAGGGTTTTGAGTCCGAGGAAGTCCATTTTGATAAGACCTGTTGACTCGATAACGTGACCGTCATATTGGGTTACAGCCGTCTTGATTTCCGGGAAATCAGGGTCGTCGGCAGTAGATACAGGTACATGGTCGGAAATAGGGTCTCGACAGATGATGAAGCCACAGGCATGAATACCAGTAGAGCGCACGGTACCCTCAAGCATCTTGGCATATTTGATAGTATTAGCCTCGCGAGGATCGGCACTTGCCTCTGCTTGCTGAAGCTCAGGAGTACACTTCAGGTAATTGGCAAGCTTTGGCTTCATGCCGTCAGGAAGTCGGTCTGGCATAGCCTTACACAGCGCATTACTCCTATCAAGAGGCAGTTTCTCCACACGGGCAACATCCTTGATAGAGTTCTTTGCCGCCATAGTACCGTAGGTGATGATATGGGCGCAATTCTCCTTACCGTATTTATTCATAACCCATTGCAACACCTTACCACGACCATCATCGTCGAAGTCGGTATCAATATCAGGCAAAGAGATACGGTCAGGATTAAGGAAACGCTCAAAAAGAAGGTCGTACTTCAGAGGGTCTATCTTTGTGATACCAAGACAATATGCCACAACGCTACCAGCGGCAGATCCACGGCCAGGGCCTACCCATACGCCAAGCTCGTCACGAGCAGAATTGATAAAGTCTGATACGATGAGGAAGTAGCCAGGGAAACCCATCGTCTTCATAATATGAAGCTCGAATCGGATTCTGTCCTCCACATCCTCTGGTATTCCATAAGAGCCTTTAATCAACTTATCAGCCGTGAGATTATCGGGAGTGCCACTTCCATATATTCTCTGCGCACCCTCGTATGCAAGCTTTGCAAGATAGTCGGCCTCAAACTTCACTCGGTAGATCTTATCATATCCGCCAAGTTTCTTGATCTTCTTCTGACCATCCTCCTCTGACATCTGGTTCTCACCGTTCTCGTCGCTGGTGAACTCCTTATATAAGTCCTCCTCTGTATATTTCTTTCTCCACTCCTCCTCTGTACCGAAGCTCTCAGGTATAGGGAAGAAAGGCATGATAGGGTCGCTCTCAATGTTGTAGGTCTCCACCTTATCAAGAATCTCAAGGGTGTTGCTTAGAGCCTCTGGCACATCAGAGAAGATCTCGTTCATCTCCGCCTTAGTCTTGAACCATTCTTGCTTGGTATAGCGCATACGGTCGGGGTCGTCAAGATCCTTACCCGTAGAAAGGCACAGCAGATGGTCGTGCGCCTCTGCATTCTCCTTATCAACGAAGTGTGAGTCGTTGGTACATATCAGTTTTATGCCATATTCCTTCGCAAAATCCATCAGCACGCGGTTAGCCTTCTGCTGAAGTGGGAATGTCTCACGATTCGCCATAATACCAGGATCTTTCACCTCATGACGCTGCAACTCAAGGTAATAGTCGTCGCCCCAGATGTTGTGATACCACTCCACAGCCTCACGAGCGCCCTCTATATCGCCTTCGAGAATCTTCTTAGGCACCTCTCCACCGATACAGGCAGAGCAGATGATAAGGTCTTCGTGGAATGCAGCAAGATCCTTGCGGTCGGTTCGCGGACGACCATAATATCCATCTACCCACGCACGCGAAACGAGGCGTATAAGGTTCTTATATCCGTTGAAGTTCTTGGCAAGAACAATGAGGTGATAACCGCCAAGGTCGCCATTTGCCTTAACCATATCCTCCTTATTATGGTGCGCAACGTACATCTCACAACCGAAGATAGGCTTGAAAGGTTCCTTACCATCCGCCTTGAGCTTCTTGTTGACTCCGTTACAGTAGTCGAAAAGCTCCTTTATACCGAACATATTTCCATGGTCGGTAATAGCAATACCTTTCATCCCGTCGGCAACAGCTTTGTCGACGAGTTTGCTGACAGACGCCTGTCCGTCAAGTATGGAATAATACGTATGAACGTGTAGATGAATAAAATCTTGCATAGAACGCAAAAATACGAAAAAAACAGGAGATACCCACAATTCACTAACAAAAAGAGCAATAAATTAACGAAAATAAAGAAAAAATTTGCTATTTCCGATAAAAACCATTATCTTTGCACGGAATTATACATGCTAAATACGAAACTCAGCTTTCGATAATGGGAAAAAGAATAAAAAAACTGAAAAAAATAAGACTGCACCGAGAAGGTACTGACACATTAATCTACGGCCTAATGTTCATTGTAGCGATCGGTATCATACTGTGGCGTTCCTTTGATACCCACATTCCGTTCTATTGCTTCTCAGTCATCTTTATTACGATATATTGTATTGTAGTAAACTTCTTCCGTTGTCCTATCCGATATTTTGGAGAGGAAGATACGGACAATATAGTAGTTGCGCCTGCTGACGGACGTATCGTCGTTGTTCAGGAGGTAGAGGAAAACAAATACTTCCATGAGCGTCGTATCATGGTAAGTATCTTCATGAGTCTTTTCAACGTACATGCCAACTGGTTCCCTGTTGACGGTAAGGTGAAACTCGTTCATCATCAGAACGGAGCTTTCCACAAGGCGTGGCTTCCAAAGGCAAGTGAAGAGAACGAGATGGCTGACACCATTATCACTACCGATAGTGGTGTGGATATTCTCTGCCGTCAGATTGCTGGTGCTATGGCACGCCGTATCGTGACCTACGCCAAGGAAGGTGAGGAATGCTATATCGATGAGCATCTGGGCTTTATCAAGTTCGGCTCTCGCGTTGATCTCTTCCTGCCTATCGGCACAGAGATTAACGTGAAGCTTGGGCAGTCAACGACGGGCAACCAGACGGTAATAGGAAGACTGAAACAGTAAAGGAAAAGTGAAAAATGAACAATGAACAATGAAAAATACAAATTACTTTTTGCGTCAAAAGGCGTAATCTGTATTTTATGATTTTTCATTTTTCATTTTTAATTTATACTAATCTGTATTTTATAATTTTTCATTTTTCATTTTATAATTTCTTATGAAAAAGCATATCCCAAATACAATAACCTGTTGCAACCTCATCTCTGGATGCGTTGCAACAGTATTCGCATTATATGGTATGCCTGAAATGGCATTGTTGTTCATCATTCTCGGAGCTGTATTCGACTTCTTCGATGGAATGTCGGCACGTGTACTTGGTGTGTCAAGTCCGATTGGTAAGGAACTCGATTCCTTGGCAGATGATGTTACCTTCGGTGTTGCGCCGGCAAGTATATTGTTCTGGTTTCTTGGTGTGATCGACTATCCTTCATTCCTTGAGACGTGGCGCGGTACGATTCCATTCTTCGCCTATATCATTTCTGCATTCTCTGCCCTGAGACTGGCAAAGTTCAATCTCGACACACGTCAGACTACGTCTTTCATCGGACTCCCTACACCTGCCAATGCGCTTTTCTGGGGCTCTCTTGTCGTAGGATTCGAGATGCAGATGACATACAGCACCTATACTCTGCCATTGATGCTTATCGGCATTGTGGTCAGTTCATGGCTACTTGTCGCAGAGATTCCGATGTTTGCACTCAAATTCAAGCATTGGGGCTTCATGGGCAACGAGATAAAGTATTGCTTTGTCATCTTTAGCGCACTCGTACTTATCGGTGGAATTGCATACGGCATCATCGATGACAATATCAAACTCTGCTATGCTCCATTCTGCATCATCATCGTTGCATACATAGCAGTATCAATCGCTACACAGAAGAAATAATGCATCTGATACTTATTATCATCGGACTACTGCTGCTATTCCTGCTTGTACCAGTCCTTGTCATTTCTCTCGTGGCATACACCAAACTGAGGAATTTATGGTATAAGTTGACTGGTCGCCCACAGCCTAATCCGTTTAGCGGTTTCAGCGGTGGGTTTAATTCCCAATCCCAGCAGCAGAGCACCAGCAACAATTCGCGTCAAAGTTCGCAACAGCATACCTCACAATCCACTTCAGCCAATAACAACGGTAAGAAGATATTCTCTGCCAATGAAGGTGAGTACGTGGATTTTGAAATGGTTGACTAAAAAACTTGCCTTATGAAACAATACATTCTGTTATTTCTGCTTGCAATATGCACATCTGCCTTTGCGCAGATTCCTTCAGGAAGAAGCAAGACAGTAACCATGTTTGCGGATTTCCAACCTGCCATCATAAAGTTGAAGGATGGCAAGTCAAGCGTGCATAAGCAGACAAACATATTTATGAAGAACAGCACCCTCGTCTATAAGAAAATGCCTACAGGCGAGATTATGGAAGCATCTATGCCAGTAGTGGAGAGCATCACCGTGGGCGAACGTAACTTCATCAACGTGAAGAACCAACTTGCAGAGGTCGTGGCAACTGAGGGAAATGCAAGTCTCGTGCGCGTGCGTACAATAGATATAGAGACAATGAAGGGCGAATACCTCAATAACAGTACCATAACAAACTCTTCTATGCTTGACGATCTCAGCGCGGGGCGTGCCATAGGCGAAAGTATGTCAACAACCCGAATGGATGGTGCGGAGGAGGAAGAGCCTTATCCACTCGTTGACACTTACTATTACGTAGCAGGTGGCAAGGTGACTCTTGCTCATGAGCGTTCGGTGAAGCTCGTCATAAAGAAAGACCAGCGTAAGGAATATCAGGTTACTACTTCGTTGAATTTTAATTGGGCAAGACAGGAAGACCTCGTCAAGCTCCTCAAGTTCTTCAATTAAATGACGAACTATATCTTCGACCTTGCCGGTGTAATCATCAATCTCGACCTTGAGCGTGATACAAAGGCGCTCAATTTCGTCGGGCTACCCGACTTTGAAGGTTGTCTCAGACAGCCAGAAATTTCCGTCCCAACCCTCGCATATCTTAACGGTCTTATGCCCGAACAGGAATATTGCGACACTATCCGTCCGCTGTGTCGCAAAGACGTTACTGACGAGGAAATTCTTTGGGCTATGGACGATGTTCTTGACGTTATCCCAGCCTCACGAATAGATATGCTTATGGAGCTTAGAAAAGAGCATAAGGTGTATCTTCTCAGTAATATATACGATAGAGGGTGGCAGATTGCGACCGAGGCATTCCGTAAGCATGGAGTAGAACCAGAAGACTGCTTCGACCAGCTTTTCCTTTCTCATGAAATGCAGCTTGCAAAGCCAGATCCACGTATTTTTCAGGCTGTCATAGATTCAACGGGTATTTCGCCAGAGGAAACCATTTTCTTCGACGATTCAAGAAGCAATATCGCCACAGCAAAGTCTATGGGTTTTCAGGCACATCTTACCCCAATGAATAAGCTCGAAGATGTTTTCGCAACAGATAAGATTTTCTGCTGATTCTTTTCAAAACAGGGAATACAACAACGAATTAAACGAATTAAAACGAATGATGAATTCTCTTGTGTAAAAATATTCGTTTAATTCGTTTTTTTTTCTTGTTGTTTGTATGAGTCTTTGTCTCGTAAATATTGTGTGTTTTGAGGACAAAAAAAAGAGGACCTCATCTCACGATGTGATCCTCACTGACGTTTAAAAAACTAACCATAAAACACGGATATCTCATTTTATATCCAAAAACATTTTTTATTTCTTTAGGAATCTGATGCAAAGGTAATACATCTTTTCTGAATAGACAAGAAAATATGTTACCTGAAAAATACTGTTTGTTACAAAACGCTGAAAGTCATAATTATACAACATCCGTATATGCCTGTTGTAACAAATTTGTATGTTCTAATGTGCATTTTAATACTCTGAAATAATTGTTTTTTGTTTGACAGCACAATTTTTTTATGTTGTATTGTTTGGTTTCTTATGAAAAAATATTACCTTTGTACCTGTATTGTGATAAAGACGATAAAGAAATGAAAACAAGAATCATTCTCGGAATATTTTTGCTCCTTGCATTATGCGTTAGGGCTAATGATGGTAATGAATATCTTACTATCCCAAACAGGTTTGGGGATAAAGCTTTATTGCCTGATTTCCGTGATTATAATGATGAATCGGACAGAATAACTGTCGAGAAAGTCTTTTTTCATTGTGATAGCAATGACTCGCTTTTTCTTATTGGTAATATTGCTGGTGGCAAGAGTTCTTTTATAGTTGCCATTGACAAAAAGAAGCCTGATGTCTTATTTTGTGCAGAGTCGGCAAAGATTGATACCGTGAAATCTTCTCAGTTCGGAAATCGCCATTTCCTTTGTGTTAAGCAGTCGTATTCGGATATGTGTACCAAGGAGGTGTGCTATTCAATTTATGCTATGGAAAATGGTGCTTTCTATCGGTGCTTTTCTGATGTGAAGGAGGTAGAATGTTTTGCCGCTGAAAGTTATTGCTCAAACGAATGTACTTCTTATAATAAGAATTATGACTTTGAAGTGAAAGACAATGCGCTGATTTTGACCATACGACTACAGATTGATGGAGGTCGCATTACTGAGAGTCAGAAAATCATAAATCTCCAGGGAAATGCACGATAGAGGGTGTGAAGATAAGTAAGTGGGAAGTCTATGCATGGTATTGTTAACCGATAATCTTCCGTTTATCCTCCGTACCAAACTCGATGAATCTTCGCTATATAATAGTTCCTTCACCGACTTTGCACCGACTTTGCACCGACTTTGGTACGGAGGATCAACGAAGGAACAAGGGAAGATCTTCGGAAGTAAATAAGAGGATAAATTTTAGTTTAACGTACTATTGAAACAATGAATATACTGATTATTTCTGGAAGCCCACGTAAGAAGGGATTGGTTTCGCAGATGCTCGGCATTATGCGAGAGGAAGCGGAGCTGAGAGGTGATAATGTGCAGACGGTTTTCACCAATGACCTGAACATTAAGCCTTGCATCGGCTGTATGGCTTGCCGCTCGAAGGAGAAGTGCGTGCTTGGAGAGGATGATTCCCAGCGAGTGCTGAAGATGCTACAGGATGCAGATGCCATTATCATGGGTGCGCCTTGCTATTGGGGTAATATCCCTGGGCAGATGAAGCTGCTGTTCGACCGTATCGTTTATGGTATGATGCGCGATACTCCTCGTTTTCCAGAACCGCTTATGAAGGGCAAGAAATGTATTCTCCTCAGCACCTGTACCACGCCTTGGCCTTGGAATGTTTGGTTCAATCAGTCGCGCGGTGCTATTCGTGCCATGCGAGAGATATGCCACTATTCCGGCTTTAAGATCGTTGCGACCATCGAGCGTGGCGGTACGGCGATGCATAAGCAACTGACGGAGAAAGACAAGCGGAAATGCTGTAAGGCGGTTGGGAAGTTGGTTATTTAGGTTAATTACATAAAAAAGCCTGTCGTGAATATTTCGCGACAGGCATTTTTCATTGTTCATTATTCATTGTTCATTTACTTCACACTCGTCTCTGAGAAGTAGAACTCGCGCAATGGCTTATTCTGCTTATCACCCGTGAGCGTGATGTCTTGCTTGAGCTTGATGTCCTGTGAAGAAGCACCAATCTTGACTGTGAACTTACCAGGAGCTATGTTCCATTGACGATTGCCGTCGGTATTGGTGTAATAGCCGAACTGCTCGGTGTACATCTTTATCGTCACGGTCTTTGTCTCACCCTTCTCAAGATGAACACGTGCAAAGCCCTGCAACTGGATAGGACGGATGTTCTGATCCTTGGCAGTAGGGGAGAGGTAGAGCTGTGCAATTTCGTCAGCAGCTACGTTGCCTGTGTTTTTGATGTCGAATGTGAGAGTGGCAGTTTCATCGGAAGTTTTTGCCTCATTGGCGATCTTCAGGTTGCTGTACTCGAAGGTGCTGTATGAGAGACCATAGCCGAATGGCCACTGGATGCGTGAATCCTTAGCGTCAGAGTAATTGTAGCAGATTGGCTCGTTGATCTCTGTGTTAGGATAGCTTACGCTGAGCTTTGCAGAGGGTGAAACCTTGCCGTAGAGGATGTCAGCGAGAGCATTACCGCCTTCCTCGCCAGGATACCAAGCCTGGATGATTGCTGCACAACCCTTGACGATCTTCTCAGAGAGTGGCATTGCACGACCGCCGAAGAGAACGAGCACGACTGGCTTACCAGTAGCGATGAGTGATTCTACATACTGCTCCTGCTTGCCTGGCAGACGGATGCCCTTACGATCACGGTTCTCACCGCATAGCATCACGTTCTCACCCATGGCTGCAACGATTACATCGCAATCCTTTGCCATGCTGAGAGCCTCTTTTGCATCAGCCTTTTCGCCAGACTCCACCTTACGATGAAGAATCTCATATTCCCATGCACGCTCGTCACCTGCGCCAACCACGTCATACTTGGTCTCGATTTCCTCAGTCCAGTCGCAACCGCGTGAATACTTCACGTTGAAGCCCTGTGGCATACGCTTTGTCATACCTTCGTTAACAGTTACGATGTGCGGATTCTCGCCGCCCACGTCGGTCTTCTTCCAGAAATAAGCCATTGATGGGTAGCTGTAGTCGCCACACATAGCCCACATAGAGTTTGCATTAGGACCAGTGAGCAGAATGTTAGGTGTCTTGGTCTGAAGAGGCAGAATGCCGTTGTTCTCAAGCAGAACGATAGACTGCGAAGCAATGTCATAGGCCGTCTTACGATCCTCTGGACTATCAGGTTTGATGTCTTCCTTACTATATAGGTATGCGTCCTTATCGAACATTCCGAGGCGGAACTTATGCTTGAGCACGTTCTTCACAGCGCGCTCGAAGGTCTCAGGCTTCACAAGCCCTTTCTCCATAGCCTCTGGCAGAAGGGCATAGTTTGAGCCAGAAGGGAAATCAACGTCGTTGCCGGCATTGATAGCGGCAGCTGCACGGTGGAGATTATCCTCTTGGTCTGGTATCTGGTCGATGGCAGTATAATCGCTGACGATAACGCCGTCAAAGCCAACATAGCCACGGAGTATGTCGGTAAGTATCTCGGTGTTAGCCACGCAGTTAGTGCCGTGCACAGCGTGATAGCCAGGCATCACCATACGGTTCTCTGCCAGACGAATCATAGCCTCGTGAGGCATAAGGATTTCCTCCATAAGCTCCTTCTCGTCAGCATCGCCACCGCCGCCATAGCCGAGGTAGTGCTTTGAGCAGGTGCTTACGCCCTTCTTCAGTCCACCTTTCTGCAAACCCTTTACGAAGGCTGTTCCGAAGGCTGCTGATAGATAGGCATCTTCACCGTATGACTCCTCAAGACGGTTGAATGTCGGTGTACGACATACGTCAACCATTGGCGAGAGCGACTGCAATCCACCCATCTTACGCATTTCCTCGCCTGTCTGTTCGGTCTTGAGCTGTGCAAGTTCGGTATTGAAAGAACAAGCCTGTCCTATTTGTTGTGGATAGATGGTGGCATCCTGAGTGTTTATGCCAGTCAGCACCTCCTCATGGAAGAGAGCCGGAATGCCGTTAGGGGTGTTATTGATGAGCCAGTCCTGAAGCTGTGCCACGCGGTCACGGAGGAGGTTGGCAGCCATTGGCTTTTGGCTTGCATACTGAGAGAAATGTCCCATACCATTAGGTATGAGCTTACGACACTGGGCGGTGTCGAGCTTGCCGTCTTTGTCGAAGAGGTCGTCCATGAATCGGCTCTGGAGCTGTGCCAGGCGTTCTTCCTGTGACATCTTGTTATAGAGTTCGTCAACCTGCTGGTCGTAGTTCTCTACTGTAGCTTGATTGTTGCAGCCTGCGAGGGCTGATGCGGTTAGAAGCATAGAAATGATTTTCTTATTCATTTAGTTTAGGTGTGGATGAATGAAAAATGCTCGCTTGCGCGAGGGGGATTTTTCTGAAAGTAAATTATCGGTAAATTAAATTCAGTAAATTATTTTTAGATGCACCTTGCGGTGCTTGGGTTTTCAAGAAAATTTTTCACGATGACCAAAAAAATTAATCCAGAAAATTTTAATTTTCTGGTAATTTTCTAAAAATTTTTGTTCCGTGAAAAGCAGCTTGCTGCTATAATTTACTGAATATAATTTACAGGTAATTTACTTCCCTAAAAGCGGAGGTTTCTTTCCGATTTTACCCTAAAACACCGTCTCTGATTATTCAGGGACGGTGTTTCTGATAGATTGATTTGATTATTTCTGTATAAATTTCTTGTATAGTTTCCAACCGAGCAAAGCACCGTCGATTAGTCCCACGCTTGATGAGGCCAATGATAGGAATCGCTGGGTAGGAGTGTTTGGAGTTGGATTCTTCTTCGGATGGAAGAGAGCATTCCAAGTTGATTTAATCTCTTGTTCGCTACGCTGAATATCTTTGTTTAGTTGTGCCTTACGTGCGCGGATAGCCAGGAGCGACTGATACTTTAGTGGTTCTTCTTCTGTCATACCTCTTCTAATAGGATAGTGGCAAGAAACCTTACGAGTGGACGTTCAATCCATGCTTTCTTGCGCGCGTAAACGATTATCAATAATAATAGATAGAATGCGGCTACGCAGAGGAATCCAAGTGCGACGGAGTCGAACATATCCCCAAGTGCGTAGGCAACAGCGAAGGAGGCGCAGATGGCAACGGCGCATACGATGAGCAAGAGCACGAAGCCGAGAATAAGGGCGGAGATAATCTTCACCGTCTTCTCCGTAGCATCGAGCTTCAGCATCTCGAGTTTCAGACCGCCGTATTGCTTAAGCTGTTCGACGAGCTGCGCTATTGTCTCTATGTTTTTGTCGCTGGAAAACATCTGCTATGCAAGGTCTGCGTCCTGTACTTCGTCAACGAGTTCCTCTACCTGCTTGCGAGTGAGTTTGATATCATGCTTGTCGCAGAAACTTTTAACTGCGTCGGATAGCTTATTGCGAGTGCTTTCACCTGCTTCAGGAGCGAGAAGAACACCGAGAGCTGCGCCTGCAACGGCTCCGCCGAGGAATGCGCCTATGTAACCTAATGCTTTCATAATTGATTATTCTTTTTAATGTTAGTTATTAATTGATTGTTATTCACTTGTGATCAGTATTTGATGAAAGAATCTGTTTCATCTTAACCAATTCTCTGAGTGCAAAGATAAGAAATCTTTCTGAAATTGCAAATTTTTTTAGTGTTAAAAACCTTAAATCTTCCGTTTTTAGTGCTTAAATGCGTTTTTTACGGCTAATTTAACAAACTTTATGCGCTTTTCTTTCTTGCGTTCGCATTTTTTTCGTAATTTTGTGCACAGATTTCAATTGAATTTATAAAACTATAGTACATAGAGAACATGAAGAAGATAGTTATTAATGGTGCAGCACTTTTAGCTGTTGCAGTATGCACAAGTTGCGTATCCTCAAAGGAGAGCGCATATCGTAAGGCGTATGAAAAGGCTAAGGCTCAGGAAGAAATCGTTGAGCAGCAGCCTACTCAGAACATCGCTCAGCCTGTTCAGCAGCAGTATGTTCAGCAGCAGCCTCAGTATCAGCAGCCACAATATCAGCAGCAGCCTCAGTACCAGCAGCCACAGCAGCAGTACGTTCAGCAGCAGCCACAGTACCAGCAGCAGCCACAACAGTATGTTCAGCAGCAGCCTCAGTATCAGCAGCAGCCACAGCAGCAGTACGTACAGCAGCAGCCACAATATCAGCAGCAGGTTGTTCAGCAGCAACCTCAGTATCAGCAGCAGGTTGCGCAGCAGCCAGCTAATGACAACGTACCTGTTCGTCAGGAGCGTCTCACTATCGTCAACGGTTCTGGTCTCAAGGCATTCTCTGTTGTAGTAGGTTCTTTCGGTGTAAAGGCTAACGCAGAAGGTCTTCAGCGTACACTCGTTAACTCTGGCTATTCTGCGCAGGTGGCATACAACCAGGATCGTAACATGTACCGTGTAATCGCTTCTACATACGACACAAAGCAGGACGCTATCATGAGCCGTGACAACCTGAGTGCTAACTACCCAGGTGCATGGTTGCTCTATAATAATAATTAATGGGTAGAATACTATCTATTGATTACGGCCGTAAACGCACAGGACTGGCAGTGACCGACCCGTTGAAGATTATCGCAAACGGGCTGGCCACTGTCAGTACTCATTTGTTATGGGACTATCTCAATGACTATCTTTTACGCGAACAGGTGGAGAGGGTGGTCATAGGGAAGCCTATGCAGCCAAACGGCCAGCCAAGCGAGAACCTTGCGAGGGTGGAAGCTTTTGTCAACAGATGGCGGAATGGGCATCCCGAAGTGCCGATAGAGTATGTGGATGAGAGATTCACGTCGGTACTGGCTCACAAGGCTATGCTTGATGGTGGCTTGAAGAAGAAAGCCCGTCAGGATAAAGCGCTCGTCGATGAGATAAGTGCCACGATTATTTTGCAAAGTTATATGCAGTCTATATGATATTACCTATTTATACTTATGGTCAGCCTGTTCTCCGCAAGGAGGCTCAGGATATAACACCTGACTATCCAGAACTTAAGAAATTTATTGAAGATATGTGGGAAACCCTTGCCGATAGCGAGGGTATCGGACTTGCAGCACCGCAGGTAGGTCGTGACGTGCGCATAGTGGTCATCGACCTCGATGTGCTGTCAGAGGATCTTCCACAGTACAAGGACTTCCGCAAGGTGTATATCAATGCTCATATCGTTGAGTATGATGATACGGAGAAGGATTCATCAGAGGAAGGTTGTCTGTCATTGCCTGCAATCCACGAGAAGGTAGTGCGCCCTACACGCATCCGTGTGAAGTATATGGATGAGGATTTCCAAGAGCACGATGAATGGGTTGACGGTTATCTGGCTCGCGTAATGCAGCATGAGTTTGATCATCTTGAAGGTAAGATGTTCATCGACCGTATCTCACCACTCCGCAAGCAGCTTATCAAGTCAAAGCTTCGCGCCCTGCTTCAGGGACGTTTCCGTTGCGGATACAAGGTGAGAATTCCAAGGGGAAAATAGCCCCTCTTTGGGAAAGCAAATTTTCTTTTTTTGTGGAAAGTAAATTGCCAGTAAATTATATTCAGTAAATTATAGCAGCAAGCTGCTGTTTTTCGGAACAAAATTTTTAGAAAATTACCAGAAAATTTTAATTTTCTGGATTAAATTTTCTGGCCATCGTGATCAATTTTCTTGAAAGCCAAGCACCGTAAGGTGCATCAAAAATAATTTACTGAATTTAATTTACTGGCAATTTATTTCCTAAAAACTCCGCATAAGCGGTATTCTACTAATTAACTTTTCAGTCAAAAGACTTATATATGAAGACTAAGGAATGCACGGGTATTATAATAAGGAGAATGATGCAAGGAAAAATCTTCTCCCGAATAGCCTTTGTATTACTTGTTTTTCTTTTTGGAGGAGCAACTAAAGTCCATGCCCAATATAACGTTGACCGACTTATAACCTCGGGTCGCGTTGCCGTGTATTACGAGGACTATATCCTTGGCATTCAGTATTTTAATCAGGTGATAGCCATGAAGCCATACCTCTACGAACCGTGGCAGATGAGAGCTATTGCAAAGTTCCACCTCGACGACTACCGAGGTGCGGAGGCTGATGCGTCGGAGGCTATCCGACTGAACCCATACATCACACTGCTTTATGATCTGCGCGGTATCTCACGCATCCGTATAGGCGACTATGATGGAGCTATTGCCGACTATACCAAGGCTCTGTCGCTCGACCCTACGAGCCAGAATTTCTGGTATAACCGTGCGGCATGTCGTGTGGAGATGAAGGACTATGAACGTGCACATCTCGAACTTGACACCATCATCACCAAGTGGAAGAAATACGCATCGCCCTATCTTCTGAAGTGCGAGGCATATCTTCAGCAGAAAGATACGCTGAAAGGCAACGAGTGGCTTGGCAAGGCATTGGAGGTAGATCCGTATAATGCAGAGGCTTGGCGACTTAGAGGCGCTATCTGTATGTCGAGGAGTGAGTGGAAGGACGCCGACGAATATCTCTCAAAGGCTATCCATCTGAAACCGAAGAAGGCAGGCAACTACGTAAACCGTGCCGTGGCTCGTCTGCGACTGAATAATCTCCGAGGTGCAATGTCCGACTATAACCTTGCCCTCGATCTTGAACCGAACAATTTCCTTGCGCACTATAATCGCGGTCTCTTGCGTCAGCAGGTAGGCGATGACAACAATGCCATAGAAGACTTCAACTATGTGCTTGCCCTTGAGCCGAATAACATGATGGCACTCTTCAACCGTGCCACTCTTCTTGACCGTACAGGCGACCTCAAGGCGGCAATAGCCGACTATACCAAGGTGATAGACGAGTTCCCTAATTTCTGGACTGGTCTGCATTATCGTGCGTCATGCTATCGTCGGTTGGGTATGAATGCCAAGGCCGAAATGGATGAGTTCCGCATTCTGAAAGCGCAGAACGACAAGCATCTGGGTAAGCAGCCTCGCTGGAGTCGTAAGAAACTGGAGGCTATGCGTAAGAAGAGCGAGATTGATCTTGACAAGTATGACCAGATAGTTGTGGAGGACGAGCAGACCGACGAGCACGAGTATAAGAGTGAGTATCGCGGTAAGGTGCAGAACCATCGTGTAGAATCACAGTATCAGCCGTATATCAGTCTGTCGTTGTTTGATTACAGCAACGCCATGACCAACTATCATCCTTTCGTAACTGAGGTTGACGCGGTTAATAAGCAGATGGAGAATGCCCGACTTACGGTCTCAACCATATCTACGCACCTCACTAACGATCAGATAAAGAAGCAGTTTGATGTGACTGATGCCCTCACGGAAAAGATATCCAACACCCAACACCTATCACCTATCACCTATCTCGCCCGAAGCGTGGCTTACTGCATTGGTCAGAACTATGGTGATGCCCTCAAGGATGTGGATGCGTATTTGGCGGAAAATCCTAATTCGGCTATTGGTTGGTGGCATAGGGCTGTATGCAATGCGCGTCAGGCTGACTATGAGAATGGCGCTGATCCAAAGACCGCTCAGCTACGTTTGAAGAGCGTTAGTGCTGATTTTGAGAAAGCAGAGGCTCTCGACAAGGACAATGCCTACATACTCTATTGTCACGGCACATTCCTTGCGCATCGTCAGGACTACGACAAGGCAATACAGTATTTCACCCGTGCCATAGCGCTCGACGATCGTCTTGCCGAGGCATATTTCAATCGTGGCATGGTGTATTATTATAAAGGAGACAAACCTACAGGCAATGCCGATCTAAGCAAGGCTGGAGAGCTTGGCTTGTACTCCGCTTATAGTATTATTAAGTCGAATAGCAAAAAATAATTTTAAGGAGTAATAAGGAGTACAAGGAGTTCAAGGAGTACAAGACGAATGTCTTTCTATGGAATAGTGTTTTGTGGAATAAGGTATGATAGAAATAAACCCTCAACCTTAATCTCCTCACCTTTCAACGATAAATACTATCGTCTTGTACTCCTTATTACTCCTTGTACTTCTTGTACTCCACAAAAAAATCCAACATATGAAGCATCTACTCGCAATGGCTATGGCACTAATGCTTGTGACCGTGGCAAAGGCAGAAAACAAGAAAGTGACACCAGAACTTAAGCACGTCACCGTGTTTACCAATGGTGCGCAGGTGGAACGTACCCATTCCATGAACCTCATGGCAGGTGAGCAAATCGTCACCTTTACGGGACTTTCGCCATATACCGACGTTAAGAGTATGCAGATCAAGGCGCACGGCAAACTCACCGTGCTTGGCGTGAACTATAGAACCATTCACCCCGATAGCCTCCAGCGTATCAAGCAGTTGCGTGAGGCTGAGCAAAAGGTGAAGCAGACCGACGACAAGGAACGCGAGGTGAAATCGCAGTTGGAAGTGGTGAATGCTCAGCTTGAAATGCTGAAAACCAACTGCTCCACAGGCAACCGCACCGCCGTTACACCTCTCGCTAACATCAAGGAACTCAACGACTATTATGCCCAGCAAATGCTTGAGCTGAAGAAGAAAGCCATTTCCATAGATCAGGAACTTGTGAAGTTGGCTGAGATACGTGAAAAGCAACAAAAGACTGCCGATTCCATCGCCCACCTGAAGCTGAAAACCATCACCGAGGCAGAACTCAAACTGCAAGTTCCACAGGCTGGCAAGGTGGATTTCACCCTTACATATTATGTGAAAAATGCAGGTTGGTATCCTACCTACGACATCCGTTCTGAAGGTGTAAGTCAGCCTCTGCAACTGTCCTATAAGGCCAACATGTTCCAAAACACTAAGGAGGAATGGAAAAACATACCTGTAACTCTCTCCTCTGCCAATCCAAACCGTTCAAATATTGCTCCGGAGTTGCGCACCTATTGGCTCGACTATGGAAGGTCGGCTCCTCGCTATGATAATGAAGCGGTTGCGGAAGGCGTGTCAGGTGTGGTTAGTGATGAGAACGGCGACGCGATAATAGGAGCTACGGTCAAGGTGGAAGGCACAAGTCTTGGTACTGTTACTGATTCCAACGGACGTTATAGTATCTCCTTGCCTCGCGACAGAAACCAACTGTCATTCTCATACATAGGTTATCTGACTCAGACACGCACAGTCAAAGGCTCTACTCTGAATGTCACGTTGAAAGAAGACAAAACCACATTGAACGATGTTGTGGTTATCGGTTATGGTGTCGAAAGGAGAAGGTCAAGTCGCAATGAAGTTGCTCATGCTCTCGAAGGAAGGGCTTCGGGTGTTGAGGTTAAAAAAGCAAAGGCAAAGCAAGAGAGCGACCTTATTGAGGTCAAGGAGCAAAAGGCACAGTTCGGCTACGAATTTGAAATTCAGCAGCCGCTCACTATTGCATCCGACGGCAAGACCACCACTACGGAGATTGCACGCTATCAACTGCCTGCCACCTATCAGTATCTTGGCATCCCACGTGCCGACAAGGACGCATTCCTTGTGGCTGATGCTACCGAATGGCAACAATACAGTCTGCTCGAAGGTGAGGCAAGCGTATATTTCGAGAACTCATTCGTAGGCAAGACAATCCTTGACCCAACGGTAGTCAATGACACCCTGCATTTCTCATTAGGCAGAGACAACGGCATCCGCATACAGCGCACACAGGTGTCAGGACGTTCAACCCGTCGTCTGTTGGCTACCACACAGGAGCAGAGTCTCACATGGCGCATCACGGTTAAGAATAGTCGCAAGGAAGCCGTTTCGCTCACGTTGCGTGATCAGATACCAGTATCAGAGAATTCAAACATCACCGTTACCACCGAGGAACTCAGCGGTGGACAGTTGGACAAGACAACAGGTATCGTTGAATGGCAGTTGCAGCTACAGCCTAACGAACAACGCGAGTTTATCGTGGCATACAAGGTGAAGTTCCCAAAGAGCCGTTGGCTGAATGTGGAATGATAAGTGAAGAGTGAAAAGTGAAGAGTGAAGAATTTTAGTTAGTAATGCAGGTTAAGGTCGTAATTAGCCTTACGCAATAAAATGTAACTTGAATTCTTCACTCTTCACTTTTCACTCTTAACTCACGCAGGGTCTCTATTTTCTTGTAAACAATTTACTTTACATTCCCAATTTTCGCCATTGTGCATAGAACGCAAAGACGCTAAGTCGCAAAAGTTTATTTTCTCTGCGTCTTAGCGTCTCTGCGTTTTAATAATTTCCCATTTTCAATTGGT
>CACYXI010000014.1 GCA_902778265.1 uncultured Bacteroidales bacterium | reverse complement strand
TAAGGTTTAATCTACGTGAGAGATTACCTATGCAGAATGTTACGAAATCTATGTTATTGCAACTCATATTAGAATATCTGAATTTTCACCATGTTTTCTATTACTGCACACATAATATGCAAAGTTACAATTTTTTATTTATAAAAAAGAGCCTACAGCAAATTTTAACATTTTTATCGAATAGATTCTTTATATCTTCGGATGCTCCCACACTCAAGACAGCGGCAAGTACCATCACACAGCACCTGCACATCCTCGCTACCACAATAAGGACACATCCCAGATTCAGATTCGTATTCGTTTGGTTTCATAATAGAATAGGGGTTATAGATTAGCCAATAGTATTGCATTTTTGATTATTCCATACATAGGACGTATGTACTACCAATTCTATGTGTTCTTTCTTTATCAACTTGCCGTACAAATGTACTAAAAGAGGAACCTTTCCCGTGGGTACCGCATTAACCATGACAATAACATAAGCTGTTTTCTATTACTAATTCGTAATTGGTTACAAGGTAATTCGTTATTCCTCACGTTAAACTTACCTGAATTCGACGAATTCAAAATACCCTAAAAACGCATCTTCGATGCTTGGCTTTGGAACAAAAATTAGCGACGATGACCAGAAAATTTAAATCAGAAAATTTATTTTTGGGAAATTTTCTGGTAATTCGTGGTAATTTTTAGTAAACAAAAAGCAGCTTGCTGCTAATAAGGTAATTTTCGTCGAACTCACGTTAAACTTGAATCTTGCTAACTGGGATTACAAGTTCTCCTAAATCCATCATGGCATTGATGAGGCTTATTGACTGGTATTTATTGAGGTCGGAGAGCGGTATGCTCTTTTCCTTGATAATGCCTTGATCAAGGAGACGCTGACGCATGGTACCAGGAAGAAGAGGGGTGTCGGGGGTAAACCATGTAGTGCCATCAAAGAAACAGAGGTTGGTGTATGAGGTGTCGGTGATATAGCCGTCTTTCACAATGATGACCTCATCATAGGATGGGGCTTTCTCTCTCTGCTTTACAAGCATACTACGATTGGTACTCTTCCACGGATAGCTGATATTGTTGTCTTCTACAACGATGATGTTCTTGATGCTACGTATGGAGTATGGTGCGAAAGTACGTTCGATGATGCCATGCTCGTCATATACAACGCGAGCTTTCTGAAGTCCTTCAATGGTAGGGACATCGCAGAGCAGATCGCTCTCGGCAACCATTGGCATGTGTGGAAAGAAATGACGAATGGTGCGCTGCATTCTCTCTACATGATAGTGGAGGTGGCGGGCAGTTCCGTCCTTGATACATATTGTTTCAACAAACTGGCACATAAATTTTCTCTATTACTTCGTTATATTCGCTTTCTTCATTGCTCATTGCCGTGATACCGCCTCCAGCCTTATAGTAGAGCTTGCCATCTTCTTCATCAACGAAACGAATCATTACGGCACTATCAATATTTCCATTCTTCCATATTCCCATGCAACCTGTGTAGAAGCCTCTGTCGTAGGTTTCTGCGTCACGGATTATTGCCATTGTCTTTGGCTTTGGTGCACCTGTAATTGAGCCTGCAGGAAGTAGTTTCATGATGAGATGTCCGGGATGAGACAGGTAATTGGGCAGGAGAGTGCCTTTAATCTCGGAACTGGTCTGGAGTATGGACCCTCTGTGTGTGGCTATCTCTTCTACATAGCGATAGCGATCAACGCTGACATGATTGGCTACCATGCTGAGGTCGTTGCGAATCAGGTCAACAATAGTGGCGTGTTCTGCCGTTTCTTTCTTATCGTTTATCAGAATCTCCTTGGCATGTGGCATGGTGGCATCAATAGTTCCTTTCATGGGATAGGAACTAATTATTCCATTGTCAAGGCGAATGAATATCTCTGGTGAAAAGCACACGAGGTGATGGCGTATCCACAGGCGATAGCGAGCGGAGGTGCGCAGGAAGATGTCGAGAAGGGATAGATTGGTATGAAGTGGTACGCGACAAGTGAGATTGACAAGGTAGCTGTCGCCTGCACGTTCTGCATTCTGCACCTTGCTAAAACTGCGATGATAGGATTCGCGTGAGGGCTTGATGAACTGCCAATCAACGTCAGAGTGTGTTGCGGATAGGTCAAATGGGATATTGGAGACACCGCTGAAGTTATAGAGTATTTCTTCTGGGTTTATATTCTCCAATGCCTCTACGATTGCTTGTGACTTATCGTAGCTTATGACGAAAAGGAAAGGAGTGTTGCTTTGGGCGTATGTATCCATCCGCTGCATCGCTTCCTCTTGATTTAAGTATTTGATAGAACTCATTCTATTTATTTCAATGGTTTATCATTGCCTCTATAAGCAATTTGTTCGTGTAAAATGTGAACCATACCCCTATAGGACAAAGAGCGATACCCGCAACCCATATTGTCCAGTTCGGAATGTATTTATTCATCCAATGGGCATCATATTTATGATAGAATTTCATTCTTTCATAATCGTTGTTGTATTTCTTGTATCTTCTGTCGAAGAATGCATAAATAGCAAATACATATATCAATATTGAAATATAGCAGATAATGCTATTTCTAAATATGAGGTAGAAAAGATTAAAAGGAATGAAAAACGTACAGCATATCACAACGCATAGCACCAACTGCACTTCTCTGCGATCCATAGGATTGCCTTTGAATCTTTTCATTGTTCTATATGCAAAATAATCAATGATGTTCAGCATCGTTTTATCGTAGAAATCCGTTAAGTAGTAATGTATTTGAAAACATAAACCAAAGCTGGGCATATCACAAGGCCTGCCACAAGACTAATGATTATCCACAACACCTTATTATCCTCGTTCCGCTTTCCCGTTATTTCGGCAATAACATATATCAACCCTACAATAAACAAATAAAACGCTAATTGCACTAAAGGCGTAAAAAAGGGGATAAACAAGGCGAATGGTGAAAGACATTCACCCTTACCCACAGGCAAATCCTGACCTTCCTCCTCTGCAAGAATAGCTATGGAACATAACAAAAATAATAAAGTCAATAGTTTCTTCATAAGCCTTATATTGATATTATTCTGCAAAAGTAATGAATCTATTGCACTCTGCAATACTAATCGTATATATGTTCAGTCATTATGGAGAAAATGCTCATACAAATAGTATGAGCATTTTGGGGGGTGGCATGTCAATAGCGGTAATTATTCCTTTTTTAGAATTTCAATCCAATCATCGCTATAATTGATTTGTTTCAGAGTGTCATCTATATCGAGCTTTGGTGGCTGCTTAATCTTGAACTTGACAATGTTGGCAGGGAAACGAGTGTGGATGGTGAATTGTGAACCATGTGGTTGCCATGTAAAGCATTTCTCGTTGGTTTCTATGTCGTATCCTTCCAGATTACCATTCTTGTTTTCTTCCCAGCGGTAGTTACTGGCTACATACCGATGGTTCTCTTCCTCAAACAGAGAGAAAGTCAGTAAATCTTCGCTGCGTACAAGGATTGAAGTGCGTAATGGATTATAATAATCCTGTGCAATGTTTACGCGTTCATTCCATATATTCAATACGGCACGACCTGTGGCCTGAATGTCTTTGTGTGGGTCACTGATATTGTATGAGTAATCTGGTGAGCATCTACCACTAATCAGGCGAAGCGTGACATTTGTATTGTGAGGGTTATCTTTTTTCACGGTCTTCATTGACCATGCCATCTTTTCGTACACTACATCAGCTATGCCGACTGGCGATTGCAAGTGTTCGCCACCGATGGCTTCAGCGAAGACATTGCCCCAGTCGTCTCCGGTTATGTCTTTATAGCCGACACAAAGCATATACACGAACTTGCGACCAATACGCTTGATCGTTTCTTCTGGAATTTCGTTGATAGGGTACGGCTCACGCGTTAACAGCTTTTTTGAGTCGCGGAGTTTCGGATGTTTCATGTTCACGGTTCTTAATTATTTGATTTATTTTTTGTGCAACCATCCTTATCATCGGGATTGCTACACTATTACCTGTTTGACGACGAATATCTTGGTGTGATACTGCTATCCTGAACTTTTCAGGAAAGCCTTGGAGACGTAGCAGTTCACGAGAACTTGGACGACGTACCCCGTTTACCAGTAGGTAGTTATAAGAGGCTCCTGTGCGGAGGGCGCAAGAGTAGTTGAGTATGCTTATGTTCCCTGCTTTGTTCTCGTGCCATATAGAGGGATAGAACACATTTTTATCCTTTGTCTTTTCACGTCGTTTGGTAATTATGTGGTCTGAAGCGAAAAGCGAAGGGTCTACATCTTTGTCCGATTCGAGAATGTTAGCGAGGTTATAGGGGGTATGCGGAATATCGAAGGTGAAAGCGTCACAGTCTTCCTTATGCTTGAAACCAACGATGATAACACGTTCTCGCTTTTGTGGCAGACCGAAGTCAAGGGCGTTGAGCACCTTCCACTTGACATGATAGCCAAGTTGGCTTAGTCTTTCTAGTATAACCTTAAATGTGCGCCCGCCATCGTGACCTACAAGTTGCTTGACATTCTCAAGAAGAATGTAAGGTGTTTGGTGGTGTTTTAGAATACGCTCAATTTCAAAGAACATAGTGCCGCGTGTATCAGCAAAGCCTTGCATCTTACCCATAATACTAAATGCTTGGCAAGGAAAACCGGCCAGCAGGACATCATGCTTGGGTATACTTGTAGCAGGAATCTTCGTGATATCACCGAATGGTACGGTGCCAAAATTTGCAAAATAGGTCTGGCAAGCTTTAGCATCCCACTCGCTACTAAACAGACATTGATAGCCCATTTCGTCGAAGGGAATGCGGATGCCGCCAATGCCGGCAAACAAATCTATGAAGGTATGGTCGTATGTCTTAGGACTTGGGAAAGGCACTTGGTAAAAGTCACGGAAAAGATCAAATTCCAATGGGGATTCGGCAACGTGGTAAATCTCTTCTTCCGTGTAATCCTGTAATTTGTTTTTATGTCTTAGGAATTCACGGATAAGACTAACCATTTCGTTACGTTGTTTTTGCATATCAAAATAACTCCCCTTAAAGTCGGCTGTATGGAGATAGTGACTAAGTGTTGCTATTTGATTCTCGTATGAGGTTTCTCCATAAATTTTGATGCCATCCTCGGTGATTTCCTCGGGGAAGGCTTCAATTTCCAGATTATTATTTATTCGTGTCTTTGCCATAACAGGTGCAAATATAGCAATATTTTTCCCAAAATCACTCTTGCGTGACATTCTTTTTTATATATATGACCAAATTTTAATGAATTTCAGATGTTTTTTGCGATATTATTCTTAGTTTTCTCTATAATGTAATTAAAGACAAGCATGTTAGGCTTGTTTATAGATCCTTATAGCTGCTCCTCTTTGTCAACCTCTTTCTGTTGCTCTTGTGCCGTGGTTGTGGATGCTGTAGTCTTTCTTCTGCTCTTTGGTGCACGACTGACTAAACGGTATGCTTCACCGCCTACGAATTCATCAGCTTCTTCTTCACGCTTCAGGTCACAGATAATGTTCTGCTTCTTAAAGTCAAAGCCTAAACTCTCAAATAATATAGAGGTGGAGAGAGAATAGTAGTCACCTGACTTGTTAGCCTTAAATGAATCCTCGTCCTTGTTCTTGCTGAAAACAACTACGGGAGATAGCTTATTCTCATCATCCATATAGAACTTAGCATAGGTGTTGCCATCTATGCCGAGTACTTCTGCTGTGGGTGCTGAAAAACCTAATTTACCAGTTCTCTGTATAGTTACTTTTAGCGTAAAGGCAAAATCTTTTGCGCTTAATAATGTTAATGCCATATTGTTTCTTTATTAATTCAGTTCTAAGTTGATTTGTTTTCGGATGCAAACTTAATAAATTTTCTTGATAAATGCAAGCAAAAATCAATTTTATTTCGTTTTTACATAGAAATATATGTATTAACATAAGATTTTAATTTTATATGTTTTCCCTTGTGTTGCCTCTTATGTTGCAAAAGAAAGAAAATGCTTTGCAGAAAATTGCATTTTTACTTGCAAGTATAAAAATAATTCTGTACCTTTGCAATTGATTAAAAAATGACGCCAGAGGCACCATTAGATATTGCCAAAGGTCAGGACGAAAAGGGTAAGAATGCTTTATCTCCTGATTTGGTTCGGGGAACAGAATCCTTGAACCAATATCTTGAACCTTTTATCGAGAGAAGAGTAAAAGAACGACACGCAGAACTTTATAGTAAGATAGAAGAGTTAAAGGACGAAAATTCTAAGCTGACAGAATATTCCAAGATGTTGGTATTAGAACATGGAGATTTGCGCAAGGAAATTTCAAGATTGAATCAGGAGAACAGAGAATTAAAGATATCGAGAACAAATCCTGATTCATCGTTTAATTATTATATTGACACCAGAAAATTTAACGGGGCAGACAGGAACTGTTTGATTAAGTTATGGGATAACTTTTTATCGCTATGTGAAACCAAGGAAGAGGAACGCTATCTAATCAATGCTCAGTCTCATGTTGTGCCAATATATGTGTTGATAAAGGAATGGTCAGGTTTCCCCTATAAGTTTATAGGTACATACGATGACTTCTGCTATGCTTGGAATGAGAATGTCACAGTTCGATTGCCGTCACAGGAAAGGCAAAAGTTGCTAACCCTAAAAGAAGATAGTTTCAAAGCGGCAGTAAATGACAAGAGGGGAGTTGGGAAATGTGACATTTCAGAATGGAGGAGAAGAGCGAAAGAGGGAGCGTCCGCCGAAACGTATGAGAGAGCAGAGAAAATCAAAAACCAGATGAAATCATGGGGAATGTAAACACCCTACGTTTTATGAAATTAAATCCTACGTTTTCCAAATCACGATTATAATTGCTGTTATTATATGATGAAATCCTACGTTCCAGCGTAGGATTTTATCGTAATACTACGCTGTGGCGTAGGTTCTGGAAAATACGAAAAATGTATATCTCTAAATGTTTTCATATCCCTGAATGTTTGCGTAATTTTGCTCTCGGAAACAACCCGAAGCCGGACATTTGCGGTCTTTGTATGACTGGGGTGTGGGCTGAGGACTTTCCAAAAAACAGGCGCCTGTTTCCATTTAAAAACAAATAAAAAAAACAAAAACAAATGGAAGCAAAAAACAAAAGTGCCTTCTTTGGCACACATTCCACTTATTTGGCTGTCAACCTGAAGGTGAAGATGTTCAGAGATGCTCACCTGAAGCTCGGTAAGGATTACATCGGTGTTATCTGCCATGATGTTCCAGAAGATAGTGTTGGTGGTGATGATGATCATTTCACGTTCACCGAAACCTATCCAATGAATGTGCGCAAGCGCAACCCGCAAGTGTTTGATGGTGAGTATATTACCGTCACTCGCAGATCTGACGGCTCATACCACCTCAACTTCAAGTCTTTCCATATCAACAAGGACTTTGATGTGGCTGCATTCGCAAGTGGTGTGGCAAGCGAGATCAGGAAAGCGCTCAAGGGCCTTATAGGGAAGTAGTCTTTCTTGGCCGAGCGTAGCGGACAGTTGGACAGTGGACAGATGTGTTTTTGCAATACATTTATCTCTATTTTCTATATATTATATATTATAACTAATTAATAATAAGATAGTTATAAGTAAAGATAAAGAAAATTCGTGTTTTCCAAAATTCAACTGTCCTTCTGTCCGTACTGTCCTGTCCATGCTCGGTCTCTATGTTTAATTTCTTCTAAAAAGCTGATTTAAAATGATTTACGATATTTCAAAATCAACAGCACCAAAGATGCCGGAACTGAAAAACGGTACAGAATGCATCAAACTTTTGCTCACGCAGGCCTCAAAAGACATGCACGAGCCTATTGTTCCTATGCTTTTCCCTGTATTGGGGGCGCATATCTGTAATTCTGAATTTATGTATCCTGACAATTCCTGGAAGGAGATGTGTGGCGAAATGGCTAACCTCGTTGCGGATAGTGGGTGTAACAAAGGCCAATTCGGTAATCTTGTAGAGGCTATCAACCGTAATTTCCGTAAGCACGACGATGAAGAGATGAAGAAACTCGTGGAATGGTCGAGACAGGTGAAGTCGAAGTCATCCAACAAGGATAAGCCCGATCATCCTGATGTGGCGATATGGTTTCCTCCTGCCGACACTACCAGACCTGCCTTCATTCAGAATGCTATGGCATGTGAGGCGTTGGGAGGGCATACCCAGTACCTTAATCTGCCAGAGGTGGAGATGGCTGACGATATGTGTGGCGGTCATAAGAAGGTGTCGCAGATTATGCGTAACATCTTTGACCGCACACGTTCGGGTGCCTTGCGTGCCACAGCCGACGGTATCACGGGTAATCCTATCCTGCGCGTGAACATCACGTTCAGTTCCACGCCTTATTCCGCACGCAGTTTCTTCAAGAGGGATCTGAAGAACGGCACCTTCGGGCGTATTGTATTCTCCTACAAGGCTCGAACGGTTCGCGACGGCAGGATTCCCCGTCAGGGTAAGTACATGGATGAGTTCTATGAGAAACTGGATGAGTATATCACTCGGTTGGAGACATGCAAGGGGCGCTTCGTCATCAAGCCTTTGAACAAGCTTGCCGACAAGCTGGCTATGGATATGGCTAAGTTGGGCGACCTTACCGACGATGATGATCTCTGGGATGTATCTAAGCGCGCTATCATCAACGCATGAGATTGTTGAGTGGCTTGTGTATCACGACCTCTGGAGCAAGATGCAGGTGTTTGCCGACTTGATTGACAATGAGACGGGCACTCTGATCGAGGCTCAGCGACATGGTCCGAAGAATTTACTCGAAGACCTGCCTGCCTCGTTCAACGAAGCTGAGTTGCAAGCGCTTCGCAATAGTCATGGCAAGTCTCCTGACGGCACGAAGGAACAGTTGCGTGCGTGGAGGAGACGTGGGTACATAGAGTTCTCTCCGGAGACGGGGCTGTACACGAAGACGGGGAAATACTTGAAGAGTTAGGCCTCTCCCCCCGCCCCCCCCCCATAGGGAGGGAGCCGCTAACGCACGCATGGGGGAACGGCATAGATTACGAGGGCTGAAAGCCCGACACCTAAAAGGGCGGTTCGTAAGAGCCGTTATCCTATGGACATATAGTAATCTGAGGTCTGAAGGACCGACACTTATCATATATAACAGGTATCGCACCTACGGCGCTCACTAAAAAAACGTCATCATAGGTAGCACTTACGTACTACCCTATTAGGTGTCACCCCTTCGGGGTTCTCACTAACAATCAAATTCTTGATAAAAAATAAAAAGATTGAAAAGATTGGTAAGATTGGGAACTTGCGTAGCTTGGTGAGCTACTGCGAACAATTATTGTCAGTTCAAGCAACGAAGTTGCGATTCCGTTTCTTTCGTGCTTTCCGTGTTCTAAATATTCTTTGTGACTTAGCGACTTTGCGTTCTAAATCAAAAAAAATTCTTTATGGAGAAGCAAGAAATTAAAAAGCTGCGGGAGCTGCCTATTGAGGGGGTGGCGGAGCGACTGGGACTTCGCGTCACGAGGCATAAGTGCCTGTGTCCGTTTCATGAGGACCACCACGCGAGCCTATCGTTCCACGTAAGCAGAAACACATACCGTTGCTTCGTATGCGGGGCGACTGGCGACACCATTAGCCTCGCGATGCGACAGCTGAGCCTCAACTTCATCGATGCCTGCCGTTGGCTGGCTAACGATAGCAACATCATCCTGACGGAATATAAGGCGCCTCCCGTTAGCGACGTAACAACGTTCGACCCGAAGCGCTACGAACGATTCTTCGAGCGGCCGTGGCTATCGGATGTCGCCCGAGCGTTCCTCTTCGCGGAGCGGATGATTGACGAGCGTGTGGTGCGCTGGTGCCGGTTGACGTCGTGGCAGGACCGCAAGGGCGTGAACTGGTTGCAGATTCCCTACTACGACTGCGAGGGCAGGCTCATAGGCATTCAGAACCGTAACCTGAACCCGCGCGACGACCTGCCGAGGTTCAGGTTCCCGCAAGGCAGCCGTTGCACAATCTACAACCTGCCCATCCTTCGATTGCTCCGCCCCGACGACGACCTCTACATCACCGAGGGCTGCTCCGACTGCTGGGCTATGCTCTCGTCGGGACGTAAGGCGATAGCCATTCCGTCGGCCACGTTGATGAAGGATGACGACGTGACCACCATCACCCGACATCTGACGCCTCACACCCGATTGCATATGTTTCCCGACAACGACGAGCCTGGTGAGCGGCTCTTCCTTCAGTTGAAGAGTCGGTTGCCCGACTTGCAGCATCATCATCTGCCGTTGGGGTGTAAGGATTTCGCCGAGTATTATGTTTTAACAAAAAAGAAAGGAGTTTCATCATGAACAAGTTTCCGATACGAGTGTATAGCAAGAAGGAACTGGCGCTATGCTATTTCCCTAACTCCTTGCCACGCACAGCCAACAACCACCTAATGACGTGGATTAACAGAAACGACGAGTTGGTCAAGCTGCTTGATGCCACAGGCTACCGTAAGCAGACAAAATCATTCTCACCACGACAGGTGGAACTGATTTTACAATTCCTCGGCACACCAGACGGGTATGAGTAGCGAATAATGCGCAACTTACGTTGCTTGAACTGACAATAATTACCAATCTGCGCAATCTTTAACCATAAATTATTATTTTTTTATCAAGAATTAGAGAATTTCTTCTTTTTGAATTGACGAGAATTTGAGAAAGGTCGCTTACGCTCCTGCCAATCACGCACCATTCCAAATGCTACGCAAGTAGCACGAATTCTCTCTTTCGCATTAATTCAATTTTGACTTTCCCTTCGGCCGTCGAGCTAAACCTTCTCTAATTCTCTAATTCTTGATAAAAATAAAAAGATTGAAAAGATTGGTTAGATTGGTAATTATTGTCAGTTAGAGGCAACTTGTTGCCGTTTCATTCTCCGCGTTAGATTTTTTTCAGGAAAATGTCCCGTTATTGCACGCTTGTTCACGCTATGTCCTAACCGCCAATTCTGCTTTTCGTAACTTTGCACTTGAAAGATTGAAACACGCACCGGCTTTCAGCCGACGTTCGTTATCTTTCAGGTGCGAGGTGCAAAGCACGTTGCATCAAGAAAAGGATTCGGGGACATGAATTGCTCGGAAGCGTCAGAAGCAAGTCCCATGTAACTCCCTTGTGACTCCCATGTAAGTCCCATTCGCGATGGGCGCCAAAGGGAGCAGACAACAGAACAACGGAGAATGAAGAAATGCAGATCACGCTCTTCAATCAAAGGCCACGAGCGAAGAGAAACTGATTCTGATTACACCCATTCAAAAGTCAAGTTTCGCAAACTACACTTGGAAGGAGTAATAAGGAGTACAAGGAGTAACGCTCCCTATGGTCGCTTAAGTAGTACAAGACGATAGTATTTATCGCTTTCTTTGAACGTTCAAGGCATTCGTCTTGTACTCCTTGAACTCCTTGTACTCCTTGTACTTCCCCCAAAAACTTGCAAAAATTTAATCTCTTAATTTCTTAATCTCTTAATTTCAAAAATTATGGCAATAATCAACGGCATCATCCGCAAGATGGCTGGCTCTGTAGGCGATTTCACCTTCAAGCAGCTCAACGGTCAGACCGTAGTGTCTGAAAAGGTAACTAACATGCGCAACCCTCGTAGCGATGGGCAGATGAAGACGCGCACCAAGTTCACTAACATCGTGGCGATGTACTCACTCATCCGCCCACGTCTCAGGAAGGCGTTCGAGACGAAGCCCGCAGGCGTTTCCGACTACAATATGTTCATGAAGGTGAACATGCAGAAGGAACCTGTATATCTCACCAAGCAGCAGGTGGCAGGTGGCGCGTGCGTCGTGGCTCCTTATCAGATCACCCAGGGCTCGCTCCCTTCAATCGTGGTTACAGGCTCTGGTCAGAATGCCTCTACCGACATCGCCCTCGGTTCTGACGGCATCAGCTCTACCACCACTATCGCCCAGCTCTCGCGTAGCATAGTGCAGAACAACGCGAACTTCAAGTATGGCGACCAGATCTCGTACTTCATCGTGCGCCAGTACGTTAATGCTGAGACTCTCATCCCATACGCGGTCTGCAACGCTTGCGCCCTCGTGCTCGACGCGTCCAACGAGGATAAGGTGTGGGACGTGCTCATCCGCAACGGTTTCAGCTCTCAGGACGGTTGTCTTGGTCATTCAGGCAACGATGGCGACTGCGCCTACTGTTGGGTGCACACTCGCAAGGTGAACGGCAAGCTTCTCCTCAGTTCGCAGAGCCTCGTAAGCGCCAACACCAAGCTCGCGGAGTATCAGGGAGACCTCGCCTATAATCTCGCCCGCTCAAGCTACGGCATGAGTGACGACGTGTTCCTCTCACCAACAGGTGGCGGTAGCGCAAGCACGAGCGACGAGAACGGAGGCGGGAACTCTGGAGGCAATGGCGGAGGAGGGAATGACTCGCTGTAGTAAATGAAAAATGAAAAGTGAAAAATGAAAAATACAAGATACGCTTTTCCGGTAATGGCCATACGCGAAATTACTATACTGTATTTTCATTTTTCACTTTTCATTATTCATTTAAATATCGTGAGTTCGATTAATATATTCTATATGGCAGCAAGCTGCTTTTAACTGACAATAATTACCAATCTACGCAATCTTAATCCAATAATATATTTATCAAGAATTAGAGAATTAGAGAGTTTTTTCTTTTTGAATTTTAAGAGAATTTGAGAAAGGTCGCTTGCGCTCCTGCCAATCACGAACCAATTCCAAATGCTACGTAAGTAGCAATATTCTCTCCTTCGCATTAATTCAATTTTGACTTTCCCTTCGGCCGTCGAGCTAAACCTTCTCTAATTCTTGATAAAAATAAAAAGATTGAAAAGATTGGTAAGATTGGTAATTATTGTCAGTTAAAGCACCAAAGGTGCGAATTCGTCGAACTAAATACTAACTTGTATTTTTCATTTTTCACTTTTCATTTATTTTTGTTAATGTTTCATAACTATCACATCCGATATTGAACCTTTTGGTAGTTGTTTCGTCAATAGAAACGTGTGAAACAATAACAACCATTCAATATTAAACATTAACTCTATGAAAAAAATCATTCTTTCATTAATGGCACTTTCGAGCCTGACCGCATCGGCTCAGTTTGGTGCTCCAAGAGAAAACCCAGTCGTACCATCAGTCGTTAACGACGTTGTGGAGGACTTCAAGCCAGCAACGACTAACCAGGGCGACAAGAAGTACCCTATGGTGAACTCCCAGCGCATGGTTCGTGCACAGATCTCTGCTCCTAAGGCTACATTCGTAGGCCTCGACATCGACGGCAAGATCTACGAAATGACAAAGGACGACAAGGGCGTATGGACGGGAACATCAGCACCACAGGACGAGGGTTTCCACTACTATCAGCTTAACATCGACGGCGCTTCTGTTCCTGATCCGGGCAGCAAATATTTCTATGGTGCAAGCCGTTGGGGTAGCGGAATCGACATCCCTGCTTCTGATGAGGATTTCTACACGTTGAAGAACGTGGCACAAGGCTCTGTAAATGAGGTACATTACTGGTCATCAGTTACCCAGAAAATGCGTCACGGATATATCTACCTACCTGCCGAATATTATAAGAACCCAACGAAGAAGTTCCCTGTACTCTATCTTCAGCATGGCATGGGTGAGAACGAGACTGGCTGGAGCGCTCAGGGTAAGACGGGTATCATTATGGATAATCTGATTGCCGATGGTAAGGCTGTTCCATTCATCATCTATATGGATAACGGTCTCGACGTTCGTCGCCCAGGCGATCCTGCTCCGGGTCAAGGCGGATTTGGCGGCCCACGTCCACAAGGTGCTCCACAGGGTGCTCCCGGTCAGTTCCCTCCACAGGGACCACGTCCACAAGGTGCTCCTGGTCAGGGTGGTCCACGACCAAACTTCGGACGTGGCGGTTTCGGAGGCTTCAACGCATTCCAGGAGGTACTTATCAAGGACATCATCCCTATGGTAGAGAAGAACTACCGCGTAATTGCAGATACCGAGCATCGTGCTATGGCAGGTCTTTCTATGGGAGGTATGCAGACACACGCCATCACTCTTGCCAACCCAACTACATTTGCATACGTAGGTATGTTTAGCGGAGGCACATTCAATACCGAGGAGCTGAAAGATGCTGCTGATTTCAAGAAGACAAACAAGGTGCTCTTCATGAGTGCTGGTGGTAAGGAAACGAGAATGGCAGAGGGTGACAATAGCGTAGGTAAGGCAGCCAACGACCTCAAGGCTCTCGGCATCAACGCCCATAGCTATGTATCACCAGGAACAGCTCACGAGTGGCAGACATGGCGTCGCAGCCTCTATCAGTTTGCGCAGCTGATTTTTAAGTGATTTTTTGAAAAGGAGTAGTAAGAAGTACAAGGAGTAATATGGAGTACAAGACGAATGTTTTGTACGCTAATAATAAGCGACAAATAATATAAATCATACGATTTTCACAAGCTCGTATGTTATTGGAAAACATGTGGTTGAATGAGCTCTGAAAGAGCGACACTTAATAGCGAAGGGCGTAAGCCCTGGATATATAGACATTTTAGGGAATGAGGTCTGAACGTCGAAGAGGTCGGCGGCCGAAGGGAAAGCCAAGGACCGACACCTATCATATATTAGATGTCGCACCTACGGCGCTCACTAACCACATAATCATTATAGGTAGTACTTCTTTGCAAGCAAATCCGTACTACCCTATTAGATGTCGCTCTTTCAGAGCTAATTCATCAAACACACCTCCAAAACATTCGTCTTGTACTCCTTACTACTCCTTGTACTCCTTATTACTCCTTAACAAGTAAAGATAGCGTGCAGATCGTAATGATTTGCACGTTTTTTCTTGTACGTTCCACATTTTTAGATATAAAGGCGCATAATCTCGAAAAAAATATATAATTTTGTAACCAATATGGAAAAAGACAGAATACAAGGTGCCGTAGAGTGTTTCATGCAAGGCTACGGCTGTTCACAAGCCGTGGTGGCTGCATTTGCCGATATGTATGGTTTGGATGACACTATGGCTAAACGCATTAGCGCAGGTTTCGGCGGAGGTGTCGGTAGGATGCGCATGATGTGTGGTGCAGCCTCTGGTCTCGTTACCCTTGCCGGACTGGAGAAAGGTCAGACCGAGGGTAATGATCGTGAGGGTAAGGCTGAATGCTATAAACTGGTGCAAGAGCTGTTGGCAAAGTTCAAGGAAAGGAACGGTAGTCTGATTTGCGCGGAACTGCTCAAGATGAACGGTTGCAAGGTGGTTAAAGACACCAACATCCCCGACGAGCGTAATGCCGAATACTACAAGAAACGCCCATGCGTGAGGAAGGTGGAAAGCGCCGCAAGGGTGTTTGCGGAGTACCTCGCAGAAAAAAAGTAAAAAGTAAAAAATAAGAAGTAAAAAGTATGATTAGTATTTTCCACGACAGCCTTTCGCAATATATGGTAATCATACTTTTTAATTTTTCATTTTTAATTTACTAAGGCTTTGGCACATCTCATCGCAATACTCGTTGTCCTGATTTGGGGCACCACATTCGTTAGCAGTAAGGTACTGCTAAACAGCGGGTTATTACCTGCTGACATATTCTTCGTGCGCTTTGTGATAGCATACATCTGTATGCTCAGCATATCGCACAAACGATTGTTTGCCAATACCAAAGCCGACGAACTGACGCTCGTGGGACTTGGTATGATGGGCGGCTCCATATACTTCCTCGTGGAGAATATGGCACTACTCCACTCTACCTCATCCAACGTGAGCATCCTCGTTAGCACCACACCCTTAGTTACGGCCATGCTTCTGGCAATCTTCTATAAGAGCGAACGACTGAGCATGAGGCAGGTTATAGGCTCTATACTGGCATTCGTAGGAGTAGTACTCGTGGTGCTCAACGGTCAGTTTGTGCTACACCTCAATCCGCTTGGCGATGCCCTTGCCCTCGGAGCGTCACTCACATGGGGCTTCTACTCACTCTTCATGCGAAGGATAATGGGCAGATACTCAGCCGATTTCATCACGAGGAAGGTATTCTTCTACGGTCTTATGACCATAATGCCATATTTCGCCATAGTGCATCCTCTTGACATCGACATACTTGCGTCAGGCAACATGACGATATGGGGCAACCTGCTATTCCTCGGATTCATAGCCTCAACAGGCGGCTATCTGCTTTGGAACTGGGTGATGCGACAGTTGGGAGCCGTGAAATCCACCAACTACATCTACCTCCAACCACTTGTCACTATGATAGCAGGAGCCTTTATCCTGGGAGAGCGAATCACATTACTGGCAATAGCAGGTGCGGTAATACTGATAACAGGAATGATACTTGCCGTAAGAAAAAAACGCTCAAAAATTTGATAATATCATTTCTTTTTAGTATTTTTGCACACGAAAAATAGAAGGAGAATAAGGAATAAGGGAATAAGGAATAAGGTTTGGTAGTAATAAACGCTCATCCTTCATCCATCACCCTTCATCCATAAAAACCCTCATCTCTCAACCTTCAACCTTCATCAAAATACTAAAAAATGAAATATTCAAGACTCTATATAGCTATCTTCTCTCTCTTCCTTGGACTCTCAACAGCTCAGGCACAGGTGGCACGCGCACCAAAGGCTCCTGTCAAGGCGGCAAAACCTGGAGCCGTGGTTCCTACGAATGAAGACCTGAACTTTGCAAAGCTGTTTCCTTCAACGGCAAAGGTGATGTTCGTAGATTCGTTAGTAGCCAACGAGAGTGATTTCCTTAGTCACCTGCCTCTCTCCTCTTCATGCGGAAAGATAAGCATGAAGAAAAGCGAGCGTGGCGACGGATACGACTATTACTTCACCAACGAGTTTGAGACCAAGAGATTCTCTTCCGTACAGCAGGCTTCGGGCAATCATGTGTTTATGGTTGAGGAAAAGCTTGGCAACAAATGGGATGCAGCCGAGATTCTACATCTTGAGGGTGTTACTGACGTTATCTGTCCGTTTATGATGACGGATGGCGTGACACTCTACTTTGCAGCACGCGACGGCGAGGACTCTATGGGTAAATACGACATCTACTATACCGTATATGATAGCGACAGCCATTCGTTCTACAAGCCTCAGAGCTTAGGGTTGCCTTTCAACTCTTTCGCAGACGATACATATTATATTATAGACGAGTTCAACGATCTGGGCTATCTGGTAACTAACCGCCGTCAGAACGATGGTAAGGTGTGCGTGTATGTCTTCCAGCCAACAGAGAGCCGCGAGACATACGATATGGAAACGACCCCAGAGATTCAGCTCGACCGCCTTGCTCGCCTCAGATCCATCAAGGATTCGCAGACCGACGAAACGGCTTTGGCAGCAGCCTTGTCACGTTATTACGAGGCTCGTCAGGCAAAGGGAGCAAAGAAGAATCATAGCTTTGATTTCATCATAAACGATAAGTTGGTGTATCACAACATTTCTGATTTCCGTAGTAGCGTGAATCAGAATCAGTTCCCTACCTATCTCACTATGAAGAACAACGTAGAGACACGTGAGAAGCAACTTAACGACCTGCGCATAAAATATCATAACGGTAGCAGGAATCTTGCCGGCACCATCGCCCAGATGGAAGTTGAGGTGTTCAACGAACGTCAGAAACTCAACTATACCGAGAAGCAGATAAGGAATACGGAGATACAAGCTATTAGCAAATAAAGACCCACCCCCATACCCCTCCCATAAAGGGAGGGGAGTAAATACATTTATTAAACTACGACCTTCCTCTATAAAACTTCAATACAAACTACTCCCCTCCCTTTATGGGAGGGGTAAGGGGGAGGGTCTTATTATCTTTATTCTATGTACGCACCTTCAGAACTAATCATTAATGAAGATGGCAGTTGTTTCCACCTTCATCTGAAGCCAGAACATCTGGCAGATAAAGTGATACTCGTTGGCGATCCAGAGAGAGTGTCAACGATAGGAGGATTCTTCGACTCTATTGAGAACGAGGTTTCCAATCGCGAGTTTCATACCATTACGGGTACCTACAAAGGTAAGCGAATAACGGTACAGTCAACAGGTATCGGTTGCGACAATATCGATATCGTGCTTACCGAACTCGATTCGCTTGCCAACATCAACTATGCCACACGCGAGGATAATCCCCAGCATCGCACACTCGATATTGTGCGTATAGGCACTTGTGGCGGTCTACAACCCGACACGCCTATCGGCACACCTATCATTTCGGTTAAGAGTATCGGCTTTGACGGTCTGCTTAACTATTATGCAGATCGTGACAAGGTATGCGACCTGAAACTGGAAGAGGCTTTCCGCAAGCACATGAACTGGTCGGAAAAGAAGGGTGCTCCATACGTTGCCGTTGCTGATGACGAGCTGAGCAGACGAATTGGTGGCACGGATATGCATCGTGGCATTACCGCTTCATGCGGTGGCTTCTATGGTCCGCAAGGCCGACAGATTCGCCTGAAGATACAAGATCCCGAGCAGAATCAGAAGGTAGAGGCATTCTCTTACACAAGCCCTGAGACAGGCGAGACTCTCAAGATATGTAACTTCGAGATGGAATCTTCTGCCGTTGCCGGTATGTCGGCTATGCTTGGTCACAAGGCTACAACCTGTTGTATGGTGATAGCCAACCGTTACGACAAGGAAATGAATACGACATACAAGAACACGATGGAAAATATACTGAGAACTGTACTAAACAGAATCTGATTTAGTTCATAGTTCATAATTCATAGTTCATAGTCTTACTTCGTTCATAGTGCATAGTTCATAATTTATAGTTACCGTGCACCAACCAACTATGCACTATGAACTATGAACTAAAGAATACTATGAATTATGAACTATGCACTATGAACTAATTTGATTTGTGTCAATTTGTAAGCCATTTCAGCTTATTTTCAGCCATTTTAGCTGACATAGAGCAAGAAAAGGACAAAAATACGGTTTTCTTGACATAAATTTGTTATTTACCACTTTTTATCACAAAGTCATAAAAATATTTGTGTGCCTACACAATTTGTTATACCTTTGCACTCGAAATCAAGAAGGAACTACTTTTTAAAGAATTCCAACTGAAGACGAGATTAGTATTTTATATAAAGGATAACATTTTAAAATTAAAGAAAGGAAACACATTATGACAACATTTATGGTAATGACAAGTGCAGTTTATGCAGCAGCATTGTTCAGCATTTACATGGTTGTTAAGACTCTTAACGGTATGAGAGGTTAATCCTCCCAACCGCGCAGAGAGAGACAAAAAAGCTTAGAAATCCGTTTTTACACAACATTAAAAAGGGCGATGGTCAATACAGACTATCGCCCTTTCCCGTTTTTTCTATGCGAGATTATCACATAGAAGAGGAATACATCCAAGAGAACTTGTACAAGGAATTTCATAAAAATGACATACAGATTTCTATGTTTTAAAATAGAATTTGTTTGAGATGTACGGTTAAAAAGCCTTGTAAAGGCGAAATAGCATAGGCGTGGGTGTAACCCACGTATCATAGATTCTCATTCCACAAGAGCGCCGTAGGTGCGACATAATTTCATGTCACACCGAATAAATATTGAATTATGTCGCCCTTACAGGGCTGATAAACTGCTATACATCAATTGGTAGCGCTCCCGCACTACCCTATAATATGCCGTCCCTTCAGGACTAGTATTTTTTAGATGTGTATGGTTTTAACAGTACAGGTCAAAATTTCTTCTATAAATATTATCGTCATTTTTACGAAAAATGCAATTATTTATGATTTTTCGCCCTAAAAGTTTGCAAGTTCGCAATTAATTCACTATATTTGCACACGATTAAACAATTCCTAATAACTTAAAAACAACATTATGAAAAATTACACTTAAACAAATCAAGTGATCCAATGGACTAATGTCATCACATAAAAAGTCCTATATGAAAAAGACGTATATTAAGCATTTCATTTGCATACGTTTTAAAAGAACGAAGAGTGAATACTTGATATAGTCTCCACGTCTATTTCATTATCGGAAGCAGCTAACCAATTTATTATTAATCGTCAAATCTGGAGTCTATAGGCATTAATGTTTTTTATGAGTAAAATCGAGAAAACAGAAGTTTATGAAAAGTATGTCAATTGGGTAGACCGAGTGACTGCATTCTTGGCTGAAACAGGTCCTAAACTAGGAGAAAATGGAACACATTGTTGTACATTTCAATCCAAACCTGTTTTAGACAAACAACCTGATGTTGTATTTCTTGGATATAATCCACATGAGTCAGGCGCATTTAGCCAAGATGACATAATTCAGAAACGTTTTTTTGAAGGTAATCCAGCATTCTATTCTCCAGAGAGAAAGAAATGGAAAGTTTGGAAGTTAGAAGGTGCATTTGAGTGGGCAGAATACCCCCAACCTATAACTGATGGGAATTTTGTTTTTTTCAATGCAGTTTATTTTGGTTCAAATGATATTGATAGCTTCAAAAGAATTCCTGGTAGTAATGAAGCCATAGATAAATGTCTTGATTTCACAAAAGAAGTAATTCAAGAGATTTTCGAGCCTAAATGTGTTGTTGGCTTCTCAATACCAGAATGCTTTGATATGTTGAATAAAAAATTTCAATTTAGTAAGGTAGAGAGTATTGACACAGCAAAAGCAACTGATTCAATGTTAATTGAATTTGCAAAAAACAAGAAAAATGGTGCATGGAAGAATACTTATTCTTGTTGTCAATCTTTAAAGAAAGGTCTTTGGAACGAAATACCTATATATGGTATTCCACATCCTAGTTATTCTCGTCTGAGTAATGATGATTATGGCGCAATCGCATTATACTTACGAAGCGAAATGCAAAAACTATTATAATTCTTTCGAATACAAAATTATAATGAGCATCCTTTGCCATCTGTCTCTGAACAACAAAGAACTTTATTTATTTTATACTAGAAAAATAAAGATTGTTATACATGACTACAACATTCGATTCTGTAGAAGCAAAAGAATGGTATATGCATATGTGTCATTTTGACAACAAGTTCAACTAATAATTTAGAGAGAAGAATTTAAGTTAGTAAGGTAAACATAAAGCTTGTTACCGATAAATACCAACTTAAATTCTTTACTCTTCACCTTGCTATAACTCTAATTACTAATTACGAATTACCCAATTACCTTTTTCATCCTTGTAGGGAATAAAGCTAAACAGGTAATTAGTAATTTGTAATTCGTAATTAATTTTGTTCCTGTTGCGGACGCTTACGTTGAGGGTATCTCCTCTGCGGACGCTTACGTTGCTGTTTAGGCTGCTGCTCTACAACAGGTTCTGCTTGTGGTTCCTGCGAATCTGCATTTACAGGAGTTTGAGGCACTTCTGGAGAAACCGGAACATTTTCTACTACAGGAGCAGGTTCTGGAGCTGCGAACTCTGGTTTTGGCTCTGGCTGAGCTTGAGGTTGCTGTTGCTCTTTAGGCTTTACATTTTCCTCCTTATTCTTTTGCTGCTTCTGCTGATTCTGTTGCTTCTGCTTCTTCTGTTCCTGCTTTGCCTGATTCTGTTGCTTTGCCTGCTGCTTGTGCATCTCAGATTGCTTGTCGCCAGGACGGAAACCGTCAAGCCAGAGGGCGAGAGGCTGAATGTTACGTTTCTCCATACGCTGTGGCACGTCTTCCATCCACTGCTTGCCAGCCGCCATCTGAAGAAAGTGATACTGACGGGTATAGAGATCGAGTACTTTTAGGTCTTCCATCGTGATGACCATAGGGCGCAGGGGTGAATAGACGCGCTCCCATGTCTCATCGTCGATTTCATTTATACGCTGGAGATCATCGCACATACCCATACTGCGGATTGCTACGGAGGCATCATTAGTGAGGAGCAGCACACGCTTGCCAACAGAGAACAGTTCTACGGTCTTGCGTATGATGGCAGGATCGGCAAAAGCTGCATGATGGCTTTCGGCACAGATGCCTTCGATCTTCAGACGGTTCTCACGTAGCTGAGAGAGAATGAGTCGCTTTGCCAAACGGGCTGACACGTTACGACACAGAGCCTCATCTGAGAAATCGGCATCCTTGTAGTTGGTTGGAGCCTGTTGGGTAGCAAAACGATCGATTTCCTCGTATGTCTCGCTCATCATCATGAAGCGACCACCACGGAAACGAACAAGCTTTGAGATAAACTCAAGCTGACGCTCGAACATGAGTCGGGCATTCACCTTTGGATCGCTATGACTTGAGGTATGACCAACGAGAAGCTCAAGCCAAATGTTGGTGTCGGAGATAACAACATCATAGTTGAGTACCCATGCAAGAGTACCTTCTATCCAACGGAAACGCTTCAAAGCCTCTTCGGGGGTGAGCTGCTGAATCTGCTGATCATTAAGAAGGAGCTGTCCCTTTGGTGCGTTAACCATATCAACGATAGTGTCGATACGAACAGGATTGAACGCAGGGATCGGCTTTTGTTTCTGGGTGTTAGGAGTTTGGGGGTTAGGTGATGGGTGTTGGGTGTTGGTGTTTTGGGTGTTGGTGGCTTGGATGTTAGGTGATGGGTGTTGGGTGTTGGCAGTTTCCTCTGCCTTAACCTCCTCATTACTCTTTACACCTTCCTCTTTACCCTTTACACCTTCCTCTTTACTCTTTACACTTTCCTCATTACTCTTTACACTTTCCTCATTACTCTTTACACTTTCCTCCGGCTCAGCCTGTGGCTCTTCAACTTGTTGCTCCACGACATTTTCTACTTTTTCTTCTGACTGAACAGGAGCGTCACTCATTTCTGTGACCTCTGGGGCTGCCTCTACGGCTTTTTGTTTCGGTTTGCGACCACGACGTTGTGGTTGTCTCTTTGCAGGAGCCCCTTCATTCGTTGTTGGCTCAACTGCATCTTCCATTTTGGCAGCCTTCTTCTTTGTGGTTGCAGCCTTACGTGCTGCTGGTTTTCTACGAGACTTGTTTTCGTTAGTCTCGGACATAACCACTTCTTCGGTTGTCTTTTCTGTCATTTTGTTTTTTAATAAAGTAAAAAATAAAAAGTAAAAAGTGGCAAATCGCGCCCCATTAGTTCTAAAACTAATCATACTTTTTAATTTTTAATTTTTCATTTTTAATTTTCTTTAGAACGGGAATCCCACAGCAAAGTGGAATGCGTGATCTCTTGAGAATCTTGGATGTACGAGCGGGAAATGCTCGCGTGTTGTGGTATAGGCAGGATTTACCGCCTTCATACCCATATCTAATCGTATTACGAAATAGTCAAAGTTTAGTCTCAGACCAACACCATAGGCAACGGCAATCTGTTTCCAAAAAGAATCAAACTTAAACTGCCCATCAGGCTGTCCATATATTTCCGGCATCCACGAAGATAGCACTCTGGAATCGCCAGAAAAGTTGGGAGCGGAACTCGGTACTGAACTCCAGTTTTATGTCGCCCGTCTGGTTGATGAAATCGATACGACCGTCCTTACCTACATATCCACCCGGACCGAGACTGCGGACGCTCCATCCCCTGACGCTATTGCTACCGCCAGCAAAATATCGTTTTTCGAAAGGGAGTATTGATGAATTACCGTATGGATAGGCTATACCAAGACGCGCATGAACAGCAAGACTACTACGGTTGTCCCAGGCAAAGAGACGGGTGTAATCAGCATCACCCTTGACATACTGGGCATAGGCTATGCCGAATGCCATGTTCTGTCCGAACTCATTCTTCTTGAAGAGCAAAGGCTTTGAGAGTAGATGAAGGAAATTGCCGGCAGACTCAAAATTCAGACGAATGGTCTTGCCCCTATCGCTATAAGTATAGCCTACACCCGATTTCATAATCATAAGCGGCTCGTAATTATAGCGAAGTATAGCATTACGATTGGAAACGGAGTCAAGATAATCATGCTTGAAGGTTTCCGAGATCCAAGGCATATTGATGAAGTTCACGTCTATGGCATCCACCTTATACTGCGTATGCTTTCGCGGATTATTCCACTTATACCTCCATGCCGCGGTAAAGATACGGCGCTGGAACTCAGGACGATTCTGACGGTTGTAGCTTACCAATATCTCACTCGTAGCCGAACTGCGCCTGTGGAATGACTTCTTCATCCAAGGAAACAAGAAACGAGGGAATGCGAGTGAGGTCTCTATACCCCATTCCTCATAGTTCTGACTCTGATACCCCTCCAGTCCTCTTATCGCCTCGAATGCGCCACGAGCCGTAACATTCAGCAACTCACTACCATGAAAGAGGTTTCTGTTCTGATAGATGAGCGAGACGGCAGCACCAAGGTCGCCCGCGGTATTCGTTCCCTCGGGCTGAAACTGTATGGAGTTAGTCTTCTGAGGAGACACCTGAATATGGCAATCCAGATACAGACTGTCAGCATTCTCATCAAAGTGGATATTGGTGTATCTCACAGCCTGAAGACGCGAGAAGCGCGTATAGGTCTTCTGCAAATCGCCACCACTATACGGTTTACCAGGAGCTATGAATGAGTTCTGTTCAAGAACAGACTCACGGAGCTTGAAGTCAGGTGTGTTAGCGCCCTCGAAATACACGTTTCTGACACGATATAGAGGATGTGGCGACAGCTCCTGATAGCTGTTACGACGATAGAGATCTATGTTCATCCTGATATCTACCGTACGGTTCGTCTGCGAGCTATCCACGTCAAAGGTGATGAACTCCTTGTTAAACTGATAGTACCCATGATTGGTGAGGTATTCAGTTATGCGGTTACGGTTCCTACCCAACTGATTAACGCTAAACACCTGTCCGCGATGCATGTCGAGCAGTTGCTCATCACTTGCCAACAACCCATCAATAGCAGCATCCTGTATGTTATAATCAATCTTCCTCACAACATACGGACTACCTGTAACGATGTAATAGTTCACCTTCATACGCTTGCCCTTAGCCGTCAGTTGCGGAACAACCTTGGCATCAAGAAAGCCTTCATTACGAACCGCAGCAGTAAGATCTTCTACGGTACGTTGGGTAAGCACGCTATCGTAAACCACGGGAGCCTGTCCCCATTTGCGAAGCGTCCTGTTAACCCACTTCGTGGTATCAGCTCCCGACATGGAATAGAAGCCGAGCGGCACCTTCAACGAAGACAGCCACTTGGAGTTAGGACGTTGTCGGATATATGTATCCATCGTAGCGAGGTTGATGCGAGGATTCTCACAACTCACACGCGACGAAGTAAGCAGATAGTCGCCATCAGCCACATAGCGCGTACCATCACATCCCACCAAAGCGAGCAGGACGAACACAAGGAGAGTGTACGATATATGTGATTTTATATTGTGAAGGCGTAGAGCCATATTATGCGCTATCATATAATATGCAAAATTACTATTTTTTTTTGGAAGATGCAAAAAAAATCCATACAAACGAAATGATTTAGCAATTTTTACAGTAACTTTGCATTCCGTAATTCGTAATTAATAATTCGTAATTTACTATGATTTCCAAGAATCAACAGAAATATATCAGCAGTCTTGAACTGAAGAAGAACCGCAAGAAAGATAACGTCTTTGTTGCCGAGGGGTTCAAGATCGTTAACGAACTACTCCAAGCCGGTTATCACGCAAAGATGATCGTAGCTTGCGAGGAGTGGATGAGCCAACCCCTAACACTCATCACCCATCACCCAATCCTCATCACAGTTACAGAAGACGAACTTCGCAAGACCAGTTTCTTGCAGCATCCGCAACAGGTGCTTGGAGTATTCTATATGCCAACCGACACTCCCCTACCCGACACCCAATGGCTCCACAACAACCTATGCCTTGCCCTTGACGGAGTTCAGGATCCAGGCAACCTCGGCACGATCATCAGGATAGCGGATTGGTTCGGTATCGACACTATAATATGTAGCCAAACAACCGCCGATGCCTTTGCCCCCAAGACGGTTCAGGCAACTATGGGTAGCATAGCAAGGGTGAAGGTCGTCTATACCGACCTTGTGGAGTATCTAAAAGGCTTGGATAAAGACATACCAATCTACGGCACACTATTAGACGGAGAGAATATCTATGCCAAGCAACTGTCGCCCAACGGAATCATCGTGATGGGCAACGAAGGAAACGGCATATCACCTGCCGTAAGGGAATTAATCAACAACCGACTACTCATCCCATCCTATCCACCCGACCGTCCCTCGGCCGAGAGTCTCAACGTTGCTATTGCTACGGCCATTACGGTTGCAGAGTTCAGAAGAATAGCGAGATAAATATTGTTTTCTCCCCCCTATCATATACTAGAAAAAAACGGAAAGTCCGTTGTGCCTCCTAACCAAACTCGATGAAAGTCCGCTCTATGTCTGCTATTATAGCGGAGGTTCATCGAGTTTGGTTCGGAAAAACAACGGAGGATGAACTAACCTAAAGCTCAACTATAAACTATTTGGAAAAACAAAAATTGTCATAATTGTAAAGATCGTCGTTTATACAAAATCAAGTCCCTATTTTTTAGACTTTATGCTACGACAATTTCAACAATTATGACAATTTTCAATCGTATTGTTCGAGGTATTCCTAAGACTTTAACTTATTCCGTTCCATTCCAAATACCTTCAAACTCAAGGATAGCATCCCTGACTTCCTGTTTCTTGCTGTCAAGTTTCTTCTTCCATAGCTTAGTAATGGACTGAATCTGCTTGCGATACACCTTGGAGCCTGTACATCCGTAGAGATAGAGCAGGCACTTGAGACGCATGGTCTCAGAGGTAATGGTTGTGAGATAGTCCTGAAGGAAGCGCTCATGACCGTCGGCTTCCGTCTTGCGGTCGAGACAGGTGTAGGCTATGAAGAGAAAGAGGTGCAGCTTCGCCGTCATATTGACAGTAGGAGTCTTGAGGTCGGAGAAGCGATGGATGAACACGTTGAGGTACGAGCTGTCGCGTGCCGAGATTTTTTCGCCTTTGGCATGGGAAACGACGCAACGATGACCACGAGTCATGAACGAGTCGAACTTCTTGTACATGTGCTTGCCGCTCTTGGCAAACTCAATAATCTGTATGAACTCAGGACGTATCTCCGTGGTGCGCGTGGCGATGAAGTTAAGGATATGCACATAGACAGTACCGCCATCCTTACCTTTCTGACTCTCGAGTATGCCCTCCACACCATCGTACGGTCCGCCAACGATCCTTACCTTATCGCCCTTCTCGAGGTCGATTTCGGTAGGCTTCATAAATGGCACGGTACGGGTGTTACGATTGGTTACGGCTTTGATGAATATCTCCATCTGCCTCTCGGGGATGGTGATGACATAGCGGAACGTAGCCTTATCGTAGCAGAACTCCGTCTTCTGTTCCTCGGGTGCAAGTTGGTTAAGGGAAACAACAGGATGCTCCTCAGACGGTTTGACCATGAAGTTGACGCCAGGGTTGGCAACAACAAACTTCACGCACTCGTCCAAGGAGGAGTAGATGAACATCATATTGAACATCAAGGCTCGCTCCACACGTACCTGCATACCCTTCTTGCGATTCTCTACGGCAGTATATGACGGAAGGAAATACCTCAGCCCCGAATCCTCAAGCAGTTTGAGCATACGTTGAAGGGAAATATAGCTGAACCTGAGCAGGTACCAACTTTTCCCCTCATGTTTCCATGTCTCGGTATTCTCCATTAACGATTCTTATACATATCGTCGTAATACTTCTCGTAGTCACCACTTGTGATGTTATCCATCCACTCCTGGTTCTCGAGATACCACTTCACGGTCTTCTCGATGCCCTCCTCAAACTGCAGACTTGGTTCCCAGCCAAGTTCCTTCTGAAGCTTTGTAGAGTCGATAGCATAGCGAGCATCGTGACCGAGGCGGTCTGTGACGTATGTAATAAGATCCATATCCTCACCTTCCTTGCGACCGAGCAGACGGTCAACGGTATTGATAACGACCTTGATAATGTCGATATTCTTCCACTCGTTGAAGCCGCCGATGTTGTATGTCTCAGCAATAGTACCCTTATGGAAGATGAGGTCGATAGCACGTGCATGATCCTCAACGAAGAGCCAGTCACGTACGTTCTCACCCTTACCATATACTGGCAATGGCTTACGGTTACGGATATTGTTGATAAAGAGAGGAATAAGCTTCTCAGGGAACTGGTAAGGACCATAGTTGTTAGAGCAGTTGGTCACGATTGTAGGCATTCCGTATGTATCGTGGAAAGCACGAACGAAATGGTCGGAAGAAGCCTTTGAAGCAGAGTATGGAGAGTGAGGGTTGTACTTGGTTGTCTCATAGAAGAAATCCTCTCCATAAGCCTCATGATGCTGTGAGCTTGAAGCCTTTGTTGTGAATGGAGGCTCGATACCCTCTGGATGTGTCATCTTCAGGGCACCATATACCTCATCGGTAGAGATATGGTAGAAACGCTTACCCTCATACTTCTCAGGCAAAGACTCCCAATAGAGCTTTGCAGCCTGAAGGAGTGTGAGTGTACCCATCACGTTAGTACGAGCAAATGTGAATGGATCCTTGATAGAGCGGTCAACGTGACTCTCAGCTGCAAGGTGGATAATACCGTCAATCTTCTCATCCTGCATCAGTTTATAGAAAGCGTCGAAGTCGCAGATATCCATACGCACAAACTTGTAGTTTGGCTTATCCTCTATATCCTTGAGATTGGCAAGATTACCTGCATAGGTAAGCTTGTCAAGATTAATGATGTTATACTCTGGGTACTTATTTACAAAGAGGCGAACTACATGGCTTCCAATAAAGCCTGCACCGCCAGTGATTACTATATTCTTCATATTTTATGTTTTAATAAAGGCTTACGTTAATATCGAATGGACTATCAAATTCTTTGAGCATAAGATGCTTGGTGTCTTTTTCTGAAAGGATTGCCTTATCCGTAGGAATCTGCCAGTCGATTCCGAGAGAGTCATCAACAATAGAGATACCACCATCAGCTTCTGGATGATAGAACTCATCACACTTATACTGGAACACTGCTGTCTCAGAAAGAACGGCAAAACCATGAGCAAAACCTCTTGGCACAAAGAACTGCTTGTGGTTATCTTCCGTAAGGAGGCATGACACATGCTTGCCGTAGGTTGGAGACCCCTTACGGATATCAACTGCAACATCAAGTACAGCACCCTTTACACAACGAACGAGTTTGCTCTGGGTAAATGGTGGACGCTGGAAATGCAAACCACGCATTACTCCATAGGAAGACATAGACTCGTTGTCCTGCACAAAGTTTATCTTATGACCAAGAATTGCACCTACCTTCTCATCAAATTCCCTCTGTGAGAAACTCTCAAAGAAATATCCACGCGCATCCTTGAAAACACGAGGCTCTATAACGAGCACTCCTTCAATATCTGTTTTTATTACTTCCACGATTATTTTTAAATTATAAAATTAAAAATGAAAAATTATAAAATACAGACCCTCTCCCCGCTCTCCCTGCGTATGGAGAGAGCCGATTCGCGGTAAGAAGTCCCCCTATGCAGGGGAATTTAGGGGGGCTTGTATTTTTATTTTCACTTATTTACGCTTCCATTCCTGTTCCGTATCTCTTCACCTCATCAATAACCTTGAGAAGATACTGTCCATATTGATTCTTAAGCATAGGCTTAGCGAGTTCACGCATCTTTTCCTCATCAATCCATCCCTTACGGTATGCGATACCCTCAAGACAAGCGACCTTCAGTCCCTGACGCTTCTCAAGCACCTCAATATATGTACTTGCCTCAGAAAGAGAATCATGAGTACCAGTATCAAGCCATGCAAAACCACGACCAAGAGTCTGAACTTTCAACTCACCATCTTCAAGGAATTTCTGATTAACGGTGGTAATCTCATACTCTCCACGAGCAGAAGGCTTGATATTACGTGCTACCTCAACCACCTTATTAGGATAGAAATACAATCCAACAACGGCATAGTTAGACTTTGGATCCTTTGGCTTCTCCTCAATAGAAAGGCAATTACCCTCCTTGTCAAACTCAGCAACACCATATCTCTCAGGATCATTAACCCAATAACCAAATACAGTTGCTTTCTTATCTTCGTCAGCAGTACGAACAGCCTCTCTAAGCATCTTTGAAAAACCTGTTCCCTGGAAGATATTATCACCAAGAACCAGACATGCGCTATCATCGCCAATAAAGTCGGCACCTATTGTAAATGCCTGTGCGAGACCGTCTGGAGAAGGCTGTTCTGCATATTCGAAATGAACTCCATAGTCACTTCCATCGCCAAGAAGACGCTTGAAACCAGGAAGATCAAAAGGAGTAGAGATAATAAGGATGTCACGAATACCGGCAAGCATAAGAACGCTTATCGGATAATAGATCATCGGTTTGTCATAGATAGGCATCAACTGCTTTGAGATGCCCTTTGTAATAGGATACAATCTTGTACCGCTACCACCAGCAAGAACAATTCCTTTCATTGTATAGAGTTATTTTAGTTCGTTCATATTATTAAGACAGGTTTTGAGAGAATCAAGCCAATAAGGTACTTTTACTCCAAATGTATTCTTAACCTTTGTCTTGTCGAATACGGAATAAGGAGGACGTACCACAGGACTTGGGAACTCATCAGAATGGCATGGCTGTATATCACAAGCATTATGCCCACTCAACATGGCGATCATCTTTGTGAAATCATACCAAGAGCAAACGCCCTCATTTGAATAATGATAGATACCAGTATTACCCTCGTACATTCTGCCATCAACAATAGCATAGATAGCATTAGCAAGGTCAAGTGCGTATGTAGGAGTTCCAACCTGATCAAAGACCACCTTCAACTGTGACTTTGTAGCTGTAAGGTTCAGCATCGTCTTGACAAAGTTCTTGCCGAACTCAGAGTAGAGCCATGCTGTACGAAGTATCACATACTTACAACCACTTGCGATGATTGCCTGCTCACCTTCCAACTTCGTCTTGCCATAAACACCAGTAGGAGTTCCCTTCTGATCTTCCTTGCAAGGCACATTATACGGATCTGCACCAAACACATAGTCTGTGCTGACATGAACGAGAAGTCCGTCAGCCTCAGCCATCACAACGGCAAGATTCTCTGGTGCCTTAGCATTCAACACACGACAAAAAGCCTCATCCGACTCCGCCTTATCCACATTGGTATAGGCAGCACAATTAATGATACATTTTACATCGTTTTCCTTCACGATTGCACGGACAGCCTCTATATCAGTAATATCAAGATGAGTAGTCTGAACACCCTCAATATCCATTACATCTGTAAAGATGTATTTATCAGAACTATTGCGACAAACAATACGCATCTCGTTTCCGAGTTGTCCGTTAGCACCAGTTACAAGAATATTCATTCGTTTTTTCGTTAAGATTTATATTAATCTATCAAATAATTTAAATATGATTGCAAAGGTAGTGTTTTTTTCCGAGAAAATAAAATTTTTTCCCAACTTTTCTTGCAAATATGAAAAAATATATATAATTTTGCACCCACTTACAGATAAAGTCAACAGTTCTGGTTATTATTCGTGAGAAACCGACCAGACTAATACATTACCTTTTAGAAAACAAAAAAGATTAAAAAGGACTCATCGTGATGATGAGTCCTTTTTGCTGTTTTTATAAATTTTTCTTTATCTTATCTATGAGTTCCTGATACTCTGCATCAGTAAGATACACCTTACCTGGGTTCATCTGAAACACACCACCATAGTCTGGTCCATCTACATATTTCGGAGCAAGGTGGAAATGGAGGTGAGATAGTTTATCGCTATATGCACCATAGTTAATTTTCTCTGGATTGAATGCCTTCTGCATAGCGCGTGTTGTCTGTACAACATCTGCCATAAAGTCATTACGCTCTTCATCCGTGAGTTCATTCAAATCATTAACATGCTTGTCATAACTCACGAGACAACGACCACGATAGGTCTGTTCCTTGAAAAGAAAAACACGAGACACACGAAGATGTGCAATCTCGATCATCAAATCACCAAAATTGTTTGTGCAGTAAAGACACTGCTTAGGATCACTATACATTTTATATAAGTTTTATGATTAATATTTTTCGTTATAGTTGCTTAAGCTTAGGCAATGCCAAATGATATTTTACAGCAAAGAATCGTATTGCTACAATAACGAAGAAAGATACTGTTGCTGAAATCGTTACATTCACGCCAAGGTATATCATCAGCCAATATAACACACCTCCCACAATGCTTGCCATAGCATATATCTCTTTCTGGAATATCACAGGAACGGAATTGAGAAGCACATCACGAATCACGCCTCCTGCACTTCCCGTTATAGTACCCATTATGATTGCCACCCAGAATGAATGCCCCATATCAAGCGTTTTCTGCATTCCCGCAATAGTGAAAAGTGCAAGACCAAGCGTATCAAATACGAACCAAGCATTATCCAGTTTCTTGATATACCGTGAAAAGACCACCACAAACAACTGAGCAATGAAGGTACATATTATATATATAGGTGCAGTCATCCAGAACGGACGCACGCCAAGCAACACGTCTCGTATAGTACCTCCACCTATAGCAACTGCTATGCCACAGATGAAGCCACCAAACCAGTCAAAGTTCTTGCCTGCCGCTTGTCTTATGCCAGAAATGGCAAAGGCAAACGTACCAAGAAACTCTATGATGACCAAAAGATGATCTACGCCTAACATCTTTCTTAATTACGAATTACAAATTACGAATTACCTAGTATACTCTTAGAACAATTTTCAATTTTCAATTGTCAATCATCAATTTTCAATTACCTAAACCTATCTCCCCAAAGTTTCAACATATTCTGATATTGCTTTTCCTCCGAAGGGGAATGCTGTGCACGCCAAAGTCGTTCATCTTTCAGGCTATCAGGCATATACTGTTGTGGAGTAAAGTTATTAGGATAGTCGTGAGGGTATTTATACCCATCGTGATAGCCAAGATCAGCCATCAACTGTGTTGGAGCATTACGAAGATGTAAAGGAACAGGCAGATTACCAGTCTTACGAACCAGTTGGAGGGCATCGTTTATTCCGTTATATGCAGAATTTGATTTCGGACTTGTTGCCAGATACACACAAGCCTCAGCAAGCGGAATCCTACCTTCTGGCCATCCTATCTTCATAACAGCATCAAAGGCGGCATTTGCGAGCAGCAAGGCATTTGGATTCGCAAGTCCTATATCCTCGGAAGCAGAGATAACAAGACGACGGGCAATAAACTGCGGGTCTTCCCCACCCTCTATCATTCTTGCCATCCAATACAGGGCGGCATCAGGATCTGAACCTCGAATACTCTTGATGAAAGCAGAGATAATGTCATAGTGCATTTCTCCTTCCTTATCGTATGCCAGAGGATTCTGTTGCAAACGTGACTCCACGAGTTTGTCGGTTATCACCACCTCTTTGGTACTCTCAGAATCAACTACCAACTGTAAGATGTTCAGCAACTTACGGGCATCACCTCCAGAATATCTGAACAAAGCCCCACTCTCCTCAAGTTTGATATCACGCTCACGAAGTTCAACATCCTGTGTAATAGCGCGATTCACAAGTTCCTCAAGGTCTGCCTTTTCCAACGATTTCAGCACATATAGCTGACAACGTGAAAGCAAAGGACGAATAACTTCAAACGAAGGATTCTCGGTCGTAGCACCAATAAGAGTTACCACCCCTCGCTCAACAGCCCCAAGAAGCGAATCTTGTTGGGATTTGGAAAAACGGTGAATCTCGTCGATGAAGAGTATAGGACTCGTATTGCCAAAGAACCTGTTATTCTTCGCCTTCTCTATGACATCACGTACATCCTTTACACCAGAGGTAACGGCGGAAAGCGTATAGAAAGGAGTATCAAGTTTATTGGCTATGATCTGTGCCAAAGTGGTCTTCCCCACCCCAGGAGGTCCCCAGAGTATGAAAGACGAGATATGTCCGGAATCTATCATCCTGCGAAGTACTGCCCCCTCGCCAACAAGATGCTTTTGTCCAATATATTCATCGAGCGTGCGAGGTCGCATTCGCTCTGCCAAAGGTTCACTCATTACTAAATTACTTATTTCGGATGCAAATTTAAGAAATATATATCAATCCGACAAAAAATAATCGCTAAAAAATTTGTTTGTTACCCCGATATGTTGTATTTTTGCAGTCGAAATAAGTAATTTTGTAAATTCTAATTGTAAATAATATGGCAACTGACAAGAAATTAATCACACTCAAGACACTCAACAAGAGTAACGTATGGGAGCTTCAGGAGAATGATGTCTTCAGAATCTGGAGTGCTGGGGAAAAGGATGCAGACATGACAGAGAATATCAACCGATACATCACTATTCTCCGTTCTGCATTTGAGATTGAAGAGGTTAAAGTCGATCGCCCGGAAATCATCAGAAAATATGAGGCACGCGGTATGTGCGTCGGACTACTTCGCGTTGACGAGACTAACAAGGTGAAGTATGCCATCAAGAAACGCCCTATCCTCCGCGTCACAGATCTTACATACGAGAACATCCGTCATATCTCAGCAGCAAAGCTCCTTGAGGTTATCGAGCGTAATTTCGGCGGTGGCTGGGATTCACTCTCACAAAGTATCAAGGATATCATTGAAAGCGGTTTCGACATTTCAACCACTACCCTTCCAAAGGATCGTCTGCACAAGCCAGGTGGTCTCTATGAGAAGAAACTCGAGGATGGCTTTGACGTACTCGAGATTCCAAAGGGACTTTGGACTGAGGCCATCTTTGCCAAGGAGAAGCCAGAAATGGTCAAGGTGAAGATGCGCTATGATGAGGATGGTGTTCACTTCGAGGATGATGATGCAGATAGCGATGAGGATGTAGATATCAAGGACGACTACTACAAGGCAGACGAGGATGACGACGCATTCGATGATGACAAGCTTACAGAGGAGAGCTATCGCACCACATACGATGCAGATCCTGATGAACTCGGTCTTGAGGCTGAGGATGTAGGTGATGATGAAGACTATTAATTTTTAGATTAATAGTCTTTAGATTAAAGTGTAAAGATTAACGTAGATAGTAAAGGCTCGCTTCGGCATGAAGCGAGCCTTTTTTTATGTGGTAATATTTACTTTCTATTGCCTAAGATTCTGAGAAGATAGATGAAGAGGTTCACGAAGTCAAGATAAAGACTGAGAGCACTAACAAGGGCAAGCTTCTGAGCACTCTCGTCGGCTGAATCTTGCTCATAGAGCATCTGCTTAATTTTCTGAGTATCGTAAGCGGTAAGACCTACGAAGATAAGCACACCTGCATAGCTAATAATCAGCTGCAAGCCAGAAGAATGAACAAACATATTCACTACGGTAGCAATGATAAGTCCGATAAGTGCCATGAAAAGAATACTACCCATTTTCGTAAGATCCGTCTTCGTGGTATATCCTATCAATGCCATCACACCAAACGTTGCAGCCGTTATAAAGAATACCATTCCGATAGAGTCCATTGTATAGACAAGGAAAATAACAGACAGTAATGCTCCATTTATCACGCTATACGCTATGAACATAAGTGTAGCGGTGGCAAGACTAAGTTTGTGAAGCATACCAGAAATACCAAACACGAGTCCGAACTCTGCGATCACAAGTCCCCAGAACAGAACTCGATTCATTACAATAGCCTCAATGAGAGATGGTGTTGTAGCCACTCCATAGGCTGTTACGCCAGTAATAACGAGTGCGAGAGCCATCCATGTATAGACCTTGCGCATCAATACTGGTAAAGTTGTAGAAGGGCGATAAGAGCGGGTGTAGTTGCCCTCTGCCTCATTGACCATGCGGTCGAAATCTTTGTAATCCATAAAGAAATTTTCTATTTAACTATTTACAATTTACTATTTATTTTTTAGGAGTGCAAGGAGTACAAGGAGTGACGCTTCTGCGAAGCTTAAGGAGTACAAAACGATAGTATTTCTTGTTGAGGGGTGAGGGACGAAGGATGAGAGTTTTTTACATTCAAACCTTATTCCCTACTCCACCAAGCCCTATTCCGAACATAAGACATTCGTCTTGTACTCCTTGCTACTCCTTGTACTCCTTATTACTCCTTTTCTTACCTTAAATCTTCGAGAACGTCAGACTGCCCAGGGCATTTCCCACGATCATTATAAGGAGATTAACGGAGAAGCCGAGAGGAAGCTCTATGATGCGGTCGGCAAGGTGGGTAAAGCCGTCACGGGCGATCCACATCCAGAAGTATCCGTAGTTGGCTATGCAGTGCTCGAAACCACAGAGGATGAAGAACATGATCGGCATGATGACCGTAAGAGGATTGCTGGTCTTTCTCCAGCCATTGACCGCGAGATACATCATTGCTCCACAACCCCAGGAGAGGTAGAGGGCGCTGAACCATGACTGCTCCACCTTCGTCTTAACCATGACATCAACGGCAGAGAGGTCGAGCCTTGAAGCATTCGCAAGGCTACATACAAGAGCTATGCCAATAAAGTTCATGACGATGATTGGCAGCATTCCGCCGATAGGTTTCCAGAGATCGCGCATGCCCTCAACGTATCCTATCCTACCCGTGTAGAGCGGATAGCCCTTGATGAGGATGCTGAGAAGTCCGAGCGAGAAGAGGAACGAGCCAAGGATGTGACTCTCGCTGACCACATACACGAGGTCGCCCATGCCGATGAGTGTTCCGGCAAGCAGCGATTGTATATAGAAGTCCTTTGTTTCTTTGTTCATTTCAACTTTACACGTTAATCTTTACAATTTAAACTTTAGACTTTACACTAAAAGTCGGACAAAGATACGTATTTTTCGGGAATAAAATGAGCATTTTAAGAAAAATAAGGCTCACAATTATGATTTTTTATGCTATTGCTTGCTTAATCTGCATATTTTGACTACATTTGCAGAAATTTATACATTTCGATTGATATTAAAATCCTGAAAAATGAGCAATAAAAGTCAAGGCATCTATGATGCACGCAGTCTCGGCAAACCAAAATTCTTTATCCTCGGTCTCCAACATCTCTTCGCTATGTTCGGAGCTACGGTGCTTGTTCCTCTTATCACCGGACTTAATGTCAGCTCTACCCTACTCTTCGCGGGTATCGGAACGCTGATTTTCCATTTTGTCTCTCAATTCAAGGTTCCGGCATTCCTCGGTTCAAGCTTCGCTTTTCTCGGTGGATATGCGAGCGTGAAGCAATTGGGAATGGCGCAAGGACTGACGGAGAGCGTGGCATTGAACTATGCCTGTATAGGTGTGGCAGCAGCTGCATTGATGTATTTCGTCATGGCATTCCTTCTGAAAATGTTCGGTACGGAGAAGGTGATGCGATTCTTCCCACCAGTAGTGACGGGTCCGATGGTAATTGCAATCGGTCTTACGCTCTCAGGCTCAGCCATTAACAACTGCTCGCAGAACTGGCTTCTCGCCATCGTGGCAATAGCGGTTGTGATAGGTTCATCCATCTGGGGAAAGGGAATAATAAAGATAGTTCCGATACTTCTCGGTGTAGTGGCATCATACGCCCTTGCAGCAGCTATGGGAGAGGTGGATTTCAGACAGTTAGAAGATGCTGCATGGATAGGATTGCCGCTATCAATGGATCGCACGACATTCGCAGTAATGCAAAATCCGAACTACGATCTGATCATCACATCTGTCATCGCAATATTCCCTATCGCCTTTGCAACAATCATGGAGCATATAGGCGATATGTGTGCCATACAGAGCACCGTGGACCGTAATTTCATCAAGGATCCTGGTCTTCATCGTACACTCTGCGGCGATGGTCTTGCCACCTTCCTTGCCTCAATCTTCGGAGCACCTGCAAATACCACATACGGAGAGAACACGGGAGTATTGAACCTTACAAAAGTATTTGACCCTCGCATCATTCGTCTTGCAGCCGTATTTGCAATACTATTGAGCTTCTGCCCTAAGTTTGCAAGTCTCATAGGACTTATGCCAGCAGCGACTATCGGTGGCGTGAGCCTTATCCTCTACGGTATGATTTCAGCCGTAGGTGTGCGTAATCTCGTAGAGACATCCGTTGATTTCTCTTCATCAAGAAACGTATTCGTAGCGGCTCTTATTCTCGTAATATCAATAGGTGTGCAGTATAGCGAGCAAGGTGGTGTAAGCATAGGTCCTATCACCATCTCTGGTCTTGCCCTCGCTGCCATCGTCGGAATTTTCCTCAATGCCATTATCCCAGAGAAGCTCGGAATGAAGGTGAAGAGCTTTAAGGGAAAGGAGAAACCGAATAATAATAAATGAAAAATGAATATTAAATGAAAAGTGAACAATGAAAAATACAAGTTACTTTTTACAGGTAACGGCCACACACAAAAAATACTAATCTGTATTTTTCATTTTTCACTTTTCATTTTATAATTTAAAAAGACTATGAAAGTAATCAACCTTGGAGCAAAGAACTCCGTACTCAACAAGTTCATGTCTGAACTGCGTGATGAAAACATTCAGAAAGACCGTATGCGTTTTCGTAAGAACATAAAGCGAATTGGGCATATCGAGGCATACGAAGTAAGTAAGCTACTGAATTACAGCACAAAGACCATCACTACCCCACTCGCCCCTTGCGAGATGAATACTTACGATGATGACATTGTGCTGGCAACCGTGTTCCGTGCCGGACTTCCATTGCATGAGGCATTCCTTGACGTATTCGATGAGGCTGGTAACGGATTCCTCTCCGCATACCGCTATTATCTGGATAAGGAATGCACGAAGATAGGCGTGAAGATAGAGTATATGGCAACTCCTGACCTATCAGAAAAGACTCTCATAATCGTTGATCCTATGCTTGCAACAGGCGAGAGTATGGAACTGGCTTACAAGGCTTTCTGTACGAAGGGCAGTCCGAAGAGATTGATAATGGCGTGTGTCATTGCAAGTAAGCAAGGCGTGGATCATCTGAAGAAGATGTTCCCTGATGATGATGTCGTCCTTTTCTGTGGAGCCATAGATCCAGTTCTCAACGAACATAAATACATCGTTCCAGGTCTTGGGGATGCCGGGGATTTGATGTATGGGGAAAAGATATAGGACCCACCCCCTGCCCCTCCCATAAATGGAGGGGAGTAGTTACATTTATTAATATAGTGGGTGGCTATAATATTAATCAAAAAACTCTGATAAACCTACTCAAGTGAAAATACAATCCACTCCCCTCCCTTTATGGGAGGGGCAAGGGAGGGCTTTATTTAAACTGCAAGTTATTCACCGTACAGATTGACTTTTCCTTTGTCTGTGAGTTGAACACAAGGAAGAGAGCGTGCTTGCCGTTGTAGTTCTTGAGGTCAGAAACAGCGATTGCAAGATCTGTAGGATTCTTATCAGCCTGAGCATCAATGGCGATAGTACCAACCTTAACACCACCGTCGGTCTCGTTAGGACGATCGATATAGACATCAATGCTACCAGCTACGCCCTCCTTCGTGATGTTGAGGAGAAGCTGAAGATTATCCTTGCCAAATGTCTTTCGGAAATTGAAATACTTATAGCCGATAACAGAGCCAGATGTATTGTTCACCATCTCGCACTTATTGATAGACTCATCGAAAGGATTCATCTTTCCATCGTATTTGATACGATGGATGTTGGTATGCGAGCCATAATAAGTCACGTTAGGATATTCCGGTACGGCTTGCTTAGGACCAGTATAGTAGCAAGCAATACCTGCAGGATATTTCTTGTAAGGATCAAGTCCCTCTGTGCAAAATCCTTCGGAAGTAAACTCAGCCTCAGAAATTCGTACATAGCCATCCTTACCCTCCTGTACCTCTACATTTATTGGCGCAACCATAGCCTGACGAGAGTATTCAGATGTACCAGCCTGACGATGATAGAACACCCACCACTCGCCGTTTATCTCACAAATACTTCCGTGGGTATTACCACCAGGACAAGCAGTTGCCACCACGGTACCGTCGGGAAGTCTTTCCCTACCGCGACCGTCAATAATCGTACCGCCATAAGTCCAAGGGCCAAGCGGATTATTGCTATAACAATAAGCAAGCGTATAGTTTGTTGTTGGCAATCCAAACTCACCCTCATTAGTGAAACGGCTATAGATAAACACATACTTATCCTTAATCTTACGAATAGAAGAAGCCTCGAAGAAACGATACAGATGATCCTGCTTATATCCCGGAATCATATCCTCCACAATCTTTGTACCTGGCTTAACAGTTGCCATCGTGGTAGGATCAAGCTCGGCAGCAAAAGAGCGCTCAAAGCCCCAGTAGCCATACACCCTACCGTCATCATCCACAAAGCAAGCAGGATCGAAAGCGAATGGACCTACCGTAGAATCAGCCTTCTCCTTACTCCAGTTTACTGGCACGAATGGACCGTCTGGACGATCAGACTTTGCGACAAGACTATTACGCTTATCATGCTGCACGTTTGGATAGAGATAGTATGTCTTCTTGCCATTAGCATCAGTAACAACCGTAACATCAGGAGCATATAGCACGTCGCCCGATCCGTCGGCATTCAGTTTCTTGCCGTTGGCATCATTTTTCAATTCAAAAATAATGCCATCATAGCGCCAATTTGTCAGGTCATCGACAGGAGCCGACCATACCACCTGATCCTTACCGCAATAGTATTTTATGAGATTATCGTGCGAACCATATACATAGACGCGCTTCTTTCCTGGCACATCAGGATCATCAAAAACGTATGGTTCACCATCTGGAATAAACTCCCAAAGAGGCATGTACGGATTCTGCGCATTTGCAACACTTGCACCTGCACACATAGCAGTCAACAACAAAGCCTTTGCAGACTTATTGAAATCAAATTTGAACATAATATATTTTAGGTTTTCTAAATTTTAAGCTACAAAGTTACTAAAACTTAGTCGATTCCGATGCAATTATACGTTTTTTAACAAGCTATATCATTCAAAAACAAAACATTTATAGTAATTTTGCAGCGTAAAATCGTAAAAATACAAATGATAAAGACTATTATATTCGACCTTGGAGGCGTTCTTATTGATGTTGATATGCCTCATTGCCTCCATAACATCAAGGCTTTGGGCGTGGATATTGATGCCCTCACCAAATCACCAGCAACGGCTCCAGCCTCAACGGTTTGTGAAGGGATTACGATCTCAGGTGCCTTGCATGAGTATCAGATTGGTAAGATTCCGACAGAGCAGTTCTTGGCTATGATACAGAAGATGAGTGCTCCCGGCACTACCCGACAGCAAGTTCTCGATGCATGGAACTCTTGCTTGCAGACATTGCCAAAGTATAAGCTCGACTTCGTAAAGCAGCTTCGAAATGAGGGATATGCCACATATCTTCTCTCTAACACCAACGATGCACATTGGAAGTATATCCTTGAAACTTCCTTCCCCGAACCTGCGGAGAACTATTTCGACAAGTGTTTTCTCTCCCAGGAAATGGGTATGGCAAAGCCAGATACAGAGATCTATGCAGAGGTGCTTCAGCAGATAGGCACACCAGCCAACGAATGCCTTTTCATAGATGATTCAAGTGCAAACTGCAAGGCTGCGGAAACGCTCGGCACTCAGACATACAACGCTCCTGTGCATACGGATTGGAGAGAAGAAGTAAATAAATTAATAAATGAAAAGTGAAAAATGAAAAATACAAGTTAGCAATTCTGTTCACAACCAAATGATTTGAACAAGCTAACTTGTATTTTTCATTTTTTCACTTTTCATTCTTCATTTAAACAACATCGTGAACCCGATAACTGCGGCGAATGTCGCAACGGCGACAACAAAGAGAAGGAGAATTGAATGATCGCCCTTGTTCTCGGTCAGGCGTTCGCTGATTGAAGGATCATCATCCTCATCGTCTATCCTTACCTTACGCTTTGCATTCTTATCAAGATTAAGAGCTGCAAGCTTACAAGTCTGGCAATCAGCCTTGTTGATATCGCATTTTCCGCAATTATTGAGTGATGTATGTTTCATCTTTTAAAAGTCAAAATTAACGCCTACAGCAAAAGCATCGTTTCTGCGCTCATAGACGTCTGTCTTTTCTATAGTAGCAATTTGTGAAACTGGAGTAACAGAATCTACTGTACGCTTGTCATAGAAGTTGTGCATATAACCCAAATCAACGCTAATCTTCTCAGTTACGTGGAGACGGACACCGCACACAATCATGTTACTGCTAATATTATGGTTCAAATCAGACATATAGCCATCCGAAAGATCATAATGTGTGTTCTGCCAACCAGCACTAACGGTAAGGAGCTTAGTAGCATCCCACTCAGCACCGAAGAGAATCTCACGAGTGCCACCGTCAATTTTCTTATGCTCGTCACCATACTTAACCGCATTGCAGTCATCATAGAAGTGATAACCTGCATTCAGACGAACTGTCTCCATTGGAGAGTACTGAACACCACAGGTGAAAGTTCCAGGGATGTCATCTCGTACATACTTTGTCTTCTCATCATTGAACTTATCCAAAGCAGATGTATTACGAGCTTTCTCTGTCATTTCAGATGAGTTCTCAAGACTCATCTTTGTACGGAACTCATACTTTGCAGCGATGTTCCATTTGTCATTTATACGATAGTCAACACCGATAACAGGAGTGAAGCCAACACAAGACTGTTTGGTAGTCATGTCAATTTCATCTGCTGCTGAAGCTGGAATTACTTCCATGCCCGGAACTGAAGTGTAAATTTTAATATCACGAATATAGCCAGTATATTTTGCACTACCAATCATTGTTCTGAGTCCACCAAAGACTGCAAGATTGTCAGTTATCTTATAGCCTGCACCAACCTGAAAACCATAATAGAACTGACGACCTCTCATGTAAGCATCGAAAGAATAGCCTTTAAATGCAGCCCCAATACCCATAGCATTAACTTTCTGATAAAGCTCTAATGCACAAAGAGTTTCCAAACTACCTGTACCATCATCAAACGTACACTTACCACCGCCACCAGTTACAGCCATAGAAGCAGATAAGGTCAACTTATCCATTACGTATGCAAGCTGGAAGCTTGGAACTACAGGAGCAGAAGCAGTACCAGTATATTCACGAGTTGACTCACCAGGATAGTTCTGATTAAAGGCAAGAAGAGGAATTTTGTTATCACCAATTCTCATAAAACTACTTGTTGTCACGATTCTCTTCTGCTCTGGATGCTGACCAGACAATCCGAGGTGGAAGCCATTAGTCATGAAGCAGACACCAGCAGGATTGGTATAAACACCATCGATATCAATTACAGCATCACGAGCTGGGTTACGCAAGAAAGAAGCACTCTGATTGGAATTAGTCACGAGACCGCCTGCCATAGCCTCAGTAGAGCATACGACAAATAGGACAGCTGAATAAAAAAATCTTTTCATTTGTTTATCTTGAATAAAATATAATTACCTTCTTTTTGGGGGGAGGTTATAAGGTTGAAGGTTATGAGGTCTGCCTCGCTATGGCATTCCGACCTAAAACCTTAAAACCTAAAAACCAAATTCAGCGCAAAGGTAATATATTTTATTCGCGAATGATGAGATCATCCTATATTTCTCACCCTAATGCCGTATTTGTAATCACATTATCCTACTCAATGAGAATAATGTCCTATTTTTGCGTATTTTTGTCTATTTCTTCTTGCCACGCTTGGTAGTTACAAGGATAACACCATTGGCTCCCTTTGCACCATAGATAGCTGTAGAAGAAGCATCCTTCAGCACGCTAACACTTTCTACATCATTAACATTGACATAAGAAAGAGAAGATGACTCTACACCATCCAAGATAAAGAGAGGATCGGTAGAACCATTTATAGTTCCTACACCACGAATGACCGCCCTACCATTCGATACGGTAAGTCCAGGCACAAGTCCCTGCATAGCATCAAGAAGATTTGTTCTGCCAGTACGCACAAGCACTTCTCCCGGAATACCAGAAGAAGAAGAGCATGACTCACGACGTTTTACGAAGCCATAGCCTATGTTCACGAGATCCTCGTCTTCCTGAGCCTCAACCTTCACCTCATCGGCAATACGCACTCTCATTGACTTTCTGCCAGCCACAGGTACATCATACACCTGCTTCTTATACCTCACGTGAATAGTATCGGTTGGCTGAACATTGGTCAAGCCAAACTGTCCCTTCTTATCACTCACAGAATAGAAATTTGGACTTACCACCCAAATCCTTGCACCCTTTAGCGGAGTACCGATAGCATCCTCAACAATACCATTGAATGGCACGTCTTTCTTATTCTGAGCAGAAGCCATCATAAATGTACAGATACATAGTATCAAGAAAAATATTCTTTTCATCGTCTATTAATTTTGAATTGTCAGATATTTTACTTACCTTTGCATTTAGTTATTTATGATGCAAAATTAGCGAAAAGAATTCTTATAAAAGAGGATTTTCCCGAAATTCTTGCATTTACCATATAAAAATCTCAAAAAATACAACATACATCAATGATTACAGACATAAAAGACATCATCGCAAAGCAACTTCAGCTTGCTGCAAAGGCGGTGGAAAATACCATCGCCCTGCTTGATGAGGGGTGCACCATCCCATTCATTTCACGCTATCGCAAGGAAAAGACTGGCGGTCTCGACGAAGTGCAGATTGGCAGTATATCACAGCTCTACGACAAAATGAAGGAGCTAACCAAACGTAAGGAAACAATAGTAAAGACTATAAACGAGTTAGGCAAGATGACAAAGGAACTCCAGCAACGTATTGATGATTGTTGGGATAGTACCGAACTCGAAGACATATACCTGCCATATAAGCCTAAGCGCAGAACACGCGCACAGGTGGCTCGTGAGCTTGGTCTTGAACCGCTCGCCACAGCCATTCTTCTTCAGCGTGAACAGAACCCGGAACAGCTTGCAAAGCGTTTTGTAAAGGATGGCGTGAAGGATGCCGATGCTGCTATCAAGGGTGCTCAGGACATTATTGCCGAAAAAATAAGTGAGGATGAGGACACTCGCAATCGCCTTCGCAATACATTCCGTCGTGAGGCTTATATCACCTCAAAGGTGGTAAAATCCAAACAAGATTCTGACGAGGCTGCAAAATACTCTGACTATTTCGACTTCGAAGAGCCTCTTCGCCGTTGCTCTGGCAACCGACTTCTCGCTATGCGTCGTGGTGAGGCAGAGGGTATTCTTCGCATAAGCATCAACGTGGATGATGACGAGGCAATCAGCCGTTTGCAGCGTCAGTATGTCCGTGGCCGTGGTCGTTGCCAGTCTCTCGTGGAAGAGGCTTGCGAGGATGCCTACAAGCGACTTCTCTGCCCAAGTATTGGGAATGAGTTTGCAGCAAGTTCAAAGCTCAAGGCTGATGAAGAGGCTATCGGAGTATTTGCAGAGAACCTGCGTCAGCTCTTGCTTGCCGCCCCTCTCGGACAAAAGCGTGTGATGGGTATTGACCCTGGAATACGCACAGGATGTAAGGTGGTATGCCTTGATGCGCAGGGAAATCTTTTGTATCATGATGTGGTTATGGCAGTCGGTTCACAAGGCAATAGCGAGCGTGCAGCACAGAAATTTGCAAGCATAGCCAAGAAATTTGCAGCGGAGGCTATTGCCATTGGTAATGGTACGGCTTCACGCGAGACTACCGAGATAGTAAAGCGTTCTGGTCTTGACATCCCTCATTATGTTGTAAGCGAGGATGGTGCATCCGTTTATAGTGCATCAAAGGCTGCTCGCGATGAGTTCCCAGATGAGGATGTAACGGTTCGTGGTGCCGTAAGCATCGGCAGAAGACTCATGGATCCTCTTGCCGAACTCGTAAAGATTGACCCGAAGAGCATTGGTGTGGGACAGTATCAGCACGATGTGGATCAGACTCAGCTCAAGGCTTCACTCGACCGAACCGTTGAGAGTTGCGTTAACTCCGTAGGTGTTGACCTCAACACGGCAAGCATACACCTCCTTACATACGTAAGCGGACTTGGCCCTACCCTTGCAAAGAACATCGTGGATTATCGTAAGGAGAATGGCGCTTTCACCTCTCGCACTCAGTTGAAGAAAGTGCCTCGTCTCGGACCTTCAGCCTATCAGCAATGTGCCGGATTCCTTCGTATTCACAATGCCAAGAATCCTCTTGACGGTAGTGCTGTTCACCCTGAGAGCTATGCCATAGTGGAAAAGATGGCGAAGGATAGCGGTTGTACGGTAAAGGAACTTATGTCGTCTGCAGAGAAGCGTAAGGCTATCGACATAAAGAAATACGTTACCGAAGAGGTTGGCATCCCTACCCTAACCGACATTATGAACGAGTTGGAGAAACCTGGTCGTGACCCTCGTGCAGAGATCGAGACCTTCGAGTTTGATCCTAACGTGCATACTCCGGAAGACCTCATCGCAGGTATGATTCTCCCTGGCATTGTAACCAACCTCACCAAGTTCGGTGCTTTCGTAGATGTCGGTGTGCATCAGGACGGTCTCATCCACATTTCCCAGATGGCAGACAAATACATCTCCGACCCATCAGAGGTACTTCATCTTCACCAGCACGTCAAGGTGCGCGTGGTAGAGGTGGATAGGAAGCGCAATCGCATAGCGTTGTCGCTCAGAGGAGTGTAAAATCCCTAATAGGGTATTACTAAAAAATATGCATACTATGCATACTCTGCATACCATAGAGATTAAGAATCTCTGCTTACGCGGAGTCCTTTCCCACCCACCGGCGCAAGTCGGTGTTTAGAGGCTACCATTTCCACCTCGCTGTGCGGGTCTGCATTTGTGGGTTATTTCCAGCTGAGTCTGAAATCTTACTGATGATGCTTTGAAGTTTGCCCATAGAAGAAGCCCTCTAACCCCCTAAAGGGGAATTTTAACCGCCGAGGGCATTGCGGGTTTTATGTTAATAATTAAGTTAAAATCGAGCCTGTCCCCTAACGATTTCGTTTCCGTAGGTTTCTCCCCTTTAGGGGGGTGGGGGGCTATTCCCTTGTCCCTTGATTGCTATGGTAGCCTGCAGAACTATCAAACAAATGGTGGGACTTCTATATCTACGATATAGGGTTGGGATTAGAAGCGAATTAGAAGTGGAAGAGAAGCGAATCTTTAACAGAGTTAAGATTTGAGTTTGTACCTTGGCGACGGCCATGCGCCGAATGGTATTCCTCATGCTTCACTCTTCGTCCTTCATTTACCCGAGTGCAAAGGTAAGCAATATATTTACAACCGCCAAATATTTTCGGAAAATTCGTCCGTAAAAAAGCTTAAAATTTTGCAACTCTCTAATATTCTGACAATTACGTCATTTTTGCAGTGGGTGGCTTTATCTGAGAGTGGGATAAGCGCGACATTTCTACCAAAAAGGTTTCATAGTATGCATATTTTTTACCAATACCCTTCTTCCCCCAGCATTATAGTCTATAATAATAATAATTAATTATTATTATTATAGAGGTTGAAAGGTAGAAAAAGGGGTTATACTTAGAAATATGCATACTATGAAACCATACGTTAAGCTCTCGTTCCTCCCCTAAGAGAGATTTTTTGATAGTTCGAATTATATCACAAATAGCCTTACATTAAGAATCTTTTTTGATAGAGTTATTATATCATAAAAAGCTTTTCATTAAGAACGTTTTTGATAGCACAGTCATCCACAATAACGAGATAGGCGGTTAGTCATTTTAAAGTAGATATTGATGGATTGCCATGCTTTGCGTTGTGAGAACGTGGGCATAATGGTATGCATAGTATTCATAGTATGCATATTTTTTAGTAATACCCCTACATCGTATTTTCACTTTACATTTAATCGTGATAGTCATCATCCTTCCATTCAAACCTGATCTTGCCAGGCACCATATACTCACCTATACGATAGTCGATATTTGCCTTGTGAGCCTGAGAGAGCTGGTAGCGACGCGGTATGCGGTACATCTTGCCATCCTTGACGAAATAGGCACCTGTCTGGTGGAATCGGAAGGGTATGTCGCGGGCTACACACAGTTCTCTTATGGCAAGAATCCAATCGTAGTAGCAAGGACGTGCATGGACTCCCGACTCACCACTAACGGCAACCTCCTCTATCGTATCATCGAGATAGGCGGAGAGGTCAACAGCCTCGATCATAGGTGCTACGATGATGCTCTTATGCTTTATGGGCAACGAACGAAAAATGGGCAAGCGATAGTCGGCCATCTGCTGATTCTCCACGGTACATCCCACGAGCACGTTATCATATCCGTCGCCCCAATCGTAGGGTACGCATTCCATGAAGCGGTCTATGCGCTTGGTGAAGAAATAGAACTTCAGGTCGCGTCTCCGCTTCATCATCTGCCAGCACTCGGCTCGCCACGGGTCAGCATCCTTTAGTAGGAAATCGGAGGTGAAGCACGTAAACACGAGCTTGCCACTCTCTATCTTCCACGTCTTATCACGCTTACGCTTGATGGGAAGATCGAAAGCGGCTGTCTTGCGGCATAGACTGCTTGAGGTATCACTTCCGTACATCTCATCCTGACGATATACGTAGCAATACCTGCACCCGGGACTTATCTTGGTACATCCGTGCCACGGATTCCAATCGGCGTATATGCTCCAGTTCTCCAATGTTAAATGAAAAATGAAAAGTGAAAAATGAAAAGTGAAAAATGAAAAATGAAAAATACAGATTAGTATTTTCACGTATGGCTTTACCATAAATGTAACTTGTATTTTTCATTTTTCACTTTTCATTTTTCATTTACCACATGCTCTCCTATCATCTTCTCCATCCAAATCATATCATACCAACGACCGAACTTATAGCCACACTTATGGAAATGAGCACACTTCACGTACCCGAGACGAGAATGGAACTCAGGACTCTGCTGCGTGAGATATTCATCGGGGGTGTCAATCCACGAGATACAGGCATTCACGTTTATTATGCCTTGCGCCTTGAGGCGATGCTCAAGTTCGGCATAAAGTTGCTTGCCAACACCCTTGCCACGCTCATTCATCTTGACGTAAATGGATGTCTCAACACAATGGTTATAGGCAGCCCTCGCCTTGAACACACCTGCGTAGGCATAGCCGAGAATACCCGTCTCGTCTTCTGCCACGATATAAGGGTAGCGGTCGAGAGTATTCGCAATACGATTGCTGAACTCCTCCACGCTTGGCACATCATATTCGAATGTTATTGCCGTCTGCTCTACGTATAGAGCATAGATGTCGAGCAAAGCTCTTGCATCATTTATTGTTGCGGAACGAATTATCATAAAGACCCACCCCCTAGCCCCTCCCATAAAGGGAGGGGAGTAGTTACTACTTTTTGCGGAGGGTTCGCATATTGTTGTTTATAATTATTGTATAAGACCTCCCCTTTTGATTAGAAGTTCTATCTACTCCCCTCCCTTTATGGGGGGGGGGCTGGGTGGGTCTTTTCCTTTGCAAAGTTAACATTTTCCCTCAACATCTGCAAGAAACTGCATGACAATAATTCGATGTCACGCAAAAGTCACGTGTTTCCAACGAAAAAGCCCCCGATGCAGCACGCATCAAGGGCTCCAAGATTTAGTTTTTCGTAACCGGGAATGTGTTTTCGGCTATCCGTAATTGGAATAAGGATGAAGGGAATAAGGATGAAAGTTTGATAGTTTACCCTATTCTTTAATCTCTCGAACCTTAATCCGCAATTGGAATGAGGATGAAGGGAATAAGGATGAAAGTTTGATAGTTTGAAAACCAAACAACCCCTATTCTTTAATCTCTCGAACCTTAATCCGCAATTGAAATAAGGATGAAGGGAATAAGGATGAAAGTTTGATAGTTTGAAAACCAAATAAACCCTATTCTTTAATCTCCCGAACCTTAATCCGCAAACATTGAAAGCCGAATGTGCGTAGTATTCCTAAAACTAATTGTATAGAATTATTGGCCCCTCACCCGCCCTACGGGCACCCTCTCCCCAAGGGGCGAGGGATAAGTTACCTTTATTCGCTTAAAAGAAGGTGATTAGAGGTAGTATCTACTCCCCTCCATTTATGGGAGGGGCTGAGGGGTGGGTCTTTTTATCGTTCTAAAGCCATATACCGCTATTATGCAGAAACAGATAAACGGAAGGATGAATGACGCATTAACGGAAGCCATTCCTGCAACCGTTCCGAGATCGATTATCGCGCCTTGCATAGGTGGCATCAACGCACCTCCCACGATTGCCATCACAAGGAAGGCAGCTCCGAGGGTTGCGTCCTTGTCAACTCCTTCGAGCGCAATACCATAGATTGTTGGGAACATCAGACTCATGAATGCCGACGTAGCCACAAGGCAATATAATCCGCCCATACCGTCGATAAGGATTGTACCTGCCGTAGTACCCATAGCGCAAATAGCGAAAATCATCAGCAAACGACTGCCATTAACGTACTTCATAAGGAAGGTGCTGATGAATCGGCTACACAAGAACATACTCATAGCCACGATATTATATTTCTGGGCAGTTGACTTGTCGATACCGAGGCGGTCAGCATACTGAATAATGAAAGTCCAGCACATAATCTGGGCAGCCACGTAGAACATCTGAGCGATAACGCCCTCACGATAGCGTGGGTTGGCTGCAAGACGACGGAGTGAATCCATAGCCTTTGGCTCTTCGCCTGCCTCCTTCTTATCTTTCTTCACAAAGATAGCGATGATGACAAAGACGAGTGCCACGACAAATCCAAGTGCGACATACGGATCACGAATAACGGCAAGGTCGTGAAGTCGGATAGCATCCTTCGTTGCCTGATCGAGAGTGGAGAATCCAACGGCACGAACAGCCTCCGTATCACTTTCGAGAGAAGCAAGAACCACGTTGCTTGCTATGAACATTCCGCAAAGAGAGCCCATAGGATTGAATGCCTGCGCGAGATTGAGTCGGCGGGTGGCATTCTCAGGAGCACCAAGAGAGAGAATATAAGGATTTGCCGTTGTTTCGAGGAATGCGAGTCCGAAGGTGAGCACGTAGAGCGAGATGCAGAAGAAACTGAACATCTGGTATTCTGCTGCGGGTATGAACATGAATGCTCCGATAGCATAAAGGGCGAGTCCGACGAGGATGCCAGCTTTATAGCTATATTTCTTGATAAAGAGGGCAGCAGGAATAGCCATAGTGGCATAACCGCCATAGAAGGCGAACTGCACCATAGAAGCCTTGGTTGCAGATATTTCCATTATGGTCTGGAATGCAGCCACCATCGGGTTAGTAATATCATTTGCGAAGCCCCACAACGAGAAGAGTGAGGTGATGAGAATAAACGTAACGAGATTCTTACGTTCTACGAGTTTAGCTTTTAGTTCGTTCATTATTTCTTTTATAAATTATAAAATTAAAAATGAAAAATTATAAAATACAGATTACACTTCTTAGGCGAAAATGGTAACTTGTATTTTTCATTATTCATTTTTCATTTTAGAAAGTCATACATGACTTTCTAAATCTGACTTTCCCTATACTGTTGCGGCGTGACTCCCGTTTGCTTTCGGAAGAGGCGATTGAAATACGAGGAATCATCATACCCCAACGCATTTGCTATCGACTTGACCGACATCTCGGTTGTAACAATAAGCAGTTCTGCCTTTTCCATCTTACGAAGGATGATGTATTGGTTTGGAGTCTCACCAGTTTCCTTACGGAACATTCGGGTGAAATGATCCTTCGACATACAAGCCATATCAGCCAACTTGCTAATTTCGATACGACTGTTGATATTGTTTCTGATATAACTTATGGCATTACTTATGCGATCATCCTTGACGTGCGACTTAAGCGTGGCAGCCGAAACGAAACGCGACATAAGCAGAAAGACGATGCCTCTTGACTCCATCTTTTCGCCTAACGGGCGCATAAGATTGCTATGGAGATTCTGGGCTAACGTCTGATGGTTGTCGTATGTCGTTGGGTTCGACGCAGGTAAGGCGCAATCAGGAAACATCTCGCACATACGTTGGAACAGATGCAAATCGGTTGGTGTGGCTGGCAATTCAACAGGGAACTGCCATTCATCAAGCATAGACGTTGCCGCATCTTCATATAGATGAAGGTAATAATGGGCAAAGACTCCCGTACATATATTAGTATGCTTGGTAAAGGCAGGTATGAAATAGAGATGTCCAGGGGTGAGAGTGTAGAGAACTCCCTCGATATCAATCTGAGCCTCGCCTTCCGTCACATAGTAGAGTCGTGCGAAAGGACTCCGCACGTTCTGCCAGTTCCAGTCTGCATTATGATGTGCATACCCGACATTTAGCGTGAAAATATGTAACTCATCTATGGAGTTATGCATTAGTCTGATTACCGTCTAAATTTACGTTTTAATATTGTTTAGTGTTGCAAAGTAAATAAAAAAACGCGAATTATCCAAATAATTATCGCAAAAATGCTATCACGAACAACATTTTCACGTCCTTGCGTCGCTTTTATCCTATCTTTTGACGGAAAAATATATGGATTTTATCACAAAATGTTCGTACCTTTGCAGTCGAAATTGCAAACGCAAAGACGCAAAGACACAGAGGAAACAAAAAACCTTGCGACTCTGCGACTTTGCGATAGAAAAGAAATCACAAACCGTAACAAAAAGAATCTATGCTATATAACGAAATCGGAAAAACCGGAATGAAGGTATCAGCCCTTTCATTCGGTGCATCATCTCTCGGCGGCGTGTTCCGCAACATCAAGGAATCAGAAGCCATTAATGCTGTGTTTACTGCCGTAGAAGGTGGTATGAACTTCATCGACGTTTCACCTTATTATGGTCACTATAAGGCAGAAACCGTACTAGGAAAGGCGCTGAAGGAAATACCACGCGATAAGTATTATCTTTCAACTAAGGTCGGCCGTTACGGCAAGGATGGCGTGAATACATGGGACTATTCAGCCAAGCGCGTAACAGATAGCGTCTATGAGAGTATGGAGCGTCTGAACATTGAATACATAGACCTTATCAATGTTCACGACATCGAGTTCCAGGCTTCTCTTCCAGGCGGTTTGCAAAAAGTGGCAGAAGAGACTCTTCCTGCCCTCGTTGAACTGAAGAAGAAGGGTGTTGTAGGTCATGTGGGTATCACAGACCTTCAGCCAGAGAATATCAAGTGGGTTATTGAGAATGTACCTGCTGGTACTGTAGAGGCAACCCTTTGCTTCTGCCACTATAGTCTGAACGACGAACTGCTCAACGAGTATTTCGATTTCTTCGAGCAGCATAACGTGGGTATCATCAATGCCTCACCTCTTTCTATGGGCTTGCTCTCCTCTCGCGGAGTACCCGACTGGCATCCTGCTCCAAAGTCTCTCGTAGAGGCTTGCCAGAAGGCAGTTAAGCATTGTGAGGCAAAGGGCTATCCAATAGAGAAACTTGCCATTCAGTATGCTATCAGCAATCCTCGTATTGCCACTACCCTATTCTCTTCTGCAAACCCAGATAACGTAAAGAAGAATATCGAGTTTGCAGAGGCTCCTATCGACTGGAATCTCGTAAAGGAGGTTCAAGAAATTATCGGAGATCAGATGAGGGTAAGGTGGAAGAATTCATAAAATGAAAAATTAAAAGTGAAAAATGAAAAATACAAATTAGTACTGTTCGCTAATGCTTTTCGACATAAGAACAAATATGTATTTTTCATTTTTCATTGTTCATTTTTAACTTAAACACATGACTATAATCGACGCTCACAGTCATTTATGGCTGAATCAGAATACGGTTGTTGATGGACAGCCAATACGCTCGTTGGAAAGCAATCCGTCTCGCTCTGAGTTTTTCGGCGAAGAGAGACAGATGCTTCCTCCTTTTATGATCGACGGTCGTAACACGGCTGAGGTATTCCTATCAAATATGGATTATGCTCAGGTTGGCGCGGCTGTGATTGTTCAGGAGATTATCGACGGCAATCAGAATGACTATCTCGCCATAGTACAGAACAAATACCCTGACAGATTCTTCTGCATGGGTATGCTGACGGATTTGTCCGTAAGCAAAGACCTTGCCCAGCAGGTTAATGCCTTGAGCAAGACTTTCCGTGGCATTGCCATTCCGGGACACAGAATCAAGGGCTCGCTTATTGAGCGTATGCCTATGTTCAAGGCTATGGAAGAGAAGAATATGATACTATCAATGTGCCTTGGGGATGATGAGAAACAGATAGCGGAAATGGCAGAGGTAATCAAGGAATGCCCAGAACTGAAAGCTGCAATAGGACATTTCGGAATGGTGACGACACCTTCCTTCCGCAGTCAGGTGAAACTGGCTAATTGCGGCAAGAACGTGATGGTGGAATCTGGTGGCATCACTTGGCTCTATAACGAGGAGTTCTATCCATTCCCTTCCGCCGTCAAATCAATCCGTGAGGCTGCCGATCTTGTAGGTATGGATAAGCTGATGTGGGGTTCTGACTATCCTCGCACCATAACAGCCATCACATACCGTATGTCTTACGATTTCATTCTCAAGAGCAAGGAGATAAGCGAGGATGAAAAGGCGGCATTCCTTGGCGGTAATGCGAAGGCATTCTACGGTTTTGGCAATTTGCCAGAACTTCCTTATATCAAAAACATGTCAGAATAGTTTTAGGTTAAAGAGTTAAATAAAAGAAAATGAAAGCAATTCAGATTTCACACAATCAGGAACTGCAGATCATCAACTTAGAGAAGCCACAGCAGCCACAGGCTGGTGAGGTGCTTCTCAAGTTGGTCTATGTTGGATTCTGCGGATCAGACATCAACACATTCATGGGTAGAAACACTATGGCTCTCAACCCAGTTATTCCGGGTCACGAGGTAGGTGCCGTTATTGAGGCTGTTGGTTCTGACGTTCCAGAGTATCTCAAACCTGGAATGGTGGTTACTTGCAATCCTTACACCAACTGTGGCAAGTGCGCTTCTTGCCGTAATGGTAGGGTGAATGCCTGTCAGCACAACGAGACACTCGGCGTTCAGCGTAACGGTGCTATGCGCGAGTTCATCACATTGCCTTGGGAAAAGATCATCCCAGCCGGCAATCTTGATTCAAAGACCTGCGCCTTGATTGAGCCTATGTCAGTAGGTTTCCACGCAGTAGATCGCGGTCAGGTAACTGATATTGATGTAGTAGTAGTTATCGGTTGTGGTATGGTTGGTATGGGTGCTATTGTTCGCGCGGTAACTCGTGGCGCTACCGTAATAGCTGCCGATATTGACGACGAGAAGCTTGCTCTCGCCAAGGAAATGGGTGCTGCATACGCAATCAACACTATGACGGAAGATGTTCATCAGCGTCTTCAGGAGATAACAAACGGCTTTGGTCCTGATGTTATCATCGAGGCTGTTGGTAGTCCTATCACATATAATCTCGCAGTTAATGAGGTAGCCTTTACAGGACGTGTCGTTTGCATCGGCTACGCAAAGTCTGAGGTTAGCTTCCAGACAAAGTATTTCGTGCAGAAGGAACTTGACATTCGCGGTTCACGTAATGCTAATCCAAGTGATTTCCGCGCTGTAATCCATTATCTCGAGCGTGGCACTTGCCCAACAGATAAACTCATCACAAAAGTCGTTAAACCAGAGGAATGCCTTGAAACCATGCAATGGTGGAGCAAGAATCCAGGCAAGGTTTTCCGCATCCTCGTCGAAATGTAATTATAGGGAAAAAGCCATCTCGTTCGGGATGGCTTTTATCATTAACTAATATATAACCGAGTTCGGTTATATATAAAAAAGGTGTACCCATAGCTCTCAAAAAGAAAGCAACCTGTAATATTCCGCTTTCTTCTCCAATTTCATAGGGTAGGCTCGTGAACTGCTTGGCATTCTCCACCAAGTGCCATTCCAACGGTCAGAATTAATGCATACGCTCTCCCCTACCCTCGGAACTTTCACCTTAATGCCTTGCGAATTGAAATAGTTGCATATCTCCTCACTTGCCTTTCCTCCAGTAGTGACGACCATAGAGCAAGAAGGCATCTGATCTAGCAAGGCAAAGACATCCGTAGGCTCAAGAACATCAAGAAAATTATCGTCCGCATTATCCTTCAAACGGCACACCTTTCTTGCCGTATCAAAGAATGCCATACCCTTTTCCTCACAGAAAGACACAATATGCTCTTTGTCAAAGCGCTTCTCTCCTTTCACTTCAAAATACGTCTTATCAGCAAAATGGATAAGCCCTTGTATTCGCCAAAAATCGTTTATCCAATTAGGATAGAACCACTCCATGCTCCATCGGGCTTTTGGTGGAGGGAAACTGCCAAGAAACAGTATTTTACCATTTTGAGGCAGGAAAGGATGCAGAGGATGTTCTTCTATAACCACGTTATGAACTTCAAGGAAATGAGGAAACTCTTTACTTCAGTTTGCTCTGTATATACTCGCTTACCGCTTTTACCTGGCGTACAGGATTACCGACCTGCTGCCCAACCTCTGATGTAAGATGCTCCATACCGTTCTTTACGTTTTGTAACTCGCTAAAAAAGTTACTAAAGGCACTCTGCACCCTATTAGGACGGCGACGACGCTTATCAGCATTAGGATTAACGATGATACGTATGCCTCGATGAACAAGTTCAATGTCAAGGTCGGCAGGTGCTTCTATCGGGTCACCGTCGTAGTGAATCACCCCCGGTTGTTCGCGATGAATATGGACTTTACTCGTCTTAAAACACTTAATCTTTGAGTTCTTGTCTAAGGTTTTGTTAAACATCTCCAGACTGATACTTGGGGCTTCTAACACATCAAAAGGTTCGATGATGACAACATCCATCAGACCATCTTTCATGCTTGCCTGTGGGGCTATATAGGCATCGTTACCGTATTGTGAGGCATTAGCGCATGACACGAGAAATGCCTTGTAGCTTATCTCTGCATCATCAAGCGTAAGAGTATAGGTCTCAGGCTTGTAGCTCAGTCCTTCCTTCAGTATGTTCTCTGCGTATGTGATAGGTCCACGCTTGCCAGCCTCTGCAAACTTGGCACTTATAAAGGCATCAAAGCCCATTCCGCAAGTACAGAAGAATGGATGCCCATTGATAACACCATAGTCAAGATCGTGGATTTCGCAGTTATTGATAACCTCAAGAGCGCCCTTGGTGTTGAGAGGTAGCATCAGATGGCGGGCAAGTCCGTTGCCCGAACCACATGGTATGATGCCAAGGGCAGTCTTACTCTGGGTCAAGGCACGCGCAACCTCGTTGATGGTTCCGTCGCCCCCCACAGCAACGACAATATCGATTCCCGCCTCCTTAGCTTCCGTGGCGAGAACCGAAGCATGACCAGCGTATTCGGTAAACTTTATCTCAACGTCGAACCGGTCCTTGTCGATATACTTATCAATCAGAGCCGGCATTGATTTCTTGCTTGCCGTACCGGATATTGGATTTATGATGAATACTATCTTTTGCATAATTGAAAATGAGAAATGAAAAGCGAAAAACGAAAAATACAATTTACACCATAACCTTAGTAAGGTAATCTGTATTTTAAAATTTTATGATTTTTCATTTTATCATTTATTTTGAATGCAAATTTATAAAAAAAAGCATAGATTTGTAGATGTTATAATGAATTTTTAACGAAAAAGAGATTTTTATTGCCTCAAATGTACCATTTTAGCCATTTTTTTTGTAACTTTGCAAGCTGAATGGATAACTATGTGTTTTCGGTTCGCTGTAAAATGATTAAAATATACATTATAATATAGTAATGGGACAGTTACAAGAAAAGTACAAGAATTATCGCTTGCCACAGAAGTTGCAGGAAAAGGGATTGTACCCTTATTTTCGTTGCATCACTGGCAAGCAGGGTACCGAGGTAGAAATGGGTGAGCATCACGTGCTGATGTTTGGCTCAAATGCATATACAGGTCTTGTGGGCGATCAGCGCATTATTGATGCTGCTAAGGCTGCAACCGATAAGTATGGTACAGGATGTGCAGGTAGTCGTTTCCTCAATGGTACACTTGATATTCACGTTAATCTGGAGAAAGAACTTGCAGAGTTTGTTGGTAAAGAAGAGGCTTTGTGTTTCTCTACTGGTTTCACAGTAAACTCTGGTGTCATTGCTGCTATTGGTGGTCGTGAGGACTACATTATCTGTGATGACCGTGACCACGCAAGTATTGTAGACGGTCGTCGTCTTAGCTTCGCTCATCAGTTGAAGTTCAAACATAACGATATGGAGGATCTTGAGCGTGTTCTCAAGACTCTGCCTTATGACGCTATCAAGCTCATCGTTGTTGATGGCGTATTCTCAATGGAGGGTGACCTCTGTAAACTGCCTGAGATTGTTGAGCTAAAGAAGAAGTACAACTGCTCTATCATGGTTGATGAGGCTCATGGTATTGGTGTATTCGGCAAGCAAGGTCGTGGTGTATGTGACCATTTCGGCTTGACTGATGAGGTTGACCTGATTATGGGTACATTCTCTAAGTCTTTGGCTTCTATTGGTGGATTCATAGCAGGCGACTGGGATACAATCAACTATCTGCGTCATTCTGCTCGTACATATATGTTCTCTGCATCTAACACACCTGCTGCTACTGCTGCTGCCAAGTGTGCTCTTGATATCATCAAAAGTGAGCCACAGCGTATCAAGGCTCTTTGGGATGTAACCAACTATGCTCTTAGCCGCTTCAAGGAGGAGGGGTTTGAGATTGGTGATACAGAGTCTCCTATCATTCCGCTTTACATCCGTGATATGGAAAAGACATTTGCTGTTACAGCAATTGCGTTTGAGCGTGGCGTGTTCATCAATCCTGTTGTTCCACCAGCTTGCGCTCCATCTGATACCTTGGTTAGATATGCTCTTATGGCAACCCATACAAAGGAACAGGTTGACCGTTCGGTTGAGATTCTCAAGGGAATATTTACAGAGTTAGGAATCATTAAATAAATGATATAATTATAAAATGAAAAGTGAAAAATACAAGTTACTTTTTCAATTTTAAAGCGTAACTTGTATTTTTCACTTTTCATTTTTCATTAAAAATCTCGTGCCATTTCTTAAAACGTTCAGCTCCTTCTTCTCCGAACTTCTCTATACTTTTTAATGCACGCTCGTATGATTTCTCCACTTCTGGGTGAGTTTTAGAGAAAAACTTGTCAGCATAACATATAATCTGTTCCTCCAAAGTCTCAGGCAGGAAATCCTCATGTGGAAGAGGAAGGGATTGAGAGATAATCTGTTGCCTTGTAAGTCCAGCACCTGTATGACATTCGCAGACACGTGCATAAGGCTCAATTTCTTCTTGCGTCATTCCAAACAGATGAGCATCCTCACGTAACATCTGCGCTCCTATCCGTCCATGACAGATGTATGGCTCTTTGCCATAACACTCTATTCCTGACGCATCACATCGTATGATGCCAATATCGTGGAGCATAGCCGCAGCTTCTATGAATGCTTTTTGCTCTGAATCTTTGCAGACTTTTAGAGCCTTGTCGGCAACCTTTCTGCTATGCACCATCAATATGTCGCGAAGTTTGCCTGGAGTGTAGTAATGATCTATTATCTGCTGATAATTCATGAACGTAGCTTTTCAATTAAAGGTAGTACGACTTTGCGAAGCACTTTCTCGTTAAGACGATGCTCTCCTTCAAAGCGTTGTGCATTTGGATAATACTTACGAAAGAGGTCGTAAGTCTTGACAACAGGATCATTAATGCCAAAAAGTCCATAGCATTTCTCACGATCATCATCTGTAATATCCTTGAACTGCTGTCGCTCTATCTGATTATGATGTTGAATGAGTTCTCGCGTAACCTTAAATTCCTTCTGATTATCCTTACGACGATTAAAGAACTTGTGAACACCAGTCTTTAATCCTGCTCCTGTTGACATATTAAGAGCTGGATTCACACAGATACGTTTAAAACCTTTCATTTGGTGAGCATACATTCCCCCCATGCTCGTACCTAAGATTATATCAGGCTGCTCCTCTTCGCAATATTGTTTCAGATACGGAAGGGCTTCAAGCGGTTCAATAGGAATGTCTGGTGCAATTATTTCATCATTAGGAAATATTCTGCGTAGGATTTCTACAGTTCCACTTGCACCAGAAGAACCGAATCCGTGAAAGTAAACTATTTTCATAGTGTGAAATTAGTTGGCGGATGATAGGTATTTACGTATGGCTGCAACCATATTCTTTTTCAATGCTTTATGTTCAAAAGCACGTTGGATGGCATGATAGGAATGAGCATCAGAACCACTATAATTATAGTAGCCTTCGTTGAGTAGGTATTCTGCACGTTCCTTTACCTGATTGCCATACGCTCCAATCAGGGAAGTAACATTCAACTGAAATTTCACTCCCATCTCCTTAATGTTCTCATATTTTTCCGCATCCATATACAGATAGCGTTCCGGATGTGCAAGAACAGGCGTGAAACCAGCCTTTTGCATATCTCTTAGAATACCATCCATACGCATCGGGGGCTGAACGTATGATGTCTCAATGAGTAATTCGCCTTGATTGTCACCATACGGCATGAGAATTCCTTGTTCCAACCTCTTTACAAAAAGGCCGTCCATCATATTCTCTGCCGACAAGGCAAGTTTAATATTGCCTTGATATGCAGATTTAAGTTCTTCAAAACGAGCTTTGAGCTTGTCGGGAGTGTTAGGGCAATCCTCCATAATATGAGGTGTAAGCCAAACTTTCTTTACTCCCATCTGCTCATACATTGAGAGAATGGCAAGCGAATCATTGACTGTTTGTATTCCATCATCCACACCAGGAAGTATATGGGAATGACGGTCAGTCCATCCATCAAAGATGCCTGATTGTTGCAGATTATATTTGCTCGAGAAAGGCCACATAACTTAGAACTCCTTACTGCTATATCCTTCAGAATATCCACTTCCATAGTAGCCGTAGCCACCATATCCATAGCCGTAACCATATCCATAGCGATATCCATAGCGACGATATCCATAGCGAGAGTTGGCCGTGAGAGTACCATTAAGGATTACACCCATGTTATTGAAACGCTGATCATCATAATATTCCTCGATGACAGGCAGGAAGTCGAGCTCCATAAGTCCTACGCGGATCACGAAGAGTGATATGTCAGCATACTTTGCAAGAATACTTGTATCTGCAACTATCTCTACAGGAGGACAATCGAAGAATACATAGTCAAACTCTTCACGAATCTCATTTATCATTTCCGCGAAACGATCATAACTGATAATCTCGGCAGGGTTAGGAGGCAAGGTACCAGCAGGGAGTATGAAGAATGTATCAGAACCCTCACCTGGAACAAGGATATCATGCCAATCTGCTACTGCTCCGTTGATATAGTCAGAAACACCTTGGTCAGGCTTTCCTACATAATCAGAAAGAGAACGACGACGAAGGTCAAGGTCGATAGCACATACTTTCTTGCCCTTGAGTGACATACATTTTGCAAGGTTGTAACTTATAAATGTCTTACCAGAGCCCGGGTTTGCAGAGGTAGTCATTATAACCTTTAGCTCCTTATTCTGACCAATCATAAACTCAACATTAGTACGAAGCACACGGAATGCCTCGTTGATAATGTTACGACTTCCCTGCTTTACCACAATATGAGCTTTTGCCTTGCCACGTTTCCTGCGGTTCACGCTACTATTGCGTTTGAGGTTCTTAATCTTATCTGTGACGGTCTTGACGTAAGAAGTACTCTCCTCATCAGGGAACTCAAGTTGTGGAAGTTCGCCAACAAACGGTATTGAGAGTTTCTCAATATCTTTACGTCCACGAACCTTCGTATTAAGGAATTCACGAAGTACGATAACAAGAAATGGGAAACCAAAGCCAATTCCGAGTGCTATCATCCAAATCTTCTTGTTGTCAGGGTAGGCCTGTTGACTTGAACCACTTGAACGCTGAAGCACACGTGTATTGTATGCGTCGAATGTCTGGTTCAAATTGTTCTGCTCACGAGTTTGAAGGAGATAGGTATATAGTTGCTCCTTAATTTTACGACGACGTTCAATCTCTGCATATTTCTTTGCCTTTGAAGGCGTCTTATCTATTTCCTGATTGTTACGTTGGTTGTTTGTATGCAACATCTGTACCTGTGTATTAAGCATAGTCAAATGTGTATCAAGAGTTGTCAATATACCACGACGCTGCACTTCCATCTGCTTCATGATATCGCCCACCATAGGGTTTGATTCAGACGAAGCAGAAATGAGGTTACTACGTTCAAGCACCAAACCATTATACTCGTTAACCTGCTGCTGAAGTGCAGGGTTGTTAATGCCTGCACTTAGCGGAAGAGTATGGTCGTAGTCTTTTATCTTGCTTATGTAATTACGGAAATACTGGGTGAGTGTAAGTTCGTTCTCAAATGACAAACCTTGATCATCGTAAGTGTATGAGCGTTGCATATAGCGATGGCCATCATTCGTGAGATCAAGGGTATGATTTGAAATCTGATAGCTACTCATCTCGTCCTCAACATCATCAAGTTCTTTCTCCAAATCAACAAGACGCGCTTTGATGAATTGGTTCGTAGATTTGATAATTTGATTTCGATCTTCTATCCATTGCTTGTTATAGACGGCAATAAGCGTGTTGAGGACATCGTCAGCTCGTTCGATGTTCACGTCTGTAAGAGAGAGATCGATTACCGACGACCTCTCATCTGTGTTTGCAACATATAGGTTGCTAAGGAAATATGAGGTGGCAGCAGCAACGGTTGTTCTTGTTACTGTAATATAGTCATTAAAACGGGCAGCGAAATTATTCGATGGAATGACAGTAATATAGCCAAAAGGTGTTTTAATTGGCTTATTTAACTGGCCTTTAATTTTTAGTTTTCCATGACCAGCACTATGTTTCTTATCCCATACAAGATAGAGCACATCATTCTTTCTGACATCAACATCAAACTCGGTATTTATGCTCTGTGATGTGAACTTTACTGTAATTGGAAGACTTGAGCCATAAAGAGCGGTATTGCGCAAATGTCCTCTAACTTCATATTTGGTATTCAGGTCCAACTGCTTCACAACCTCTTCCATAAGGTCTGGCTTACGGAAAGCAATAATCTCATTATTCAGAGATGTATTTGGCATTATGCTCTTTCCATTCCTGAATCTTGTAAATACGTTGTCTATAGCCTCGGTCTCCTTTGCATCTTTAACAACAAGAGCTGCACTACGTATATATGTTGGCTGTGTTATGCGGATAAAAATAAATGCAGCTGAACATGTAATGGTTATACAGAGAACGAACCAAAACCAGTTACTGATGCACAGACCTGGAATGGCAGAGAAGTCAAAACTGCTACCACCGTCCTGCTCATTGAGCATTTGTTTTGCCTTATTATTAGTATTATTCATAGTTTACTTAACAAAGAGGTTTATGATTGAGTATAAGGTCATACCAAGACCTGTGAGTCCTGTCCAAAATCCCCATGTCTGGAACAGGTTACCGTTAACTGTAGAGTTACGTTTTGTCTTATCATTTGGCTCAATATATACTATGTCATTCTGGTGAACATAGTATGCAGGAGAGTCATATACATTCTGCATCTTTGTCAGGTCAATCTCGAACTGACTGCGAACACCATCCTCCTCACGAATGACAAGTATGTTTTTACGAAGTGCATTAATGTCAAGGTCTCCCATCTGAGCAAGGAGCTCAAAGAATGTTAGTCGATCCTTATCGATATTAATACGTCTGCCACCACCTTCTCCAAGAATGGTAACATACAGTCCTGTGTATTCAACCTTTACTATAGCATCATCAACCAGTTTGCTGTTGCGAAGAATATTTGTGAGAGAATCCGTAATTTCCTTACGATCCATACCAGCAAGTTTCAACTTGCCAAGTACAGGGAAATCAATTTCTCCTTTTTCATCAACCAAATATCCACTTTGGCCACCGTTCACACCTATAGCTCCAATATTACTGCCACTATACATATTAAATTGTTGTGACAATTTCTCATTTCGAGACTTTACAAATATACTCACGCGATCACCAGGACGCACTTTAAAAGGTGTAGAGTTTCTGATTATTGCTGGAGCTGATGTTCCTGGCTTACGATCTTGGAAGTATGCAATATCTTGAGGGGTGCCACATGAAACCATGAGCAATCCCAATAACAATATCTGGAGGTATTTTTTCATATTTCAACAATTCTTAGGTGGCAAAATTAATAAAAAAAACTAACATCTGCAAATAATAGGGCTTGAAATTCACGTATAATTGCTATTATAAGAATGATATAGTCATTTTTCGAGGAAAAGTTTGCAAATCTCATAAAAAATATCTAACTTTGCATTTAGAATATGTACCATTCACTCGATTTCATTCGGGGCTGACTGGATTTGACAGCGGGACGAGATGGTACGTAAGCATGCAGAGTAACGGCTGCGAACTCTATAATCACTTCGGTCAACAATTTAATTGGCGAAAACAACTACGCTCTCGCAGCTTAATCGAAGTATAGTAGATTAGCTTTATTCCCTTGCTAGGCGAGGGAACGGGACATCGCTCAGAGCCCTATCCTTGAGGCTGACTGGTCAATGCGGTGCAATAATATCAGGGATAGTCATCGACTTGTCTCGTGTCGTTGATGAAACCTTAGAGAATAAGGCAACAGTTGGTGGCTTGGGTCTTGCTGTTGCACGAAAATGAAGGCCAAGATAAGCATGTAGAAAGCGTATGGTTTCCCCGTTTGGA
>CACYXI010000013.1 GCA_902778265.1 uncultured Bacteroidales bacterium | reverse complement strand
CTCTCCCCCCGCCCTCCCCCGTAGGGAGGGAGCCGGAAGGCGAAAAGCAGATTAAATTATATAGCCTAACCAAGCCTTCCCAAAGGGAAGGATGTTCGATAGTATATATCGCGAGAGGCACATTAAAATTGTTAATAGTTCATTAATTACTCTTTATCAATTAACTTCTGATGGCCTTCCGGCTCCCTCCCTACGGGGGAGGGCGGGGGGAGAGGCCACTTACCCATACCTTTCCTTCGTTATCTCCTCAAGGCTCTTGCCCCTTGTATTAGGGCAACCTATAACGCCTATGATGAGAGAGGCAAGGAGAAGGGCTATCATACAATAGGCGGCTATGGTAAAGCCTTCGCCATTATCTCCATAGATGCCTGTGAAGACAAGTCCCCAGACAGCGGAGAGTCCACGAACAACGAAGAACATAAATCCCTGAGCACCAGCACGGAACTTGGCAGGGAACAATTCTGAACCCCAGAGAGCATAGAATATCTGGACGGAGATACCACCATTCAAGCCCCAGAGGATGACGAATGCCCAAAGAGTGGTAATGTCGGTAACACCCACAGTAACCACAAGCAGCCATGTGCCGAGGGCAAAGACGAGTCCGAGGATGTAAAGGAACTTATGACTTGTACGGTCGATGATATTCGAAATAAGGAACGTAACACTAACAACGGCTGCCCATTGAATACAGTTCATCCAGTTGGCATATTCGTTGGTTACACCACCAGCTGTCTCACATATATGAGGAGAGAAGAAGCCCATCACGCTTGCCACAAGATTCCACGTGAGATAGATAGCAGCAAGGTACATGACACTCTTACGTGCTACCTTATTAGAAAGCAGGAGCGAGAAAGATTGCAGAAGTCCCATTTTTTCACCTTTCTCCTTTGCAGCCTCCTTAGTAGCCTTAAACTCTGCACTTTCTTCCAATTGTCGCTGAATAGTCCATGCTATGAAAGCCACGACAAACAACGTGAAGAACACGACACGTGAACTGAACACCTCAACGGCAGTATAATCAGCACCAGCACCTAAGATGTTATGAGCAAGAGCCTCAACAGGCACATAGAGATAGCCACCAGGAGCGAGGAGCATTCCCATGAGTAGGATTATCATAGGACCAAATCCCCACGACATCTGAGAGATACATATATTACGTCCACGATTGCCAACCTCAGAACTTTCGGAAATATAAGTCCAAGAGGCAGGAACGCCAATGCCTACGGAGATACCAGTAATGAGGAATCCTGCGAGAAGCATAGGAAAACTGACGGAAAGCATCACTATGAGCACACCAAGCATATAGACAAGGAGGTTATAGGTAAAGATGAACTTTCTACCGAACTTATCAGCAAGGAAGCCGCCTATGATAGCGCCTATGGCTGCACCCAAAGCATTGGCACTAAGGGCGTTGAGCCATCCGAGGTGCATTTCAGAAAGACCGAGATAGCTCTGCCAAAGCGTTATGCCACTTCCTCCGGCAACAATAGCACCGGCATCAAGATAGTTGTTGAGAGACACCGCAAGGGTGCTCTTTAGGGAAGATTTTGACATACTTCTAAAATAAAAAGGAAGAAGTAAAAATTAAAAAGTATGATTAGTACTTCCGCTAAAACGCATGATTTCCCACTTTTTACTTTTTATTTTTTACTTTCTACTTTTTCCTTATCGTTTACTTATCACCTCACTCGTATATTTCTCTATATCAAGGATAAAGTCCTGACCAACAGGCACATCATTACGCACACAGAACTCATCATAGACGGCTTGCCAAGGCATAGCCTTCTGCTCCTCAATGATGGCAAGAACCTTGTAGCCTTCACCTGCAAGCTCAAGTTCGGAAATCATCTTCCTTGGCTCAAGCAAAGCTCTGAGCATACACTTCTGGGCTGCACGAGAACCTATGACATAGGCACCAATACGGTTTATTGAGCCATCGAAGAAGTCAAGACCATAATGAACTCTATCAAGGGCATTGGCACGTACAATCTCGAAGAAAAGCTCCTGTGTAGGGTCATCCATGATTGTGACATGATCAGAATCCCAACGTACAGGACGAGAGACATGAAGCATAAGCTCGTTAATGAAAGGAAGAACGGCAGAAACCTTGTCGGCAGGTGATTCCGTTGGATGATAATGACCAGTATCGATAGTCAATATCTGCCCATTCTTTGCTGCATATGCAGTATAGAAATCGTGAGAGCCTACAGTAAAGGATTCAAGTCCGATGCCGAAAACCTTACCCTCGATACAATCCTTCATCATAGGCTGTTTCTTCTCAAAGATCTCATCAAGAGACTTCTTTAGGATATTACGGTAGAGGGCATGGTTCACGCTAACATCCTTACAGCCATCGTGCACCCAGAGATTCATGATACAAGGATCATTCTGAGCCTCACCCATAGCATTGGCAATATCACGACAACGCTTGGTGTGCTCTACCCAGAACTGGCGTATGCCCTCGTCTGGATTTGCAAGACTAAGACTGCCCGATTTCGGATGAGAGAAAGAAGAGGAATTGAAATCAAGGAGAGTATCATTATCCTTCGCCCAATCAATCCATGACTGGAAATATTCCACAGTCACCTCGTCACGATCCACAACCTTACCCTTGAAATCGCCATAAATCTCATGAAGATTAAGGCGATGCTTGCCAGGAATGAGAGATTTTGCCTTGAGAATATCCGCACGAAGTTCGTCTATATTGCGAGCTGCACCAGGGAAATCACCAGTTGACTGAATACCACCAGACATAGCACCTGCCTGTACTTCGAATCCCTTCACATCATCAGCCTGCCAGCAATGAAGTGAGAGATGGAAGTTCTGAAGTTGCTTGAGTACTTTTTCCGTATCAACGCCTATTTCCGCATAGCGAGCCTTTGCTACCTCGTATGCCTTTTTGATTAGTTCTGCTTTCATTTTATTGTTCAGTTTAGTATGTTTTTAGGTTTCTTATTTTATTCTTTCTTGCCAAGGACGGCAAGAAATTGCTCGTAGGCGGCATCCCATTGAGCCTTGTCCTTTGGGTGGAAATGTTTTAGCTCTATGCTATTCGCTATCACCTTTCGCATCTCCCAGAGATCACGAACCTCACCAGCCGCCTTTGCCTGTACCATTATGTTTCCGAGAGCCGTACATTCCTGTGGACCTGCAAGAACTTCCACTCCGCAAGAGTTGGCGGTAAACTGATTGAGGTCATTATTGAGCGAACCACCTCCGATTATATGAAGCACCTCTATCGGGAAATCAGCCATTTCCTTAAGATAAGAGAACACCTGACGATAGCGCAAGGCGAGAGAATCGAAGATACAACGGCATACCTCTGCATAGCCTTGTGGCACATGCTGATCAGTCTGTCGGCAATAGTCTTGGATAGCTTCAACCATAGAGGTAGGATTTGCAAACATAGCATCATCAGGATTGATAAGACTTTGGAAAGCAGGTTGTTGCACAGCCTTAGCAATAAGCTCGGCATGAGACTTAGGAGCATCCGTCCATTCCTTACGACAACGTTCATAGAGCCACATTCCGCAGATATTCTTCAAGAAGCGTGTAGTACCCTCTATTCCGCCCTCGTTAGTGAAGTTACGGCCGTATGACACATTATTAATAATGGCATTTTTTGTCTCTATGCCCATGAGTGACCATGTGCCGCTTGATAGATATGCAAAGCGTTCATTCTGAGCAGGAACAGCAGCCACAGCAGAAGCCGTATCATGACCTGCAACAGCAACAACTGGAACAGCACCAAGACCTGTTATTTTCTGCACCTCTGGGGTAAGAGTACCGATAATGTCACAAGGGTTTACCATCTTCCCAAAATGGGAATCTGTCAGTCCCAAAGATGCCAATAGAGTTGAATCCAAGCGTTTTGTGCGAGGATCGAGAAGTTGAGCCGTAGAGGCTATGGTATATTCGCAAACCATCTTACCAGTTAGCATATAGCTCAAAGCATCAGGAATGAAGAGAATCTTTTTCACATTTTTGAGGGCTGAGTTATCAGCACGCCTCATGGCATGAAGCTGGAAGATAGAATTGAAGTTCATGAACTGAATACCCGTAATGTCATAAACCTTTTCACGAGGCATGACATTCTGGAGGTAATCATACATAGCTTCAAAGGTATGAGGATCACGATATGCAAGTGGCTGACTAACAGAGCCGTCCTCTGCTGTACATACAAAATCCACGCCCCATGTATCAATACCGATAGAGGTAATTTCAAGATTCCTTTGCTTTGCGACCTTCAAGCCCTTGATAATCTCGAAATAGAGGGCATAGACATCCCAATAGAAGTGACCATTCACCTCTATCAGATTGTTATCAAAGCGTGTCAGTTCCTCAAGAGCAATCCTTCCATCACTCAAACGCCCGACTATGGTACGTCCGCTTGTTGCCCCAAGGTCAACGGCAAAGAAATGTTTTTCACTCATATTGTCTAAGTTAATGTTTTGTTTGAGGTCAAAGGTCAAAAGTCAAAGTCAAAAGCCTTAGTCCTTAGACCTTAGTCCTTAAACTTTTTATAGAGTTAGATGTGCAAAGATACTAAAAATATTGATAACAAAGAATAATCTGTTTCATTTTTTGCCTTAAATGCAACATTTCATATAAATTTAAACATTTTTTTATATATAATAAGGTTTATAGAAAAATTTTTAGTACTTTTGTACTCGCAAAAATATCTTTATTTTATAACAACTAAACTAAAAATGAGTTTAACAACCATTATCTGTATGGCTTTCGTCATTGGCTACTTCTTCATAGCCATAGAAAGCGTAACAAAAATCAACAAGGCTGCTATATCAGTCTTGATGTGTGTAGTATGCTGGACACTCCTTGCTGTAGGTCATGCAGACCTCATAGGCACAGTATTGCCTGAGCATTGGGAACTGGGCGAGGCTATCGAGAAAAACCTCGGCGAGGCTGGCACTACCCTATTCTTCCTTATGGGAGCTATGACAATCGTTGAGATTGTTGACCAGCATGGGGGGTTCAACTGGGTACGTGGTGCCCTTGCTTCAAAGACAAAGCGCTCGTTGCTTTGGAAGATCGCATTCATGACAGCTATCCTGTCAGCCGTTCTCGACAACCTCACGACCTCAATCGTGATGATCATGATTCTGCGTAAGCTCGTTCAGGACAAGAACGATCGTATCTGGTATGCGGTATGTGTTATCATCGCAGCTAACGCAGGTGGTGCCTTCTCTCCAATCGGCGACGTTACAACTATCATGCTCTGGAATGGCAAGATGATTACGGCTCTCGGTGTTATCTCTGAGATTATCGTACCATCATTCGTAGCATTCATAGTTCCTACAGCCGTTTTGCAGATGCACCTCAAGGGTGATCTCCCAGCGGTTGTTGATAAAGGTTCACAATCTGCATCTGTAATATCTTCACTCCAGAAGAAGATTATCTTCGCTATCGGTGTAGGTGGTCTCTGCTTCGTTCCTGTATTCCACACCCTCACAGAGCTTCCCGCATTCATGGGTATCATCGGTGTATTAGGCATTCTCTGGTGCGTAACCGAGATTATCTACCGTCATCGTCAGGAGCAGGATCCTATGGCAAAGCGCGTAACGAAGTTGCTCTCACGCATCGACCTTAGCACTATCATGTTCTTCCTCGGTATCCTCATGGCAGTAGCCACACTCTCTGAGATTGGCGTACTCACAGAAATGGGGAAGTGGCTCGATGATGCTATCGGTAACGACTACCTCATAACAGGTGCTATCGGTGTACTCTCATCTATCGTGGATAATGTGCCTCTCGTAGCTGCATCTATGAAGATGTATGTTATTGATTCTGCACCTAACCTCGTTGTTGATGGTGTATTTTGGCAGTTGCTTGCATACTGTGCAGGTGTGGGTGGTTCTATGCTCATCATCGGTAGTGCTGCCGGTGTTGTAGTGATGGGTCTTGAGCATATCTCATTCGGTTGGTACATGAAGAATGTTTCATGGATTGCCTTCGTAGGATATGTTGCAGGTATCATCTGCTACTGGGCGATTAAGACGTTTATTGGATAAATAAAACGAAGAGTGAAAAGTGAAGAGTGAAGAATTTAAGTTTGTTCTTGCCGTCACAAGTAAATACCAGAACTCATGTAACTCAAATTCTTCACTTTTCACTCTTCACTTTTCACTTAGATAATGGAAGAAGTAGATTCTCAATTCCTACTATTGATAAACGGATTACACACAGAGTACCTTGATAGGCTCATGTGGCTAATCAGCGGGAAACTGGTGTGGATTCCGTTCTATCTGATAACACTCTTCGCCATCTACAAGACAAGAGGCTGGCAAGGAGCACTACACCTTCTATTATTAGTAGGAGTGATGATGCTGATGACAGATATGTTCAACTCACAGGTAATACGTCCTTGGTTCCACCGTCTGCGTCCAGCTAATCTCGAGAATCCTCTGTCACAATACGTTCACGTGGTGAACGACTATCGTGGAGGCTCCTACGGCTTCCCTTCGGCTCATGCAGCCAACTACTGGGGACTATCATTACTCGTGGCTTATTTCATGAAGTCAAAACGAGTGTTGTACTCCCTATTCTCGCTCTCTCTGATAGTGTGCTACTCACGCTCATACCTCGGCGTACACTATCCAGGCGACCTTCTCGGAGGCATCATCTACTCTACAATAGTAGTATGCTTGCTGATATGGCTATATCAAAAGTATCTGCCAAAGAGATACCTTCCAGAGGTAAAGGAATGCCCATCCATCACAGAATGGATTCCTGCTATGACAGTACTTGCCACACTCGCGGTATTCGCTGTGGTGGCGGCAATATAACATGAATTAAACGAAGAGTGAAAAGTGAAGAGTGAAGAATTTAAGTTAGTTCTTGCCGTCACAAGTAAATATCCGAACTTATGTAACTCAAATTCTTCACTTTTCACTCTTCACTTTTCACTTAAATCTCTAACCACTAAACAATGAAGAAACTATTATCCATTCTGGCAATTTTCGCCTTTGCGCTCTCAGTAAGCGCGAAGCAGAAGCCACAGACAATCCACACCTTCACGCAAGGTGACGGCACATTCCTATTAGATGGAAAGCCTTTTATCGTAAAGGCTGCCGAACTTCATTATGCTCGTATTCCACGCGAGTACTGGGATCATCGCATCAAGATGTGCAAGGCTCTCGGTATGAATGCCATCTGTGCATACGTTTTTTGGAACTATCACGAGCCACAACAGGGAGTGTGGGATTTCTCAGGCAATCACGACCTTGCAGCCTTCATGGAACTCTGCAAGAAGAATGGAATGTGGGTAATAGTACGCCCTGGCCCATACGTTTGTGCCGAATGGGAAATGGGCGGTCTGCCTTGGTGGCTGCTGAAGGATCGCAGCATCAAGCTAAGAACCTTGGATGAGAAATTCATGAAGCCAGCCATTGCCTTCGAGAACAAGGTGGCAGAGGTACTGGCTCCGTATCGCCTTGAGAATGGCGGTAATATAATTATGGTGCAGGTGGAGAACGAATATGGCTCTTACGCAAAGGACAAGCCATACGTTAGCGCCATGCGCGATGCTCTCCGTGCCGCAGGTTGGGATAAGACAACATTGTTCCAATGTGACTGGTCAAGCAACTTTACGGATAATGCCCTTGACGACCTCGTATGGACTATGAACTTCGGAACTGGTGCCAACGTGCTTGATCAGTTCAAGAAGCTTGGCGAACTCCGTCCTAATGCCCCTCGTATGTGCTCCGAATATTGGAGTGGATGGTTCGACGGTTGGGGACGTGCTCACGAGACTCGCCCTGCTACCGATATGGTGAATGGCATATCAACCATGCTCGACAACGGCATTTCCTTCTCTCTCTACATGACTCACGGAGGCACCTCATTCGGATGGTGGGCAGGAGCTAATAACACAGGCTTCGCACCTGACTGCACAAGCTATGACTATGATGCACCTATCGACGAACAGGGAGCTGCAACAGAGAAGTACTATCAGCTTCGCGAACTCCTTCAGAAACATTCTGACGTCAAGCTTCCTGCCATTCCAAAGCCATTACCTATAATCTCTATCCCAGAGATAAAGTTTGAAGAAATGGCACCACTATTCCGAGCAGGAAACACCCCAAAGGCAATAGAGTCTCACGATGCTCTTCCTGTTGAGCAGTACAACCAAGGATATGGCAATATTCTCTACACCACTACCCTACCCGACCTCAAGGCTGGAGCATACCTCCGCATCAGCGATATGTGCGACTATGCCATCGTGACTATTGACGGAACCCCTGTCGGACAGCTCTATCGTGGCAATGGCTATGAGACAACGCTTCAAATCAAGAATGAGGTAAAGGCTGGTGCTCAACTCGAAATCTTCATCGAGGTCATGGGACGTATCAACTACTCAAAGCTCATCCATGACCCGAAGGGGATAACCGATAAGGTTGAGGTGTTCACCACAGATGGCAAGAACGACCTCACATACAACCTCAAGGACTGGAAGGTGTATCTCTATCCTTACGACCTTGACTATAACGACCTGAGCTATATCCCTATCACCAACACTCAACACCCATCACCCAACACCCAACCTGCATATTACAAAGCAGAGTTCAGCCTCACGAAGACAGGCGACACCTATCTTGACATGAGGACATGGGGCAAGGGTCTCGTCTGGGTAAACGGTCATTGCATAGGTCGCTTTTGGGAAGTAGGCCCACAGCAGACTCTCTACATACCTGGATGCTGGTTGAAGAAGGGCAAGAACGAGATCGTGGTTCTCGACATTACAGGTCCAACACTGGCAAGGGTGGAAGGTCTCACCAAGCCTATCATCGACCAGTTGCAACGTGACCGTCTGCCAAAGGACGCTATCAAGACTGATATTTTTAGGAAATCAACGGCAAAGAAGCAAGACGGAGGTGCAGGAAACGATGCTGCGCCGGGAGCGAAGTAAAGGCCCAATCTTAGTGAAGAGTGAATAGTGAATAGTGAAGAATTTAAGTTACAATAAATTCTGCTATTCACTTGCAACGGCAAAACAAACTTAAATTCTTCACTCTTCACTTTTCACTCTTCACTAAACAAAGTACGTTTATGAAACTGAAAGCATTACTCATTTTAAGTACATCCATAGTGATTACCTCAACAGCATTCGCGGTTGTATGGGAGAAGCCTGTTCCACAAACACTCCCTCTGACAACCGTGAAGAATACCAATAGCGGTAAAGCTGTATATCTTTACAATTCAGATTACAAAGGTTTCTATTATGGTGCATACGACTACGGAACACGCGCTTCCGTAGGAAACACTGGTTTGCAGATAAAGCTTGTTGAACTGTCAACAGGCAAGTATGGCATATACTATGTCGCAACCAAAGACTATGCAAGTCCTGACGCTGCCGACGGTATATGGATTGACGGCAAGCGCACCAATTACAACGGATGGACAATCACCCCGACAGAAGGCAACTACTTCAAGCTTGCCGTTCCTGCAGTCCTGAAGAATGCCACCCTCGGCCTCCTCTCCACGGCTCCCGACACAAAGCTCAACCTTCTTGCTCCCAATGCTGCGACCAACGGAGCACAGATCTATGACACTTGGGCGCTTGTAGCCCAAGAGGAATACCAGTCATGGTATAACAAGAATGAGCTATACCTCCTTGCCGTAAAGCTCGGCGATAACATCAAAACGGCAAAAGAGCAATACCCCGACATTGACCTTACGGCGGAGGAGGCAGTCTATAACAACACCTCAAGCACTAAGAATGATTTTGAGACTGCCATCAACTCATTACCACGAAAGCTGAAGGCAGCAGCAGAGGCAAGTGCTTCCGTCACAAATCCAAAGGATATGACAGCCCTGATCGTCAATCCTTCATTCGAGGAAGGAAACATCAACGGCTGGGCAACAAAGTATTCTACCGATACTGGCGCCAAGGAAAACAGCAATGCCACATACCATGTGGATAATGCTGACGGCAACTATGTGTTCAACACATGGTCTGACGGATTTGCCATCAGCCAGACTATCCAGTCAATGCCTATCGGTGTCTATCGCCTTCAGGCAATGGTCACTTCAAGCGACGACTGCACCAACGTGTATCTCCTCGCCAACGGCAGGCACGAGGCTGTAACGCTCCAGGCAAATCCTAAGACTGGCAGCAAGCAGACATACTTCACCACTGGCAAGATCATCTTCTTCTCAACCGATGGCAAGGTGACAATCGGAGCATCGGGCAGCGCAAAGGATGGCAAGAGCTTTGCAACAGAAGGGGCATGGTGGTATAAGGCCGACAATTTCCGCCTCACCTACTACGGAAACAATGCCGACGCATGGACAATGGCTATTGATGAATACAAGACCACCATTGCCATTGCCGCTGACACAAAGATGACAAAGGCGGTTAGGGAAGAGTGGGAAAACACCCTCAACTCCCTCTCTGCCACCGATAACAGCTCATACAACTCTGCCATCGAAACCATCCAGAATGCAAGGAAAGCTGTTGATGAGAACATTGACGTATGGGCATCATACATCGCACTCGCCAATCAGGCTGATCAGCTTCTGAAGGATGAGACATACAAGGACGACTCCGACGACCTTGAAAATTACCTGCAATACACCTACAAGTCATACATTGACAACCTTAACCTCACCACCGAAGAGGTGAACGCAGAGATAGCATCACTCCGCGACCTCTACGAGGAAGCAAAGGCAGAAGCTCCTACGGGTACCGACGTTACGAGCATGATCGTCAACCCCGACTTTGCCAAGGGTTGGGATCACTGGGTGCACACAGGCAGCGGTACCGTAAGAGCCGACAACGCAGCCAAGTGTGCCGAGGCATGGAACTCTGCCAACTTCGACATACATCAGGACATTGAGAATGTGCCTGTTGGCGTGTATGAGGTAAGGGTGCAGGGCTTCTATCGCTATCTCCGCGGGAACGATGCATGGTCAGAGTATTTCAATCCTGACGGAATAAGAAAGACCGAGAATGTTTCAGAATACATCACCAACACCCCGGCAAAGATCTACATCAACGAGAATACAAGTCCGATGACCAACGTATTCGACTTCTCCGTATCTCCCGAATACGCCAACGACCACTGGACTAAGGGCGACTACTACACCGACCCTAACAACAAGAAATGCTACCCCAACAACATGGCGGATGCAGGAGAGGCATTCGACCATGGCTACTATGAGACATCTGCCATCGGACTCGTAACGAAGAAGGGTGACAAACTCCGTATCGGTATGAAAGGCAGCTCTAATCAGGGCGGTGACTCATGGGCCATCTTCTCGCGCTTCAAGCTTATCTACAAGGGATATGACGCAAAGGTGATCAAGACGGCCCTCAACAATGCGCTAAAGACAGTCAAGACCAACGGACTTATCGGCGCCGACGTCCTGGCAGAGGCCAATGCGGCAATCGCGGAGGGCAACGAGGCGCTCAGTCAGACTGAAAGCAAGCGTATGTTCAATGCCCTTGCTGCCATCTATGCCCTCAACAACAAGATTCTGGATTCAGAGACACTCTTCAACCAACTCGTAAGCGAGACTGAGAACTTCAAGAAAGTCATTGAGAGCCGAACTGGTCATGCCCGTCAGGCTGATGTCACGGAAGCCAACAACCTTGCAACCGATGTCATAAATGCCATTATGAACAAGACATTTACCGATGCCCAGGCCGTTGCGGCCATGGATCAGATGAAGAAGATGAGCGACAGGCTTGCCAACTCCACATCCATTGACAACGTTACGGCAACCGATGCAGCCACAAACGGCATCTACACCATCAACGGCATCAAGGTTTCAAGGCTACAGAAAGGTCTTAACATCATTCGCACAGGCAAGGGAGTGAGGAAAGTGGGGAGGTAATGTGAGCTACCCTTTTTTCTACACAGTAAAATTCTATTTGGCAAATCATCAAACCATCCTTAAATTGTGAAAAAGGGGTGGGGGTGGAGGATGATTCTTTAGGAGGTAAGAAAAAAGTCAAAAAATAAAAATACAATATTGCATTTCTATTTTTATATTTTTTCTGGTACTCCTAAGGAATTAACCTCAACCCCCACCCCATTTTTTGAAAGGAACCATGTCGTTTCTCCCCCCCCTACGCAACTTGAAGCAAGTGCCTGGAAACAAGCAAAATACTTTTTTTTACTTGCATAATTCGCAGGAATTTAGTATCTTTGTATTGTATTTGAGAGAGAAGAGAGAGCTTTCCTTTGAAATCTCATGCGAATACGATGATCCATCGTCGTGCCATCGCTCTAAAAACGCTATTCCTCTGCTACGGTAGCAGAGGTTTAGCAGAGATGTAGCAGAGGATTAGCAGAGATGTAACAGAGGATTAGCAGAGAAACAGCGTTGAATCCGCGCTATGGAGGTCTTTTCTCTCCTTCTACAACTCTTCGAAATACACCTTATGGTGATGGTTGGAGAGTAAATGGTATATAAAGCATAATTTGTTTTTTCACGATCACGAAGCACGCCCCTTTTTCGGAATAATTGTTCGATTTACACTCATAATTATCTGATTTTTAGTACTTTTAGTTAAAAACTGAGCGAATTAACATTTATTTACATAAAATCTTGCATTTTTTAACTAAAGTTTGTTACTTTTGCAGTCGCCAAGTGAAAGTATGCACACGTGCAAACCGAAACTTGCAAGCGAAATACTAATGTGCAACCAAGATGTCTGACGCCTGAGCACATATTATTAAGGTTATGAGGTTATAAAGGTTAGGAGGTTATGAGGTCTTAAACAATTGAAAATTGAAAATTGAGAATTGAAAATTAATTTTTTTATATCTTAATTTCTTAATTTTAAGAGCGTTCCGACCTAAAAACCATAAAACCTGAAAACCTAAAAACCTAAAAATTAACTACTGAATTGAAAATATTTAATACACCTAATTATATAATTTTTCATTCACTAACTTAAAAGCGTATCATTATGAAACTAAAAACATTACTCGTTTTAAGTACATCAATGGTGATGACTTCAACTGCATTTGCAGATGGTTGGGTTAGACCAGTTCCTACGACGCAGAACATCGTGACGGATGGTGAGACTGCCCAATACTTGTACAATGTATCTACCCAGTCGTTTATGCTTGGTGGCAATGACTACGAGACTCGTGCATCTGCCAGCAAAGACCAAGGTATGCCTTGGAAGATTAAGAGTACTGGTGAGAATACCTACGAACTTGTGGACTCCGTTGCCAAGTTCAAGGAGTGGCGCAGCACTTTTGCTGACTCAAGCACTGGTATCTGGGTTGACAACAACAATGGTGCAAACCACGACACATGGACTATAACAGATCTGGGCGGTGGTAAGTTCAAGATTGGTAACACAGCGTTTGCTGAGGAGTTTCTCGGTATTGCAAAGGACTTTGCAGATACCCGTCTCTATCTTTCAAGCTACTTCACGACAAAGGAGCCAGCAATAGAGGCTGACTATGAGTGGACGAGCGTAAGCACGGAGGCATACGATGCTTGGCTTGCTGCTAACGACGTATATGCTGCTGCGATGAAGCTTAAGGCTAACATCGATGATGCAAAGAAGGCATATCCTTCCATTGACCTTGCAGCAGAGGAGGCTGTGTATAATAACACGGCAAGCACCAAGGAAGAGATTGAGGCTGCAATCGCTTCTATCCCTGCTAAGATAAAGGCTGCCGCAGAGGCTGCTGCTTCTGTAGAAAATCCTCAGGATATGACAGCTATGCTTACCAACCCTTCATTTGAGGAAGGTAACATAAACGGTTGGGACACCAAGAACTCTAAGGACACTGGTGCGAAGGATAATAGCAACGGCACTTATCACGTGGATAATGCTGACGGCAACTATGTATTCAACACATGGGATGCAGGCTATGCCATAACACAGACTCTCGAGTCAATGCCTAACGGTGTGTATAAGCTCCAGGGCATGGTGACATCAAGCGACGACTGCACAAACGTTTATCTCCTTGCTAATGGCGACCATAAGGCTGTGACACTCGAGAAGAGTCCTGAGACTGGCAGTAAGCAGACATACTTCACAACAGGCACAATGATATTCCCTACAACCGACGGTAAGGTGACTATCGGTGCAATGGGTTCGGCAAAGGATGGTGTCAGCTACGATGCAGCAGGTATATGGTGGTACAAGGCTGATAACTTCCACCTCTACTACCTTGGCAACAAGCAAGATGCGTGGACATCGGCAATTGACGACTACAAGGCTATTTCAGGCATTGCTGACGGCGCAGTGGTTTCAAAGGCTGTAAAGGAAGAGTGGGAAAACACCATCAAGGGACTTTCTGCTACCGATGCTACATCATACGCTACTTCTGTCGAGGCTATCAATGCTGCAAAGGCACTTGTTGACGCAAACGTAGAGGCGTGGGCAGCATACATGGCTCTCGCAAGTCAGGCAGAACTGCTCATTCAGGATGATAAGTTCAAGGATGTGGCTACAGAGTTGGCTGACTATCTGACTATCGACTATGACGACATCATTAAGAACCTCGCACTCTCAACAGAACAGATAAAGGAAGAGACTGCAATTCTTCAGGGTCTGTATGACGATACCAAGTCACAGACTCCTGCAGGTACTGACGTTACCAACCTTATCGTAAACCCAGACTTTGCCAATGAGTGGCAGAACTGGTCACATACTGGTACTGGCGGTAATGTAGCAGCAAACAAGAGTGCCAAGTGTGCAGAGGCATGGAACTCAGCAAACTTCGACATCCATCAGGATATAGAGAACGCACCAGTGGGAGTATATGAGGTACAGGTTCAGGGTTTCTATCGTTATCTCCGCGCAGATAACAGCACAAGCGCAGCATGGCTTGAATACTTCAATGAGGATGGCTCAAAGAAGACAGAGAATGTTTCTGAGTATATCACAAACACTCCTGCCAAGATCTTCATCAACGACAACACCAGTCCAATGCCAAATATATTCGACTACTCAGTAACTCCTGACTATGCAGCAGAGCATTGGACGGCAAACAACTACTATACCGATCCTAATGGTGAGAAGTGCTATCCTAACAACATGACCGATGCCGGTGAGGCATTCGACCGTGGCGACTATATAACTTCAGCTGTTGGTCTTGTTGCCAAGAAGGGTGACGTTCTCCGTATCGGTATGAAGGGTAGCTCTAATCAGGGTGGTGACTCTTGGGCTATCTTCACACGCTTCAAGCTTATCTATCAGGGATTCGACGTAAAGGTTATCAAGCCTGCTCTTGAAAATGCTCTCACTTCTGTAAACGCAAATGCCCTCATGGGTTCAGATGTTGCCAAGGAGGTACAGGATGCAGTAAACAATGGTAATGCAGCTCTCCAGCAGACTGACGGCAAGACAATGTTCAACGCACTCGCTGCAATCCTTGCTGTTCAGAGCAAGGCTGAGACATCTGCCGCTCTCTTCGCAGAGCTCACCACAAAGGCAGAGGCATTCAATGAAGCACTCAGCAACTCTGACGAGGCTCGCCAGACAGTTATCGCTGAGGCTTCTGCACTCAGCTCAGACATCATCTCTGCTATTGAAGGCAAGACTTACACAGACGCTCAGGCTACAGAGGCTATCAACAAGATGGCTAACCTGACAAAGAGACTTGCCGTTCCTGCATCAGTCGATACAGCTGCTGACGATGCTGCTGCTGACGTAACAGGTGTTATCACAAACAACAGCTTCGAGGAGGGTAACCTCAACGGTTGGACTACTGCAAGCGGTACTGGTGACACAGGTGCCAAGGAAAACAGTAACGGTACATATACCATTTCAAATGCTGATGGCAGCTATGTATTCAACACATGGAACGGTTCTGCTATCGATGGTGGTTTCTTCGTAGCTCAGGACATAGAGGATGTTAACCTTCCTGCAGGTACATACGAGTTGAAGGCTCTCGTTGCTTCTGACGCTGGCAACACACAGAAGTTGATGGCTAACGGCTATGAGACCGAGGTTAACACTAACGGTAAGGAGACAGCCGAGGAGGTTAGCGTAATCTTCAAGCTCGAGAAGGACAACGACAAGATCTCTATCAAGGTGGCTTCTGAGTCTTGGTTCAAGGCTGACTACTTCCAGCTCTTCTACTATGGTAAGAACAGCAGCAAGGAGACTTCAGTCAACACTGGTGTTGAGAGCATTATCACCAACGCATCTGAGGTTGCAGAGATCTACACAATCAATGGTGTAAAGGTTTCAAGCCTTCAGAATGGTATCAACATCATCCGTACTTCAAATGGTGTAAAGAAGGTTATGAAGTAACCATTATTTAATGAACTGAAAAAACTGACTATAACAATACTGGAGTGGGCTGAGATATGCCCACCCCAGTATTACAAAAACAATAAAGTGATAATGTTCCACATAAGCCTTGTAAAGGCGACATAATATAGGCGTGGGTGAAACCCACGTAACATTACCCCCCATTCCTAAGAGCGCCGAAGGTGCGACATAATTCCATATCATACTGAGAAATATTGAATTATGCAGCCCTTACAGGGCTAACAAATGCGGATGCTCAATATAGTAGCGCTTCGCACTACCCTATAATATATCGTCCTTTCAGGACTTATAAACGCTTTTAAAAACTTATCACCATACAAATTTACAAAAAAGAAGCTAATGTACGATAAGAGAGAAGGTAGTCAATTGAAAAATAATAATTAACAATTATCAATTAACAATTAACATAATAATTACAATTAATAATTGAAAAATATCAATTATCAATTGAAATTACTCCTAACTTTGAAATCAACTAAGGCTAACGCCTGAACTATATATAACTAAACAGAAAACATAGAAAACAACTATAAACAACCTAACTATGATCATAAAAATCGCTAAACACAAGAGAATGCAGTGTAAGTGGGCGAGAAAACTTTCACTTCACATGCTGGCTGTTAGTGGATTGCTTGGAGCAACTGCACTTATGCAGTCATGCGAGAAGGATATCCTTACCGGTCAGCCAGCTTGGTTGGGCAACTCTATCTATGAACGCTTGGAAGAAGGTATTGAAGTCAATGGTCAGACCAAGACATTCAAGACCACCCTTCGCCTTATCGATGAGCTCGGATATAAGGAGACACTTTCAAAGACGGGTTCAAAGACATTGTTCGTAGCATCCGACGATGACTATCAGGCATGGTTCAGCTCACCGAATCTCTTTGGCGTTAAGTCATACGAAGAACTGACTCTTGAACAGAAAAGGCAGCTCTTCAATGGTACTATGATCAACAACGCATACCTTCTTGAACTTATGTCGAACGTTCCGGCAGTTTCCGAAGAAAAGCTGCCAGAAGAGGGTATGTGTATGCGTCGCGAGACATCAGCAAGTATGTTCGACAACATTCCTGTATATAAGGCAACGGATTTTCCTATCAATAACGAGATTGCCGACGACCCTGTGAACAAGGCATGGAGCACGGTACGTAATCTGGGCAAGGACATCAACATTCTAAAGGATGCCACCACAGCGCCGATGATTCACTTCCTCCCACAGTTCATGGAGAAGAACAACATCACCGACAACGACCTCTATGTAATCTCAAGCCATAACTCTGAATCAATACAGGATTCATGGGTGAACGGCAAGAAAATCATAAGCAGCGAGCAGACCTGCAAGAACGGTTATATCTACGTAATTGATGGTGTCATGGCATCAAATCAGAGCATGGCGGAAATCATCAACAGCAACAGCAATACACAGCAATGGGCAAAACTGCTGCAACGATTCAGCGTACCTGTCAACATGGCAAAAGTGTATCAGCAGGAGTTCTGGCGCTTGTACCCACAATTCACAGATACCGACTCACTCTATAACCTCCGCTATCTCAACTATAGCGGCAATCACGCACTCTACACCCCTACTGGCAACACAGAGGATAATCTGAATGCCACTGGTCTGCTTAAATTCGATCCAGGATGGAATCAGTATAAGGCAGACAACAACAACATCATTATGCAGAATGATGCTGCTGCAATGCTCGTGCCTAACGATAAGGCGCTGAAAGAATGGTTTGAGAATGGAGCGGGCAAGACGCTGAAGGATAAGTTCGGTTCATGGGACAACATTCCATACGAGACACTCGTAAAGCTTCTCAACGTCAACATGCTCGAATCGTTCGTGGCATCAGTACCTTCAAAGTTCGCCTCAATACTCGACGACTCACAGCGTTCAATGAACGTGACGACAGCCGACATCGACTCTTGCCTTATGGGATGCAACGGAGTGGTATATATAACTAATAAGGTATTCTCACCTTCTGAGTATTCATCCGTAATGTTCCCTGCACTCATTCAGAGTACTGGAACATTTAGCGTGATGTATCATGCGCTGACCAGTAACTATTCACAGACCTACGTCAACGAAAAGGGAGCATCGAAGGACTTCACCCCTTACCTCACGGCTATGGACTCAAAGTTCAGCCTCATACTCCCATACAATGGCGAGCCATCCCTGCTATCGTCAGTCACCGTTCCAGTGATGCGATTCATTGACCCATGCTCATACGGTCTGCAACAGCAATACCTCATAGAGTTCTATTACTTTAAGGAGAAAATCAACGGCTATGCCTACCCTGTCGTCTTGGCAGAGGATGGCACATGGACTCTTGATGGCACTACAGCCTACGGACTTTCAGAGAACGTAATAGTGAACCGCCTCTACGACCTTCTCGATAACTCCATCATCATTGATGAGATAACAGGAGGCAAGACTATGTACAAGACAAAGGCTGGAAGCGTGATAAAGGCATTCAAGGAGAATGGCAACATGTGCTTCCAAGGCGGATTCCAGTTGTTTACAGGCGAGAAGATAAAGGCATCCCAAAACTACACCTATAACATGGGTGACGGTGGTAACGGTACTACCTACGGCGTAAACAATGATGAGACAATGGAACTGGGCAAGATTCAGGTTCCAATGACATCGCCAAAGTCAGTATTCGAGATACTGAAGCAAGAACGCGACAACGGTGGCGACTCCCTGTTCTTCAACCTCATCTATGCAGACGAGAGCGACGATGCACTCTTTGCCAGCAAAGACGGCAAATACTACAGTCTGAACCCTGCAGAGAACAAGAACATCACGGTGTTCGACAACTATAACTACACCATGTATATCCCTACAGATGCAGCCATACAGAAAATGATTGACAACGGGTATCTGCCTACATGGGAAGACTACGACAAGGCTTCATCAGAAGAAGAGAAGAAGAAGATAGCCGACAAGATACACAATTTCGTGCGCTATCACATCCAGGACAACTCCGTATATATAGGAGGTGATAACATAACGGACTATCAGTATGAATCAGCAAAGCTGAACCCTAACAACAACCGTTTCTACTCCCTCTCTGTAACCCAGAACGGCAGCAGTCTGACCGTAAAGGATTTGTTAGGCAGAAGCTACACGGCAGATCCGGCAAAGAGCAATATATGCAGTCGTGAATACTGGATGGAACTTGGCTCTGGCGTTAAGGTAGATAACCTCCGTAGCGGTGCATACAAGTGCCTTATATCCTCATCTTCAAATGCCGTACTGCATAAGATTGACGGTGTGCTTCTCTATGACAAGAGTCAGGAGACGAGGTGGAAGTAAAAATAAATGAAAAATGAAAAGTGAAAAATGAATAATAAATGAAAAGTGAAAAATGAATAATACAGATTACAATTTATCGCGAATGATTTTAGCGAAAGAAACTAAATTGTATTTTATAATTTTTCATTACTCATTTTAAATTTAAATACTAACCTGTATTTTATAATTTTTCATTGTTCATTTTAATATTTAAAAGACATGAAACATAAGACAAACAACATAGCAGGCCACAAATGCAAGGTAGCACTAATGACATGCGCATTGTCACTATGTAGCATCGCTGCCATGGCACAGCAGATTACACAGGTACATGGTACCGTCAGCGATGACCTCGGTCCGCTGATGGGAGCCACCGTCTGCGAGATTGACGGTACAGGCCGTATCATCGAGTCTGCCATCACCGATATGAACGGAAACTTCACCATGAAGGTGAAGAATGCTAACGATAAGCTCCGTATCTCATACGTCGGACTGAAGACACAGACATTCAAGCTCGACAAGACCACATACGACGTTACAATGGCGGCTGCCACCACGCTCAACGAGGTTGTGGTTAAGTCAAAGAAACGTGCCAATGGCAACGGTCTTGCCATTCCTGAGAATGAGATATCATACGCCAAGCAGACCATCGACACCAAGGATTTCGAAGGCCTCGGCATCACCACCATCGACGAGGCTCTCCAGGGACGTATCGCAGGTCTTGATATCGTAGGCAATTCAGGCGCCCTCGGTTCAGGCTCTACCATGCGACTCCGTGGTGGCGGTTCACTATCATCGCTCACCAACCAGAACCCACTCATCGTAGTGGATGGCAACGTACGCGAGCTTGACCTCTCCAACTTCGATGCAAGCACAGCCAACGACGAGCAGTTTGCCGAGCTCCTCAATATCAACACCGAGGACATAGCAAGCATCAACGTATTGAAGGATGGCTCTGCCCTCTACGGCTCTCAGGGTGGCAACGGTGTCATCGAGCTTACAACCAAGCGCGGTAGCCGTGGCAAACCAAGCGTGTCCTACTCCATCAAACTCACCGGCACTTATCAGCCCGACGGCATGAATCTGCTCAATGGCGACGACTACACCATGCTACTCAAGGAGGCGTACTTCAATCCGAAGCAGAGCAACTATGCAAGCGACATCCCTGAGATAAACTACGACCCAACATTCTCCGAGTACAACCAGTACAACGACAACACCGACTGGCGCAAGGAGGTTACGCAGGTTGGACTTCGCCAGAACCACTACCTCACTGTTAACGGTGGTGGCGAAAAGGCACGTTTCCGTATCTCTGGTGGCTTCGATAAGGAAAACGGAACATCTATCGAAGATAAGATGCACCGCTTCTCTACACGTGTGAACCTCGACTACAATGTCAGCGAGCGCATCCTCGTGCAGACCAACTTCGCTATGACATACACCAAGTACAACCATAACTATGACAACCTCTACGACATCGCCCTAAAGAAGATGCCTAACATGAGTATCTATGAAGAGGATGCCAATGGCAATGATACTGATGTATATTACAATATGATGCAAAGCGGAATAGCTACGGGTTCAGAGGTGTTCAAGGACGACCAGCGTAAATACGTAAATCCCGTAGCCAGTGCTCATCTTGCAAAGAACGACCAGACAAAGTACGACCTCAACCCAGAGCTTGTACTGAAATACGAGCTTATGGGTATGGATGAAGATCACGACCGACTCACGTGGAAAGGTCAGATCTATATGAACATCTACAACAACTACACCTACAAGTACTATCCGTCAGACCTCGTCACCACCGACTGGTCGGCAGGTCACAACACTGCATACAAGCAAAGCTCAAAGAGTGTAGCACTCACCACCAAGCACTCCCTCACCTACGTACCTGCACTTCCCAATAAGGATCACTCCTTTATGACCATGGGGCGCTTCGAACTCACCACAGGCAGTTCGAGCCAGCAGTCAGACGATGGTAAGGGACTACCTTCACGCATCCAGAGCCCTGATGCAGGCGGTCTTGTAACAGGTCTCGGCTCCGACTACAACCAGTGGCGAGCCCTCTACTTCACCTTCACCGCCCACTATGCCTACAAGAGCCGCTATTCCTTCGACGTAACACTACGTGCTGACGGTACTACAAAATTCGGTCCAGATAAGCGTTGGGGCTATTTCCCACAGATCTCAGGTCGATGGAACATCATCGACGAACCGTTTATGGAAGGTATCAAAGGCAAGGGAGTGTCAATGATCTCCATACGTCCATCATGGAGCTTGACAGGTAATGCACCAAGCAAGAACTACCTCTATGAGTCGAAGTACGGCAGCACGGCACAGTACCTCGGCATCAACGCTATGACACCTAACAATCTGAAGCTCACCAACCTTCAGTGGGAAAAGGTGCATAACATGAACCTCGGTTTCGACCTTGGATTCCTTGACGACCGTCTCAATATCACATTCGAGATTTACCGCATCACACGTTCAAATATGCTGATGGGCAACTATCGCATACCTTCAAGCACAGGCTACTATTCACTCGACTATCGCAACACTGGTAAGACTCGCAACACAGGTTGGGAGTTCCATGTCAATACCAACAAGCTCATCAAGAAGGGAGCTTTCTCACTCGACATCAACGCTAACTTCGGCAACAACCGCAGCGAACTGCTCGAGATGGATCCAATGGTGCTGAAGGCAATGAACTCTACCTATAACAACGGAAACCGCGAGATACTTACACGAGTACAGCTAAACAACCCTCTCAATTCAATCTACGGATTCCGTTCAAAGGGAGTATATATGTACCAGTACGAAACCATCAAGAACATGCCACGCGAACAGCAACAGGCATTCATTGATGCCGGCAACACAGCTCCAGTAGCCCTCAACGCCGATGGCAAGATAATCTACGATGACAACGGCGATCCACTCCAGATGAAGTTCAACTATACCAACGACGGTACAGGCAAGAACTACAATTTCCGTGGTGGTGATGCCATGTACGAGGACGTGAACCATGACGGTCAGATCAACTCACTCGATATCATGTACCTCGGCTCATCACTGCCAAAACTCACAGGTGGTTTCGGATTCTCAGTAAACTATCAAGACTTGAAACTCTCAGCGCAGTTCACCTACCGCGTCGGTGTTGACATTCTCAACCTCGCACGTCTCGATGCAGAGGCTATGATAAACAACAACAATCAGAGTCAGGCGGTGAACTATCGTTGGCGTAAGGAAGGTGATATCACCACGATACCACGTGCAATGTATGGTAAGGACTCAAACTTCAACACCCTCATCAGCGACCGTTTCGTTGAGGATGGTTCTTACTTGCGTTGCAGCTATATTCAGTTGTCATACGCACTGAAGAAGAAGGCATTACAGTTCATAGGTCTCAACAAGATTAGTTTATATCTGAGTGCCAACAATCCATTCGTAATTACCAAATACACAGGTGTTGACCCCGATATCTCTGCAAGCGGATATAGTCCAGCGCAGGATAACGGAAAACTACCTCGTGTACGCTCATATACATTGGGTGCTACGGTATTCTTCTAAAAGCCTAACCAAGCCTTTCAAAAGGAAAGGATGTTAGATTACGCTATTGTAACAAAGTAATTTGTAATTCGTAATTAGTAAGTTCTATGTACAATATAAAATCTAAAATACGCAAGAACGGCATTGCACTCATGGCACTCTCATTGGGAGCTTTGAGCACAGGATGCTTGACGAGCTGCGGAAAATTCCTCGATATAGAGCCTCAGAATGAAATCACCATTGATAATTTCTGGAACGAGAAATCTGACGTTGAGGCTATCATTGCAGGATGCTACTCACAGATGCAATCATTCGCGATAATAAGTCGTATGATGATCTGGGGAGAATTCCGCTCTGAGAATGTTGTCTATACCGATCCAAACGATAAGGATCTCAATCTAAAGAAGATATTGAAGGAGAATATCACAGCCAACAATGCCTATACAGCATGGGGTGATTTCTACAGTATTATAAACAAATGCAATACTGTATTGAAATATGCCCCAACAGTTGCAGAGGTTGATCCATCATACTCCCAGTCGCAACTAAAGGCAGACATAGCAGAGGCAACAGCCATCCGCTCTTTATGCTATTTCTACCTTATCCGTACATTCCGAGATGTACCTTACACAGAGACCTGCTACGAAGATGATAGTGAAGAGGGTGAGAACAAACAGAAACTCGCCATTCCAGCTAAGTCTTTCGATGAGGTTCTTGCCCTATTAATATCCTCACTGGAAGAGGTAAAGGACAATGCACTTGAGTCATATCCGGACAACAAATCCGATTACTACAAGTTCTACAACACAGGTCGCGTGACTAAATGGGCTATCTACTCCATGCTCTGCGAAATGTATCTGTGGCAGAAGAATTATGCCAAGTGCGTAGAATATGCGAAGCTGATTATCAACCGCAAGAAAGAAGAAATCAAGTCGAATAAGAACTACCTAGAATCAGACTTTACAAACTGGGGAGGTTATCCTCTCATCGGCACACGCTACCGAAATCAGAACAACTCATACGGCCAGTCGTTCAATGAAATATTCGTTAAGGGCAACAGCATTGAGAGTATCTTTGAACTCACATTCATAAAGGATTCTGACGACAAGCAGCTTTCCAATGGTCCATATAGCGATTTCTACGGAGGTATAGGTCATGACGCATGGGTAAATGCCTCATCATACGTTTCACTCGATGAGCCAAACGCCACATACAAGGTGTATGACAAGCAGAACAAAGGACTTGACATTCGTCCATACGAAAATATGATATGGGCAGGAAAGGACTCTCCTTACCGTATTGGCAAGAATACATCCAAAAGCGGAGTTATGATCTATGCAGCCCCTTCTGCCAATAATTTCTGGAGTATGGCACAGTGGAGTAACCAATATGAAACACATCTGCATAATAACGTCGCAGAGTCACGCAATAAGGCAAACTATATCTTCTATCGCCTGTCTGACATTATGCTCCTTGCCGCAGAGGCAACAGCACAGATGATTTCACAGGAATCAGGTGACCTGACTTCAGAGTCAGATATAGAAAAACGTGACTATGCCTTCAGTCTCGTTAATGCTGTGAACAAACGTTCCATTGCACAACAGGAACTCAAGGACACACTTGTCGTAACCAACTATAACACAAAGGAAACCATCACAGATCTCGTGTATGAAGAGCGTCACCGCGAACTCATGTTCGAGGGTAAGCGATACTTTGACCTTGTACGTAGGTCACAGCGTGAGGGTGATACAAAATATCTTGCAAAGAAATGTGCCAACAAGGATACAAACCTTCAGTCTATCATCGAGAGTAAGATGAAAAAGATGGATGCCATCTACTGGCCTTACAACCTCGATGAACTAAAGGTCAACCCTTACCTGAAACAGAACTCTGCCTTTGGCAGTGGTGAGAACAGCAGTTTCGAGGCTAATTAAAGGATTAAAGAGCAAAGAGTATCGAATAATGTAAATAGTATATACGATATGAAAAGTTCAATTCAAAGACATATTAAAAGTTTAAAGAGTAAAGGGTATAGAGTAAAGAGTAAGCTATCATTCTACATTCCACTTTACACTTTACTCTTTACACTCAGTTGCACCTTCTCATCTTGTTCTGACGAACCAGATGCTGAGAGCTATTACACCTTCACAGGTAAGATGATGAGTCAGTATCTGCAAGACAACGAGAATTTCAGCCAGTTTGCAACCATCGTTGAGCGTGCAGGTCTCATGGATCAGCTTTCGGCATACGGTCACTATACATGCTTCCTGCCAAATAATGATGCAGTAAACGCATATCTCAGAAAGTACAACTATTCATCCATTGATGATCTCTCTGATTCTCAATGCGATACAATAGCACGAACACATCTTCTCCCAGAGATGTATTCTGTATCAGATATGGCAGATGGTATGCTTGCTACCCAGAACATGATTAAGCGTAATGTTCAGGTAGAACACAAGACTGATGCAAATAACAACTCGGTCGTTGTGGTAAACAGCAACTCAACAATCAGCTTTGAGCTTCAGGATGATTCTGTTGAGAATGGTATCATACAGCAGATTGATGTTGTTCTGGAAAATTCAACGAAGACTGTGGGATCACTCTTACTTCAGAACGATGAAGTATCTATCTTCGCTAATGCAATTCATGAGACTGGTCTTGATGAGCGTATGGATAGCGTTGAAGATCGCCAATATGCAGAGATGTATGAGAAATATAAGAACTCCAAATGGGATGTACAGTCAATACAAACTGGTGCCAGAAATGCAGAGGCTGTCTATTACCCGGAGAAACGTCTCTATGGTTTCACCGCCTTTGTGGTTCCTGATGTGGTTCTCAAAAGAAAAGGTATTAACGATGTTAAAGGACTCTATGATGAGGCCGTTAAGATATACTCTTCAATATATCCAGAGGATGTAAACAAGGAAGGCTGGAAATTTGAACATCTCACGGATTCAATCAACCCACTAAAGCGACTTCTTCAGTATCATATCCTTGATCGTAACGTTCAAGGTTACAACTTCCTTACCGTACGTGAGGATGCAGGTATTGATATTGACATAGTGAACCCAACCGAATGGTACACCACAATGCTACCATACACTATGCTAAAGGTTGAGAAACTAACTGTAAGCAAATGGGCTGGTCCAACAGGTATAGTAGGTGATCGTTATCTCAATCGTAGATATGATGACACACATAACACAAATGGTGTTCACGTTCTACCTACTGTTCCAGAAAAATATGATAATAATGCCGTAAACGGAATATACTTCTACGTGGATGATATTCTGAAATTCGATGAGAACACACGCGATAACGTGGACAACTGTCGCATCCGTATGGATTTCTCAACAATATTCCCTGAGATTATGACCAATAATATGCGTATGAACGGTCAGAATATCGGAGGTTCAAATGTGGGTAAGAACTATCAGTTCCCTCAAGGCTATCTTAATGGTGTAATATTAAGAGGTGACAGCCGTCTTACTTATTGGTATCCACGTTCAGGCTACTATTCAATGAATGGTGACGAGATGGATGCACAGGAAGTATTCGACATAACATTCAACATTCCACCTGTTCCATTCTCTGGCGAATGGCAAATCCGTCTTGGCTTTGCTCCTATGAGTAAAGCTGATGGTGCAGAACGCGGTCAGGTGCAGATATACTTCGACGGTAAGGCAACAGGTATTCCTCTTAACATGGCAGAACCTATCGACCTTCCAAGCGTATATGGCTCTTCATTCCCAGACTATCTGAACATTAGAGAAGATAATGACAAACGTCAGGAGGATTTCAAGATTCTGAAGAATAAAGGATACTATCGTGGTCCTCACTCTGTATTCAACAGTTCTGACGGCACAAAGGCTGGCAAATATAATACATTCTCTCAAATGTCACACACTGTACGTAAGGTACTCTGTACAGTAAACATAGAGGCAGGTAAGACACATACTCTCCGCATCAAGAACGTATCTACCGTACTTGCAAAGAAGAAGGAGGCTATGCTCGACTATCTTGAACTCGTACCAAAATCTGTATATGGTGTTTCCGGCAGTGGAGCATCAGAGGATGACCTCTAAAGAGAGATGAAAGAGAAAAGATTAATGAGTAATGTATATAGTATATACGATATGAAAAGATCAATTCAAAGACATATTAACAGTTTAAAGAGTAAAGTGTATAGAATAAAGAATAAGATGTCATTCAACACTACACTTTACACTTTACTCTTTACACTAAGTCCACTCGGCCTAATTTCCTGTACCGACACATGGGACGATCACTATAAGTCTGTCACTATGGGTGAGGGCAACCTGTGGGAGTCCATAAAAAATAATCAGGAATTATCAAATTTCGCCAAGGTTATTGAGGCTACGGGCTATGATAAGTCACTTGCCAGTAGTCAGGTGTTCACCGTATTTGCACCAACCAACAACAGTTTTACTGATGCAGATGCAAATGCCATTATCAGCAAATACCAGACTGAACTTGCCAAGGGACTGAAAGGCGAGAAGAATACAGCTATCAAGGAGTTTGTAATGAATCATATCGCCTTATACAACTATTCTGTTGCCAATGAAACCGCAGATACCACAATCCGAATGATGAATGGCAAATCTATCGGTCTTACGAATAGTACGTTTTCGGGTAAGAATTTCACCAGCATCAACAAGCAGACTGGAAACGGAGTTCTGTTCACAATTGATGATGTTGCAAACTATATTCCAAACATCTTTGAATACGCCAAGATGGATGAGGAACTTGATAGTGTGCGCCATTTCCTTTATATGTCAGATCCATATCAGTTTCACGTTGAAGAATTCAAGGAGAGTGAGTCTGTACCAGGTGAGATTATCAAAGGTAAGCAGCACTATTTGGATTCTGTAACCGTGACTCAGAACGAACTGCTAAACCTCTGGCTAAAAGCCAAACTCAACAACGAGGATAGCTGTTACTATACCCTTATGCCAACAAACAAGGCTTGGAAGGAGCAGTACGACAAGAATATCACCCTTTTCCAATACGACAAGAAAGTGGCTGGTCGCGACTCTCTTATGTGGGTATTTCCACGTTTCTTTATCCTCACTGGTATGCAGTTCAGCAAGACCACAAATCCTCTCCTTGGCATGACAGAGAATCTCGACTCCATAGTGTCACCATTAGCAATATCATACAATGACAGGAAATTGATATTCGGTTCATACGACATCAAGCCATTCCAGTTCGAAAATCCATACGCCCCCGACGGCATTTTCTCTACAGTAAAGAGTAAGAAGGTGTGCAGTAATGGTGTTGTGATGAAGGCTGACAAGTGGAATGTTGACCGCAGAAAGACAGTTCTTATGAATATAGTAATGGAGGCAGAGGGGAGAAGTACCCTTGACTCTCTCACTGGCGCTATTCCCGAGGCAAAGCCAAGCTGGACCTCAACAACTGTGACGAGTGACAATCCTTTCTATAACAAGGTGTCGAACAATATGTACTATACCCTTATTCCTGCCAACCTGAAGGATATGGGAGCGCTGTTTGATTTCTGGAATGTTCTGTCAAACCAGAAATACGACATGTACGTTGTTACAGCACCGGCAACAGCAGGTGACATTATGGCAACCGATACATTGCCTACCCGATTCGGCGTTACACTGTATTGGCACGACATGGATGGCAATGAGGTATCGAAGGTCGTATCAGAAGAGGACGGCGGTGAAATAAGCTATGACAGTTCAACAAGAAAAAACACCTTCCTTGTTGATCCTACAAGAGTACACGAAATCCACATCGGTACATTCGAATTCCCTACATGTTCGTACAACTTGCCAGAAGCACAGGTAAAGGCTCTTGTTGAAATCAACGTAAGAGGCTCGGATGTTACAAAGAAGATATACACGAGATCACTTCGTATTGACCAGTTGAAACTGGTACCGCACATGGAAGAGTAAGATCATGTTCAATTTACCATTTACAATGTACAAATTACCAATATACCTAATTGATGTAACTAAGTAATTAGTAAATTGTAATAGTAATTAAATAAAGTAAATAGAATTTATGAAACGATATATTTTATACGGACTTACAATGCTTATGGCTTTTCCTCTGGGCGTTTCTGCTCAAGAGGAAGAGACTGAGGATGCTACCCAGACTATTGTACGTAAGACGAGGAAGCCCCAAAAGAAATACGAGACACGTACCGTTAAGGGTACAGTGATCGATGCTGCAACAGGGCAACCTATTTCTGGTGCCATGGTCAAGGCTCAAGGCATTGAGGGATTCAGCGCTCTGACTGATGACAAGGGTAACTATACCGTCAATATTCCACAATTCGCTTCTGCCCTATACGTTTCTACACCAAGCTACAACCCTGTTGTTATAGGTCTTGATACAAACGAGACACAGCGCACCGCGCGACTGCTTAATGCCTCGTTCAAGTCTGAATATACGGAGCATACTGACGTTCGCAATCTGGCTTCAGCCAATAATTTCACATACTCCAATGCTATCAACATAAAGGAGGAGGTACAAAAGCAACTTGGTGCTTACGCTTATAGCACTCAACGTAGCGGTACACCTGGCATTGGTCAGAACACATTCATTCAGGGTCTGAACTCTTTGAATGCCAATGCACAGCCTCTCGTTGTGATTGACGGTGTGATAGTGGAACAGCAGTATGGCAGAGAAATGCTTCACAATGGTTTCGTCAACGACATTCTCACCAACATCAATCCTGCTGACATAGAGGATATTTCCATAGTTCGTAACGGTACGGCTCTATATGGTGCTCGCGGTGCTAATGGCGTGATTGAAATCAGGACACGTCGCTCAAAGAGCCTTGCCACTCGCATCACGGCAAACCTATCTGCCGGTGTGACAACAGAGCCTAAGTACTATGACATGATGGATGCAGAGCAGTATCGTAGCTATGCCTCTACCCTACTGAAGACAGTCGATACCAAGCGTAGCGACTTTAAGTTTCTTAATGCTGATCCTGACTATTACTACTATAACCAGTATCACAACAATACAGACTGGAAGGATTATATCTATCGCAATGCCCTGACACAGAACTATGGTATCAACATTGAGGGTGGTGACGATGTGGCTCAGTATAACCTTTCGGTTGGCTATACGCTTGCAAACAGCACCTTGAAGGATAATGACATGATGCGACTTAACATCAGGTTCAACACAGACGTGCAGATAACACAAGAACTGGGTGTAAGGTTCGATGCCTCTTTCTCTAACCTCACACGCGACATTCGCGATGATGGTGCTCCTGTGACATACGATGAGGGTACTCCTACCGCTCCTTCATTCCTTGCATACGTCAAGTCGCCTTTCATCAGCCCATATTCATACGGTGCTGGTAAGATTTCGGATTCGTATATCGACATAACCGATGAAACGTATCTTGACGAGGCTCTGGCTCTGTACAGCAACTACAACTATAAGTTGGGTAATCCAGTGGCATTCAACAAATATGCCGAAGCAGAGAACAAGAACCGATTTGAGAACTCACTACTCAACATTGCCGTTACTCCAAAGTATCAGTTTAATGACAATCTCATACTTAGCGAGCACTTCAGCTATACGCTCGTAAACACCAACAATAAGTACTATGTTCCGATAAATGGTGTTCCGACATTCTATGTATCGAGCGTTTCAGGCTATAGAGAGAACCTTGTAAGCTCGCTTGCCACTAAGCAGAACTCTATTCAGAGCGATACACGTCTTACGTGGAATAACCGCTATGATGCTCACGACGTAGCGGTATTCAGCGGTGTACGCATGAACTTCGAAAACTACACTCGCAGCCGTCAGCTTGGATATAACACAGGCTCGGACAAGACTCCGTTTATGAGCTCAAGCCTTATGAATGCGCAGAGCAACGGTGTGGATGAGTCGTGGAATAATATGGATATGTACGTACAGGGCAACTATAACTTCCTTGGGCGCTATTTTGCACAGGTGAACCTTACGGCAAGCGGTTCGTCACGATTTGGCAAGGATGCTAATGGTGGACTCAAGATGATGAACGCGGTATGGGGATTGTTCCCATCTGTTCAAGGTGCATGGATTATAACCAATGAGCCTTGGTTTGCAGGGATTCAGGGTATTGACCATCTGCGCCTTACCGCAGGTTTCGATATTAGCGGTAATGATGATATTGACGTGTTTGCAGCAAGGTCGTACTTCGGTCCGCTGCTCTACCTTAACGCTATCTCCGGACTTGCCTTCGCAGGTATCGGCAATACGGCTATAAAGTGGGAGACGACACGTAGGTTCAACATTGGCTTTGACGGTAACTTCCTCGGCAACCGCCTCTCCATTGGCTTTAACGTGTTCAAGTCGTCAACCACAGGACTTCTCGCACTTCAGGAACTCAGTTTCCTATCAGGCATTGAGCAGAACTGGGCTAACACTGGCGAACTGCAGAACCATGGCTATGATGTAAACGTACGTGGAAAGGTGATAGCAACAAAGGACTGGAGTTGGGAACTCGCTGCAAGCGTAGGCCACTACAAGAACAAGATTACGAGTCTCGGACTTAACAACGGCATGACCAGTTATACGACCGACATCAACGGTGCTACAATACTTACTCAGGAAGGCAATGCAGCCAACCTGTTCTACGGCTACCGCACCAAGGGTGTGTTCGCAACCACAAAGCAGGCTCAGGACGCAAAGCTGTATGTTCTTGATGCCAACGGTGTGAAGAAGAACTATTTCGAGGCTGGTGATATAATATTTGAGGATATGAACGACGACTATGAGATTAATGAGAAGGATCGCACTGTTATCGGTGATCCAAACCCAGACATCTACGGTAATATATTCTCTTCTCTCTCATGGAAGAATTTCAGACTTGACGTTAACTTCACATACAGCCTCGGCAACGACGTGTATAACTATATGCGTCAGCAGTTGGAATCAGGCTCACGCTTCATGAACCAGACAACGACCATGACACAGCGCTGGATGGCAGAGGGCAATGTGACAAACATGCCAAAGGCTACATTCCAGGATCCGATGGCGAACTCACGCTTCTCTGACCGTTGGATTGAGGATGGCTCATACCTCAAGCTGAAGTCCGTAACCCTAAGCTATGACCTTCCTCTGAACTCTACATTCCTTCAGGGACTACAGTTCTGGATTCAGGCGAACAATGTGTTCACGCTCACTAAGTATCTCGGTACCGATCCTGAGTTCTCCAGTTCTTCTGCTGTCATAGGTCAGGGCATCGACCTCGGCTACGTAGGACAGAGCAGAAGCTTCGTGGCAGGAGTGAAGATAAACCTGTAAAAAATGAAAAATGAAAAATCATAAAATACATATTACTTTCTAAAGTATAGACATTACTTGTATTTTTCATTGTTCACTTTTCATTTTTCATTAAAAATATATTCGTTATGAAAAAGTTTATTAGAAAACATATAAGCAAGAGTAGAGTGTCATTCCACATTACACTTTTCTCTTTACTCTTTACTCTAAGTAGTTGCTCCGACTTCTTCGACCAGGAATCAACCTACATAGTTGATACGGAGACAGAGCATCTTACGAATGCATCTGATACAATTTATTCTCTCACAGGAATACTGAATAAGGTTCAGGCAATAGCTGACCGCACAGTACTTCTGGGTGAAGCACGTGGTGATCTAGTAACAGTTACTGAAGCTACATCAGCCGACCTTCGCGCCGTCGCAAACTTCAATATCGACGATGATAACGTGTATAACCGACCTGTTGACTATTACGCTATAATCAATAACTGTAACTACTACATTGCCAAGGCAAATACCGAACAGAAGAATAACCGTAACCAGTATATCTTCAGAGCGGAATATGCAGCGGTAAAGGCTATACGTGCGTGGACTTACCTTCAGTTGGTTACCACATACGGCCGTGTGCCTTTCATCACCGAACCAATAACGACCAAAGAGGAGTCTGACAGATCGTATCCTATGTACGACATCAAGCAGATATGCAATTACTTCATCAACGAGGATAAACTTCAGGAACTCGTAGATGAGGACACACCTACATATCGCGACATCAAGAGTCTTCCATCTAAGAATTTCTACATTCCAGTTCGCCTTGTACTTGCCGACCTCAATCTGTGGGCTGAAAACTATTTTGAGGCAGCCAAATATTATTTTGACTACCTCAACAACCGTAATGGCAAGAATACGATATATCCAACAACCGACTATTCAACGAAATGGAATAACTCAGAATGGACCAGTTGGAACTACTCATGGAGAGTTATGACATTTGGTGAAAGTGTAGAGAAGTCTGTTTCAAAGACAAACGAGCTTATCACCCTCATACCTATGGACTCCATTCCATCAGAAGGACATTATAGTCAGTTGCGCAACATCTTCAACTCAAGAGCAGAGAACGACTATCAGGTCAGCCTTGTTCCATCACAGTATCTGATCAATCTCTCCGCAGCTCAGAGATACTGCTATGCCGATAACTACGGCGATGTGCTCTATGCCCCAACCACAATAGAGAACTATATGAGCGGTGACCTCCGTCTTTCACAGGTATGGGAGACAAAGGAAAACTACACGAATCCTGTAAATGGAGCATCATACACATATCAACGCATATACAAATACGATACAAAGAACATACAGATATATCGTCGCACACTTGTGTATCTGCGCCTTGCAGAGGCTCTTAACCGTGCAGGCTATCCACGCTATGCGTTCCAGATTCTATCATCAGGAGTAAATACAGAGGTGCTGAACGACAGTATCTTACCACACTATACAGCCGATGCCCAGAAGATTATGGATAACTTCCATTTCGTAGGTACACGTCTGTCTTCTTCTACGGGTGGATATGTAGTCAACACAAGTGCATACTCAAAATTCACCGTCAACACCATAGGTATTCACAGTCGTGGTTCTGGTTTTACTCCTGCAAACGAGTACTACCAGATGCCATACAACCCAGAAATCAAGGATTCTCTCCAGCAGATTGCTTGGCAGCAGGATAAGGTAGAGGAAATGATTATCGATGAGGAGGCACTTGAGTTTGCCTTCGAGGGCTACCGATACTATGACCTCCTCCGTGCGGCTCTTCGCCGAAATGACCCAGCTTGGCTTGAAAAGAAGATTCAAGGCAGAAACGGAACTGCTCCAAGCGGTATTTCAGTTGACCTTAAAGACCAGAACAACTGGTTCCTGCACTGGAAAGGTAGGATTGGATTGTAAGTACCACCATTGTGAAAACACTATTGTACATTGCAAATAATAAATTGTACATTATAATATGAAAAGACAAGTGATTATATTAGCAGCGATGTTGTCGGGATTCCCGGCAGCATCGTTTGCGCAACGTACCACACACTCATCAATGTGGGTAACAAGTGGAAAGGCGAAGGCTACAGCCGTTCCTTTCAAGGCTGATGCTGATATCAGCGAGTATCTTATTCCACAAGAACCAATAAAGTGGGGAATGGATGTGGCATGGGATAATGCCGACAACGTGACACGAGGAACAAACTACATTGGCAAGGATGTGATGGCTACTGGCCGTATATCATTCCAGCCAAGCGACCTTGTGGATGCTAACGGCAATCTATCCTCTGCACAACAGGCTGCCCTTCAGACACGCCTTGACCATATCAGTCTCAGCGGTGTGCGCAATGTCATACTGAACTGTGACCATGAGAAGCTAAACAAGGATAACTACTATGGTAAGCCAGAAGAGTGGTACAAGGTCATAAAGGCTTCGGTTCTCTATGCCAAGAATAAAGGCTTTAATGTAATCACTATATCTCCATTCAACGAACCTGACTACGATGGATGGGGAGAGGGAACGAAGGATCATTTCAAGGCTATTGCGAAGCTCATTTCTGAAGATCCTGCCCTTGCAGGAATCCGCATTTCCGCAGGTAACACACTCAACTGCGACAAGGCTCTTGAATGGTATAACTATATGTTGCCTTATGCCACCGAGGGTAATACCCATCAGCTTGCAGGTTCGTTCAAAAACTATGCTGATTTCTGGCAAAAGGTAAGAAATGACGGCAACTATGCCACAGCCGACGAGTTGCACAATGTAGGTGAAGCTTTCATCGGAGCCCACTACGGAATGCAGTCTGGCGTATGGTGGGGATGGGATGGAGCTGCACGCGGAGAATATTGCAGAGCTTCATTCTATGGCAAGGAGATTGGCTATGCTGAGAATCGTGACGCATGGTCGGCAGCAACCGTGTATAAGCGTAATGACGGACGTATGGATGCCTTCCTCGGAACATCAGAGCGTCAGGCAACAAAGTCTTCATACGAATTTATCTCTACTGACCGTCCTGTATTCTTCGATGGCTATGGCCCTACATACTCATACAGCGTAGAGATGCCTGGCGGTACTGGCTATCAGCAAGGTCAGACTAACGCTGAGCGTATGGTACTCATCCATAGCGGTGAGGATGCCCCACTCGACCCTATCAAGAATGGCACATACGTCATAATGAATATGAATGCCAAGCTATGCCTCGGAACATACGATAACAAGACGGAAAGCGGTCGAGGTATTGCATTGAGGAAATATACACTCAACAACTTAACCCCAAACATCAATGATGCCTATCAATGGAATCTTGAAATGGTTCCAACCACAGGACAGGGTGATCTCGGATATTTCTGGCTCTTTTGGAAGAAAGACCCTACCCTACTTATGGATATAAAGGACTGGAGTACATCTGCTGGTGCATCCATCATCAATGTGAGAGGCGGTAAGGGTACTAACGAGCAATGGTTCCTTGAATATGCAGGCAATGATAGCTGGTACATCCGCTCACGTCATAGCGGTCTGTATCTCGAAGTTAAGAATGCAGGAACATCTGCCAATAACTACATCCAGCAGGCTGCGTTTACAGGCAATCCAGAACAGCAATGGCGCTTTATGCCAGTAGAGGTTAAGCCAAAGCTCGAACTTGATGCCCCTATTGCCCCAACAAATGTATCCGCGGATGTTCAGAGCGGTTCTATCAAGCTTTCTTGGACAGCCAATTCAGAGGATGACATCGTTGGATATAACATTTTCCGCAAAGCCATCACCCAACACCCAACACCCAACACCTTTGACATGATAGGTCGCATGGTGGAAGGTACGGAGTTTATTGATAATGATATTACTCCAGGGCAGAACTATACCTATAAGATCAAGGCAGTAGATAACTCACGCAATCAGTCGGAAGCATCAACAGAGGTTAGTGCTACCGCAAATTCGGAGAAAGCTCTCATAGCGCACTATGATTTCGAGGACGACACAAACGATGCTACCATCAATATCCTTGACGGTATCACATCTGGATCTACATCATACAGTTCGCTGATGAAGAAGAGTGGTAAGAAGAGCCTCTATCTCAAGGGTTCTGACGGTTATCTCACTCTCCCTCCTTCTGTAGGAAATCTCTCAGAAATGACGATAGCCATGTGGGTGAACATCAATAACACTAACAGTTGGCAGCGCATTTTCGATTTCGGCAATGGAACAGACCAGTATTTCTTCCTCACCCCAAGCAATGGCAGTGAGATGCGTCTTGTGATGAAGAACGGAGGCGATGAGCAGATTCTCTCTACCACCAAGGCAACAACAGGCTGGCACTATGTAGCCGTTACGCTTGCCCCTGATGCCGTTACGCTCTATGTTGATGGTAATGCCACAACATCAAATGCCATCACTATCCGTCCATCCGACTTCCATCCGAAGCGTAACTATATCGGTCGCAGTCAATATACCGCAGATCCATTCTTCGTAGGATATATCGACGACCTGCGCATCTATAACTATGCTCTCTCTGCCGATGAGGTTGAGACCATCAGAAACGGTGGTGAGGTGACATCCATCAAAGATGTGAAAGATACTCACTCTAAAAATGACATCTACAACCTTTCTGGTGTAAAGATGAATAAGAAGAATGTTCCTTCTGGTATCTACATCCAGAATGGAAAGAAAATGGTGAAATAAAAAATGAAAATGAAAAGTGAAAAATGAAAAATACAAGACCCTCTAAATCTCCCTTAAAGGGAGACTTCCCACCGCGAACCGACTCTCCCACTTTAAGGGGGAAGTCCAATGTTGATAACATCGGAGTATGTGTCAGCGGGGAGAGGGTCTTATATTTTTCATTCTTCATTTTATAATTTAAAAATTAATAACTATGAAGCCTAACTATATCATTATTCTGGCTCTGTGCACCACGCTAAACGCCTCTGCACAGACTGATGCGACAAAATACATCAGCAACCCATCTTTCGAAACTGGCGGACTTTCAAAATGGAAGTCAAGCGGTCTTCAGGTACAAGGAAATTCTTCTTTCTCGAAGAAGAATGGTAGCGTGTATGTAGAGAAATGGGTATCGAAGGGCAGTAATGTTGGTGATGCAAGCGTATCACAGGTTATTTCGGATCTCCCTCTTGGCAAATATACCCTCACGGTAGCAGCACAGAACCAGAACGAGGCTTCTACTTCTGAGCAATGCTCTGGTGCATATATCTATGCTGGCGACCAGAAAACCGATGTCTTCACTCCGAATGATTATAGCGTGGATTTCTCATGCACCACAGGTGAGGTAGAGATTGGTTTCATAGCAAAAGGAGCTAAGGGAAACTGGCTCGCCATCGACAATTTCCGTCTTACCCTCATTGAGGCAGAATCTTCCGCAGTCATATTCTCAAAGCTATCAGAAAGCATCACAAAAGCTGAAGGCCTCGCCTCGCAAAATATTGATGCCAAGGCTATCACGCCTCTTCTCTCTGCCATTCAAACGGCAAAGACCTTTACCGAGACTTCTGAAAGCATGGATATGCAAAAGACACTCTTTGCCCTTAATGCAGCCATTTCAAAGGCTGAGTTTGCCCTTAACCTTGCAAACGCTACCGCTGGCGATGGTCTTGAGCCAACGGTTACGAAGACGAACACATACGTTCCTACTGGTGCAACACAGGCTCTTATGCGTGCCACGATGACAGGAACGAATATACTTGAACGTGGCGTATGCTGGAGTAAGGAGCATACCCCAACCGTGCTCGATGACCGCACCACCGAGTACTGGACGCTCAACGGCAATATCTATCACATCACCAATCTTGAACCTGCCACCGTGTATTATCTCCGTCCTTACGTCATGAACAAGACTTACACCGTGGCGTATGGCGAAGAGGTGAAGATTGTCACCCACCCAAAGGGTAACTGTACAGGCACATGGGATAATGGTGCTCCTACGGCGGAGGCTAACGACCGTTGCCGTACTGCCATAAACCAGACCATCGACTATTTCAATGAGTGGACGGGCATAAAGGGCTTCACCCTCTCAGGTCACTATGGCGCAAGCACTTCTACTGCCGATTGCAGTTATGGAGGATGGATGCGCATCGGACCTAATACAGGTAATCAGGCTATCGGTACGGTGCTCCATGAGACTGGTCACGGCGTGGGTGTAGGCACTTCCAACCGCTATGCTGACACCAACCTCCATAACTGGAAATGGTATGGTCGTGAGGCTAACAAGATGTACTCATTCCTTGAGAACAAGGAGGCTAACCCATACACCTCCGATTTCTGTATGGTGGGCGACGGTACTCACGCATGGGGATCAAGCGCAACATACGATTGGTTCGTGAACGGTGCAGACAAGGATAAGCATCTCGAACTTCAGTATGTCGGCGGATGCTGTCTGCTTTATGCGATGTTCATCGATGGCCTCTGCCCTACCACAGCCTACACAAACGGACTCCCTGGCTACACATACAATTTCGATGAAACGAAGAAATACTATCTCATGTGCAAGAACTCTGCCAGCGGACTCGGCGAGGCTCTTCTCTATGCCAACGGCTCAAAGACAATAGCCCTGAAGGATATGCTTTCTGATAACAACGGCATTCCAGACGAGGCTGCATGGACGCTTACCTACGAGCCTGAGACAGGCATGTATCTATTCAAGAACGTGGCAAAGAACAAGTACCTCTCCAAACGCAGCGGTTATATGCTCTACACCACCGCAAAGCCTGCTGATACGGAGAAGTTCCAGCTCATGCCCGACCGTACCGATGTCACCATCACCACGGCAACTGATAAACTGACCACCCACGGCTATTGGATCACGGGTACTTCCACCCTTTCTGCCAATACCTCAAACTATACTTCCAACACCTCATTCGTCACCTTCGACTTCTCCGATTCTGCCACCAAGCAGCAATGGATAATCCTTTCCGAAGACGAGATTGCGAAATATTGGCCAGCAACAACGGGGATCACCGAGGTTAAGGCAGAAAATAACATTAATGCCACCAATGAGCAAACCTACAATCTCAATGGGCAGCGCATCAATGGTAATGTCAAGGGATTAATCATCAAGAATGGCAAAAAGGTGACGGTGAAATAAAAAATACCCCCTTGACAGTTTGACAGATTGACAGATGACAGATTTTTATTACAAATTTGCTTATCCGTATAATGACGAATGATGCCCAGAATGGCAAAAGCCCAATATGAAATAATGCTTTTGCCCTTACAGGGCGAATAAATCACATTGGACATAACACCCACAGGGCGATGCCCTGGGCTAGGTGCAAACCTTGCCCTTTCAGGGCGCAAATCGACCACCAACCAATTCGATGTTCTGGGCTGTGTACAAGCCCTACCCTTTCAAAGCGTAATTCGGACATCAACATATTCTATGTTATAGACTGTGTACAAGCCCTACCCTTTCAAGGCGTCATTCAATCGTCAAACTATTTAACGTCCGTGAGCGAACGACGGGCTGAAAGCCCAACAAGCCCATAGCCCAGGGCATCGCCCTGGGTATGAACGACATACCACCAATCGCCCTGTAAGGGCAAAAGCATTAATAATATGCCACAATCTCTATATAAAATATATCTGCATATCATCTTCCATGTGAAGACCGTCAGCCCCAAAATAGCCGATGAGCATTTGGAGCGTGTGCATAGCTATATAGGGATGTTGGTCAATACTACGGGCTGCAAGGTCATTCGTGTTGGCGGCATTGGTGACCATGTTCATATCGTGTGTCTGTTATCGAAGAATGAAACGGTGGCACATCTTGTGGAAGAGGTGAAACGCAATAGTAGCCGATGGATAAAGGCATTAGCCCCGACCTACGAGCATTTCGCATGGCAAGGTGGTTATGCGGTGTTTTCGGTCAGTCAATCGCAAATTGATAAGGTACTTGAATATGTCGGCAATCAGGCGGAGCACCATAAGAAACAGAGTTTTCGGGATGAATATCTCGCATTTTTACGGTTATATAACGTAGAATATGACGATAGATATGTTTTGTCCGATTAAATGCTTTTGCCCTTACAGGGCGAAAAAACACATCGGGCATAGTACCACAGGGCGATGCCCTGGGCTATGTGCAAACCATGCCCTTTCAGGGCGCAATTCGACCACCAACCTATTCGATGGTCATCGGGTATATACGAATAATCATTTATAAAATATGAATAATCAATAATAATAAATATGCACAAAATATATCGAGAAATAGCTAATTTCTTTAGCAAGAAAAGCTATCTACTCCCCTCCCTTTATAGGAGGGGTCTGGGGGTGGGTCTTTTGGCGATTGCCGCCATGCCAGCCTTCGCCCAGCGCACCACGGATAAGCTCGACCGTGGCCTCGTAGCCATGAAGGTGAACTCCGGAGTGTATCTCAGTTGGCGACTATTAGGGTCTGAGTACTATGACGTTACGTACAACGTATATAAGGACGGGACACTAATAAAGTCGGGACTAACGACATCCAACTACTCCGACACTTCGGGCAACGCCACGAGCACTTACACCGTGGCTGCCGTCGTAAGAGGACAGGAACAGGCACAGAGCAAGGCGGCATCGGTATGGAGCACGAGCTACAAGGAGATAAAGCTCAAGCATGAGGGAATAAAATCTACACTCGTGCCTAACGATGCGTGCTGCGCCGACGTTGACGGCGACGGCGAACTCGAAATCCTCATGAAATTCGATAATGATAGCGAGATTCAGCAGAGTTACCCAAAGCTCGGTCCTAAGATCGACGGCAAGGCCACAGGCGAATACTCTATCTTCGAAGTCTTGAAGCAGGACGGCACACGACTATGGTGGGTGAACTGCGGTCCGAACATGGGCGACTTCCAGAACAATGAGCAGAACATCATAGCCTACGACTGGGACGGCGAC